>CALPPS020000020.1 GCA_943325515.2 Flavobacterium psychrophilum
GTGGCTACAATTCCGTAGTGCAATTTTCCGAGAAAATGAGTGTAAAAAAACAACGCGTTAATGGCACCAATCCCAAATCCTAGGAAAGTAATGATGGTGTTTTTTATGGATTGATTTTGTACGATGCCCATGTTTTGTTTTAGGATTTATGAATTACGAAGTTAGAGGTTTTTGATTATTCTCCACAGTTAGCGTTGTAATAATCGACTATATCTTTTAATTCACTAAAATTGTATTCGTGGTTCTTTATTTTTTCTACCACAACATCACACTCTTTCATATAGTCAGCAAATGATTTTATATAATTGTCCTTTATTTTTGTAGGGTATGGTTCAGATTCCCGTTGAACATAAAAGCTTGCATTTTTTAAAGAAGTAGCGTTATGCTTATATCCATAATCATGATTAATGTTTGTCATTCCGCCGGGTGCATTGGCTGCAATAGTTGGCAAAATCATTTTAACAGGATTTTTTGAATATGTTTTTACTTTTTTATAAAGGGTAACGCTGCCTTCAGATATTACTTCATATAATTCGGCAAAACTATTTTTAGTAACTTTTAAATATTCATAATCTTTTATATCTTCATCAGAAATGATAGTTATTCCTTTAGCTTCTTTAACTGTCCAGGTTTCGTCTTTGTCTTTTTCTTCAATCTTAAAAATGATAACTTCTTCTTTAGATGTAAAAATGGTTTTCAACCTACCTATACCTTCGACAGAAGTTCCATCATTAAAATGGATAATGGCTTTCTCTAATGAAGTTTTTTCTAAATCAGAACTATTTATGCCAATGGCAATATTTTGAGCAGTAACTATTTTACCTAAAAATAATAAGCTAATGAGTAAAAGCTGCTTCATATTATGAAATTATTTTTGCCAATTGTTCAGTCAAATTTTTTCTGAAATATTGCTCTAAACCAACAGAATGAACTTTTAGATTTCGGTTTTGATATTGCTGATAATATTTCAAAAGTAATGTTTTCAGTTTTTCTTTTTCATTATAGGTAAAGAAAACACCAGTATTTGTTATTGTAATGATTTCTGCAAAATCAGAACCTTCTGGACCGATTGCAATTATTGGTCTCTCGGAAACCATGTATTCAAAAAGTTTTCCTGGAATAATGCTTTTGGTGGCTGATGAATTAATCTCAATAAGCAATAAAACTTGAGATTTACGTTGATGTTCAATAGCTTCTTGATGTGAAATATAACCCAAATTATGAATATAATCATTCAATTGAAATTTAGCAATCGTGTCTAAAACTTCTTGACTTGTTGCCCCAATTAATTTTAGGCGAAAATCGTTTTTAAAATCTGTATTTTCATTTACCAATTCTTGCAAGGCTTGCCAAAGTATTCTAGGATTTCTTTCAGAAAGAAACGAACCAATATGTGCTAGTGCGAATTTTTCATCTAATGGTTGTTTTTTTATTTTTTCAATATCATAGCCATTGGTAATGACTTCAATTGGTTTGGATGTGATTGCCTGAAATTCGGTTTTGGTGGTTTTGCTTGTGACTATAATTGTATCGGCTGAATTTAGTACTTGTTTCTCTAAAGTTTTGTGTTTTTTTTGGGCAAAAGAAGAAAGTTTCAATGCTTTGTGATAGCCAATGGTTGTCCAAGGATCACGAAAATCTGCCAACCATTTTATCGTCAACTCTTTTTTTAATTGTAAACCAATTAAGTGCAAACTATGCGGAGGACCAGAAGTAACAATGGTATCAATATCGTTTTCTTGAATGTATTTTTTCAAATACTTCACTGATGGTTTTACCCAAAGAAAACGAGCATCGGGAATAAAAAGATTTCCTCGAACCCAAAGCAAGGTTTTCTCCAAAAAGGATTGTTTCTTTTGATTGGGAATAATTCCTGAGCTGATTTTTTTGGTTTTGTCTTTTCCAAAAAATGAAGCCAAACCATAGGGTTCAAAAATTCTGTTTTTTAAAATAATCGCTTTGTCTGAAACTTCGCTTTCTAATCCCTTATCAACAATAGGATACGTTGGGTTTTCGGGAATATAAACAATTGGTTGAATGTTGAAATCGGGTAAGTATTTCACAAACTTTAACCATCGCTGCACCCCTGGTCCTCCAGCTGGTGGCCAATAATAGGTGATGATTAAAAGTTTTTTTGGTTCAGACATTTATTTTTTTTTCTTGCCATTTTTGTCAAAATAAATTCCACCAATGATCACTAACAACATTCCTATAGAGCTAAACAGCGCAATCGTACTGCCAGTTTTTACAACTTGTGGTTCAAATTTGAATTCAATGGTATGTTTTCCTTTTGGGATATGCATTCCACGTAAGGTGTAATCGACCTTTTCTATTTTTCCCTGCGGTGTTCCATCAATGACGACTTTCCATCCATTTTTATAATAGATTTCAGAGAAGACTGCAAAACCATTATTGGCATTATTGGAAGTATAAATTAAATGGTTAGGCTTGTATACATTCAACTTGATTGTAGCCAAACTATCTGTCACAAAATTTTCGTCTTTAAGCATCAATTTACTTATATGCTCATCAGGGTCTCTATTTGCAATGGCCACATTTTTAGTGTCAACTTTACCCAAAGCATTGATTTCTTCATCGGCATTCTTAACAATTTTTAATTCTTTTACAAACCACGCATTGCCATTATGAAACGGATTGACAATTGGAATATCGCCTTTTTCGGTGCCTACAATCAAATATTTTATGTTAAATGTATTGATGATTGGAATACTTTTGTTGAGAGAAAGTGTTTTGGTGTCCACCATACTGCCCAAGGTATCCATACTTTTTTCTATCAAATGGTCATATACTTCTTGAAAACGTCTTGGTTTTACCGCACTATAACCACCGATTGATTTATGAAAATAGGATGACCTTGAATTGGATAATCCGCCATCTAATTCATAAACTCTAAAGTTGGCATTATCAGCAAGTATTAATGAATCAGCAGGAGTTGGCTCAAAAGGGACATCTACTTCATGAGCACTTCTGAATTGTTGCCCATCATTGCTTACATAGTTTTTGTCAATAAAAAATAAATCTCCAACCATGAAAATACCAATTATGATTATAGCTGTATTTTGAGCTAATTTATTTTTTGTATATAAATATAGTGCTCCAAAAGTAACCACTATTAAAAAACCAGAACGCAATAAATCGGCATTATATAAATCTCTTCTGTCTTCTTTTAAGGCATCTAGAAAACTAGGTCCAAATGATTTGTCGGGCTGTTGTTTTAACATCGATAAAAGCTGTCCATCTATTTCTCCAACAAAATTGAACATACTTTTACCCACAAAAAGAATTATGATAATTCCTAGAGTGGTTGCTGCTGTTTTCCATAAACTAGACCATTGTTTTTCTTTATCAGTAAAAAAAGATTGTAATCCCATTATAGCTAATACAGGAACACACAATTCTAACAATACTTGTATGGAAGAAACGGCTCTGAACTTATCATAGACCGGAACATAATCAATAAAGAAATCAGTTAATAAGGAGAAATTTTTACCCCAAGAAAGCAATAATGAAAAAATGGCTCCAGCCAAAAAAGCATATTTTATTTTTCGTTTATCATGATAGAGTGCTAATACAAAAAGAAAAAGAATAACAGCACCAATGTATGCCGGTGCAGCAACTTGCGGTTGATTTCCCCAATAAGTTATAGCATAATTATCGGTAAATTCTTTGGCTTCTTCTGGTGATGCACCATAGTTGAGCATGAAATTATAAACATGAGAGTCATCAGTAAGTTTCTGATTATTGCCACCACCAAATAATCGTGGCACAAATAAATTCAAACTTTCTGCAACACCATAACTATATTCAGTGATGTAATCTCTGTCCATAGTAATGTTGCTCTCTTTTTTTGAACCATCTGGATTTATAGTCAACTCACTTTTTCCACGTGTGCTAAAGTCTGCATATTCTTTGGTAGCCAATAAACTTGTCGCATTAGCACCAATGGCAAATACCAATGCAATAGAAAATGTTCCAATGATTTTTGGTATAGCTTTTACATCCTTTTCTTGATAAAGTTTATACAAAAAGTAAAAGCTCATCACTATCAAAAGCAATAACAAATAATAAGTCATTTGAAAATGATTGGCAGTTATTTCAAGAGAAACGGCAAGCATTGTTAGTATACCGCCATGCAGAAATCTTTTCCTAAATACAAGGATAAAACCAGCTATTACTAATGGCATATAGGCTATAGCATGAGCTTTGGCATTATGTCCAACACCCAAAATGACTATTAGATAGGTTGAGAATCCAAAAGCTAAAGCACCAAAAAATGCCTTTAGCGGATCAATTCGCAATACTAAAAGTAGACCATAAAATCCTAAAAAATAGAGAAATAAATAATCTGCAGGTCTTGGAAGAAAGCGCAATAATTCATCGAATTTCCCGATATAATCATGAGGATATTTTGCTCCCGATTGGTAAGTTGGCATTCCGCCAAAGGAAGAATTTGTCCAATAAGGTTCAGTGTGATATTCAGCACGGAAATCATTTTGCTCTTTTGCCATACCAGTAAAATTCACGATATCGTGCTGGTATATTTTTTTTCCTTGCAGTACAGGATAAAAGTAAATTAGAGCAATTAGGATGAAACCAATGATGGCTAAAAAGTGTGGATAAAACTTTTGAATTTGTTTCATGTTTTTGGATAAGGTTTTCAAGTAAAAATTATTCAATTTCTTCAAAATCTACATACTCACCAACAATCTTTTTTTCTTTTGGTTTTTCTGTATTTGAAGTTTGATTATTGCTTTTTTGTTGATGATTTTGTTGCTGCTGTTGAAATTGTTCAGAAGCTTTTTGAACAACTTTCTTAGCTATAACAGGCAAAAATAATTTTGCTAAAAACTTGATGACATAATAAATAATTAATAAATAAAATAAGTCTTCTATCAGTCCAGCTAAAGATGCGGTTTCCATTTTATAAATAATTTTTGTCAAAAATACTAAATTCTATAATGTAATTTTCGCTTTGACTCCTTAAATAAATGATAAAATACACTACTTTTGATTAACAAAGTTGCAACACTTATAATTACCTATTTATGACTAATTTAAAAAACATATTAATTATTATTTTATTTATGTGTACAGCTACTCAATATGCTCAATACACAGATATTATAAACTCTAATAGACCAGGAAAATCTATGTCGGCTTTTTCGGTTGGAAAAACTGTTATTCAAGCTGAAGGTGGTTTGTATGGAATTAAAGAAAAACACGATTTATCGCGTTATGAAGCTAATGGTTTCGGAACTGAATTAGATATGAGATACGGGGCTTTTTTTGATCAATTTGAATTTGTTATGAATACTCAATATCAGTATGATTGGTATCAAGCGCCATTGGTTAATGATACACGCGGTGGTTTCAAACAATTTACTTTAGGAGCAAAATATTTAATTTTTGACCCTTTCATAAAACTAAAAGACGGTAAACCCAATGTTATCAGTTGGAAAGCTAATCATAGATTTAGTTGGAAACAATTTATTCCAGCGGTTGCGGTTTATGGAGGTTTTAATCTACAATTAGGAACTAATCCGTTTACATACGAAGGCGATTCAAAGTTCAGTCCAAAAGCGATGTTGATTACTCAAAATCAATTTGGAACCAAATGGGTTTTTGTGACTAATATTATTGCTGATAAGGTTACTTCAAAATATCCAAGTTATGGCATTATAGCAACTATGACCAGAGGTTTCAATATGCGTTGGTCAGGTTTTTTAGAAATGCAAAGTTATAAAAGTGATTATTATGCTGATAATATTTTTCGTTCAGGCGCTGCCTATTTAGTTAGGGAAAATATTCAGTTGGATGCTTCTTTGGCTAAAAACATTAAAGATACACCAGCAATACTTTATGGAAGTGTAGGTCTTTCATGGCGTTTTGATAGTAATTATGAAACCAATTACAAAAGAATTAAAAAAGATAAAATAGACGATAAGAAAAAATCTAAAAAAGATAAAGGCAAAAAAAGAAAAGACGAAGTAGAATTAGAAAACCTGAAACCATAATGATTACTATTGTTGAAGCTAATTCCAAAAAACTGCTCAAAGATTTCGTAAAATTTCCATTTGCTCTGTATAAGAATCATCCCTATTGGGTTCCACCGTTAATTGCTGATGAATTAGAAACTTTTGATAAAACAAAAAACCCAGCATTTAAGTCTGCTGAAGCCTATTTTTATTTGGCTTTTAAAGAAAATAAAATAGTTGGGAGAATTGCCGCTATAATCAATTGGGGAGAAGTAAAAGACCAACAAAAGAAAAAAGTTCGCTTTGGTTGGTGGGATGTTATAGATGATATAGAAGTGACAAAAGCTTTGCTTGAAAAAGTTTTTGAACTTGGCAATAAAAATAATCTAGAATATGTTGAAGGGCCAATGGGTTTTTCTAATTTAGATAAAGTTGGAGTTTTGACTGAAGGATTTGATGAAATTGGCTCAATGATTACTTGGTATAACTTTCCATATTACAAGAATCATTTAGAAATGTTAGGTTTTACTAAAGAAAAAGAATATTTAGAAAATCGTTTTCCATTTTCGAATGTTAAGCCAGAAATGTTCTCGAAAGTAAATGAATTGATAAAAAAACGTTACAATTTAAAAGCATTAAATTTTAGTAATAATAAAGATATAATGCCTTATGTTGATGAAATGTTTGATTTATTTAATGCAAGTTATGCAAGTTTATCTTCTTTTGTAGCAATTACAGCTGTTCAAAAAGAATATTTCAAAAAGAAATATATAAGTTTTATCAATCCTGAATATATAAAGTTTATAGTAGATAAAGACCAAAAGATGATTGCGTTCAGTATTGTAATGCCTAGTTTTTCTCAAGCACTTCAAAAAGCAAAAGGCAAACTATTCCCTTTTGGGTTTTATCATTTGCTTAAAGCCAAAAAAGAAAGCAAGGAAGTATTGTTCTATTTAATAGGCGTTGACCCTGAATACCAAAGTAAAGGGGTAACCGCTATAATCTTTATTGAATATTATAAAACATTTAAAGAAAAAGGCATTCAAAATTGTATTAGAACTCCTGAGTTAGAAGAAAATCATGCCATACATAATCTTTGGAAACATTTTGATCCAGTGGTTTTTAGAAAGCGCAGAACATATAGTAAGAATTTATAAAAGTGTGTTAGTTTTGACTTGTATTTTTGCTCTTATTTATTGAGACTAAAATCCCTATTAATAATGCGATAGTTATAAACCCTAATGAAACCCATTCAGGAAATTTATAATAATGAACTATAATCATTTTAATTCCAACGAAAAGAAGAATGGCAATTAAGCTAAATTCTAAATAACTGAACTTTTCTAACATATTTGCCAAAAAGAAATACATAGAACGAAGCCCAAGAATAGCAAAAATATTAGAACTAAAAACTAAAAATGGATCAGAGGTAATGGCTAAAATAGCTGGCACACTATCTAATGCAAAAAGCATATCCATAACTTCAATTACTATTAAAGCAACAAATAGAGGTGTAGCATGATTGATACTGTCAATTTTTGTAAAAAAATGTTCCTTATCTGTATGGCTTGTTATTGGTATTACTTTACCAATGATTCGATATACTAAAGATTTCTTTGGTTCAAACTCTTCTTCATTTTCTTTAACTAACATTTTAATTGCGGTAAAAATCAAAAATGCTCCAAACAAGTAGGTCATCCAACTGAATTTATTAATTAAAGCCACCCCAAAAAATATCATCAAACCTCTAAATATAATAGCCCCTAAAATTCCCCAAAACAAAACTCTATGTTGGTATTTTTGAGGTATTTTGAATGACGCAAAAATTACTGCCATTATAAAAATATTATCTATGCTTAAGGATAATTCAATTAAATAGCCCGTAATATATTTCATTGTAGCAACAATAGGTTTTATTCCGGTTGGATTAGCAATAAATCCATTGGTGTATATCCAATGTACAATTCCAGAAAAAATAAAAGATAATATTACCCATAGTGCAGTCCAAATACCAGCTTCTTTGGGTTTTATAATATGTGGATTCTTATTAAATACTCCTAAATCTAAAGTTAGAAATAATAAAATTATTGACAAAAAAACTATCCAAACTATCATGTTGTTTTATTTTAATGATACAAATATAGCTGTTTGAATTTTCATAGTGTAATTTTTAGTAGGATGTGATAAAAGTTATTAACAGTATGTTTTTAAATTTTAATAAATTACCCCTAAAAAAGTAGGGTGTATATCTTTTTATTTTAAAATAATATTATATTTGCATCATATTATCAGGGTATAACTTTTAAAATTAATTATTTATGTCAACTTTACGTTTCCAAGCATTAAAAGATGCATCGGGTAGAAAGCCCGTAAAATTTGAAGAAGCTGATAGAAAATCAGCTATTTTCGGTGCCAATGTGTTTAATGATAAAGCAATGAAGCAGTTTTTAACTTCAGATGCTTATAAAGGAGTGAAAGATGCCATTCTGCACGGAACAAAAATCGACAGAAAACTAGCAGATTATATTGCTATGGGAATGAAAGAGTGGGCAGTTGCAAAAGGTGTAACTCATTATACACATTGGTTTCAGCCCTTAACAGGAGCAACTGCTGAAAAGCATGATGCTTTTTTTGAAACATCATATGATGGTTCAGATCCTTTAGAAAAATTTGGAGGAGGACAATTAGTTCAACAAGAGCCAGACGCCTCTTCTTTTCCAAATGGGGGCATTAGAAATACATTTGAAGCTCGAGGATATACTGCATGGGATCCAACTTCTCCAGCATTTATTTTTGGTACTACTTTATGTATTCCAACTGTTTTCATTTCATACACAGGTGAAGCTTTAGATTATAAAACTCCACTTTTACGTGCCTTAAACGCTGTTGATGAAGCCGCAACTGAAGTATGTAAATATTTTGATAAAAATGTCAAAAAAGTAACCGCTACTCTAGGTTGGGAACAAGAATATTTTTTAATAGATAGTTCATTAGCTAATTCAAGACCAGATTTGTTATTAACTGGTAGAACGCTTTTAGGACATACTTCAGCAAAAGGGCAACAATTAGATGACCATTATTTTGGTTCTATCCCTTCACGCGCTTTAAACTTTATGCGTGAATTGGAAGAAGAATGTATGTTGTTAGGGATTCCAGTAAAAACACGTCATAATGAAGTAGCACCAAATCAATTTGAATTAGCTCCAATTTTTGAAGAGACTAACTTAGCAGTTGATCACAATTCTTTATTGATGGATGTGATGTCAAAAGTGGGCGAACGTCACGATTTTAAAGTTTTATTTCATGAAAAACCTTTTAAAGGTGTAAATGGTTCAGGAAAACATAATAATTGGTCAATGGCTACAGATACAGGTGTTAATTTATTATCTCCAGGAAAAACACCTATGAGCAATTTGCAATTCCTATCTTTCTTTATAAATACAATTAAAGCGGTTCAAGAGTATGAAGAATTATTGAGAGCATCAATTGCTACTGCTAGTAATGACCATCGTTTAGGAGCTAATGAAGCTCCACCAGCAATAATTTCAGTTTTTATTGGAGCGCAATTGACAAAAGTATTGGCTGAATTAGAAGGTGTGACTAACGGCAAATTATCACCAGAAGAAAAAACAGATTTAAAATTGAATGTTGTTGGTAAAATTCCAGACGTATTATTAGATAATACTGATAGAAATAGAACTTCTCCTTTTGCTTTTACAGGAAATAAATTTGAATTCCGTGCAGTTGGTTCTTCTGCTAACTGTGCTAACGCAATGACAACTTTGAATTCAATAGTTGCAAAACAATTAAAAGAATTCAAAAAAGAAGTAGATACTTTAATCGAGAAAAAAGATTTAAAGAAAGACGAAGCAATCTTCAATGTTTTGAGAGAATATATTAAAGAAACTAAAAATATTCTTTTTGAAGGAGATGGTTATAGTGATGCGTGGGAAAAAGAAGCTAAAAAACGTGGTTTGAGTAATCATAAAACAACTCCAGCAGCTTTGAAAGCTAAAGTATCTAAAAAAGCATTAGATTTATTCAAAGATTTAAGTGTGATGAACCACGTTGAAGTAGAGGCACGTTACGAAATTGAATTAGAAGAATACACTAAAAAAATTCAAATTGAAGGTAGAGTTTTGGGTGATATTGCTAGCAATCATGTTATTCCAACCGCAATTCGTTACCAAAATACTTTGATTGAAAACGTTCGTGGTTTGAAAGAAATCTTCGGAAAAGACTTCGATAAAATTGCAAAAGAACAAATTGTTTTAATCAAAGAAATTTCAGTTCACATCGAAGGAATTATTACAAAAGTGGAGGAAATGACTGAAGCTCGTAAAAAAGCAAACGCATTAACAGACGCTCAAAAAATGGCTGAAATGTACTGCGATAGGGTAAAACCATACTTCGAAGTTATCCGTGAACATTGCGATAAATTGGAATTATTAGTAGATGATGAAATTTGGACACTAACCAAGTACAGAGAATTATTGTTTACCAAGTAATTATACTAAAAATTAATTTACACCCATCAGTTTATTATATTGTTGGGTGTTTTTTTATTTAAAATAGCTTAACTTCGTTTCAATAATTATTTTTATGAAACAAGTTTTTATTTGTTTTTTGTATTTTATTTTTACAAGTTCTGTTCTTGCACAAGAACAGTTTGACGTGTATTTTGACAGTAATAAATTTGAATTAAATACCCAAGAAAATGAAAAACTAAATCATTGGATTTCTGAAAACAAGAACAATAAAATAGTTGCCATTCAAGGTTTTACAGACGAAGATGGCACATCTAGTTTTAATGATACTTTGGCACAAAAACGCGTTGATTACATTTTTCAAAATATAAAAAATAAGATTAAGTTTCGAGAAGATTTTAAAACCAGAAGTTTTGGGGAAAGTTTTAATCAGTCAATTCATAAAGGTGAAAATAGAAAAGTTATTATTTTTTACATCCTAGAAAAAGATTTATCTCGAGAAGAAGAAATTTTGGGAATTAAAAAAGAAGTTGTTGCCGTAGATGTTAAACCCGAAATAGTTTATCCCGAAAAATTAGTTTTCGATAATCCTAATGGAACCAAATCTGAATTCAAATTGGATATAGTTTTTATGAAGAAAGTAGGCGAAGCTAAACCGGGTGAAAAATTGAAAATCGAAAACCTTAATTTCATCATCAATACATTTGCTGTAGTGAATGAATCACGTGGAAAAATGTATGAGTTGTTATTAGTCTTGCAAAAAAATCCAAAATTAAAAATTGAAATTCACGGACATTTATGTTGTATGCCATCAGATAGAAATGATTTATCAACCCAAAGAGCCAAAGCAATCTATAATTTTCTAGTTATGAATGAGATTTCAAAAAGTAGATTGACTTATAAAGGTTTTGGTAGTAAATTACCTATTTATCCTTTGCCCGAAAAGGACGAGAATGAACGAGCTGCTAATCGCAGAGTTGAAATTTTAATCTTAGAGAATTAATATGAAAAAGTTTACTTGTCTTTTATTGTTTTTCTTACCTATTTTTTGTTTTTCACAAAAACAGTTTGAAGTTTTTTTTGATTTTAACAAAGATTTCCCAAATCAAAATTCAATTTTAGCTACAAATGAATGGATTGCAAAAAATAAAAACATTGAAATCAAAAGCTTATTAGGCTATTGTGATAGTATCGATAGTAAAGATTATAATAAAAAATTAGCAGAAAGGAGAATCAATAATGTTTATGATTTATTAGTAAAAAGTGGATTAAAATTCAATAAAAATATCGAGCGCATTGCATTTGGAAAAGATTTCAAACAATCAAAAATTCAAGCTGAAAATAGAAAAGTAATCATTTTTTTCAATGAAGAAGTAATCAAATTTGTTGAAAGTGAATTGAATAAACTAATTAGAAATTCCAAAGTTGGTGAAACTATAAAACTTCCTAATATTTATTTTTTTAACAATTCAGCCAGAATTGTACCCAAATCACAACCTACATTATATGATTTACTCTGTGCTATGGAAGAAAATCCTAAACTAAAAATTGAAGTTCAAGGGCATATTTGTTGTCAATTGTTAAATGATAAAAATGATGTCTCAACTGCCAGAGCCAAAGCCATATATTCTTACCTCATAAGAAATAAAGTTGATAGAAAAAGATTAACGTTTAAAGGTTTTGGTGTCACCAAACCAATTCATAAAATTCCTGAAAAAAATGAAGTTGAAGCCGATGAAAATCGTAGAGTTGAGATTTTAATACTAGAAAATTAATTATTAAATTCCAAATTCTTAAATCCCAGATGAAATCTTATCTTTGTGTCACAACATTCTCCCTCAGCTTGTCTAAGGGCAACTAACTCCAAAAAAATGAGTTCTGATAACAGCCAACGTTACAACCTAAGGGGAGTTTCTGCTTCCAAAGAAGATGTGCATAACGCCATCAAAAACATTGATAAAGGATTATTCCCAAAAGCTTTTTGCAAAATTGTTCCAGATTATTTGACAAATGATGATGCTTATTGTCTTATCATGCACGCTGACGGCGCAGGAACAAAATCTTCTTTAGCTTATATGTATTGGAAAGAAACAGGTGATTTATCTGTATGGAAAGGCATTGCACAAGACGCATTAATTATGAATATTGATGACTTGTTATGTGTTGGAGCAACAGATAATATTTTGCTTTCATCAACTATTGGAAGGAATAAAAATTTAATTCCAGCCGAAGTTATTTCAGCTATTATAAATGGAACTGAAGAATTAATTGCAGAATTAAAAACTTTTGGAGTCACTATCCATTCCACAGGTGGGGAAACTGCCGATGTTGGAGATCTAGTTAGAACTATTATTGTGGATTCTACAGTAACAGCAAGAATGAAACGTAGCGATGTAATTGATAATGCAACTATTCAAGCTGGCGACGTCATCGTTGGTCTGGCTTCTTTTGGACAAGCTAATTACGAAAAGAGTTATAATGGCGGTATGGGCAGCAATGGTTTGACATCGGCAAGACATGATGTTTTTTCTAAATATTTAGCCTTAAATTATCCAGAGAGTTTTGATTCTTCTGTTCCCGATGATTTAGTATATTCTGGAAATGTCAAACTTACTGATAAAGTTGAAAATTCTCCTATTGATGCTGGTAAATTGGTTCTCTCACCAACACGAACCTATGCTCCAATTATAAAGTCTATTTTGAATAAATATTCCCCAGATGAAATTCATGGAATGGTACACTGTTCTGGCGGTGCTCAAACCAAAGTATTACATTTCCTGCCTGACGACAGGCAAGGTGAAGATAATGTTCATGTTATAAAAGATAATTTATTTCCTATTCCACCACTTTTCAAATTAATTCAAGAACAATCGAAAACCCTATGGAAAGAAATGTATCAAGTATTCAATTGTGGTCACAGAATGGAATTATATGTGCCCAATGAAATTGCTCAAGACATCATTGAAATCTCAAAATCTTTTGGTGTTGAAGCTCAAATTGTGGGCAGAGTAGAAGCTAGTAGCAACAAAAAACTCACTATTGAAAGTGAGTTTGGTAAATTTGAGTATAATTAAATTTATAAAACATAAAAAGCTAAAACTTTTTGCACATCATAAACATTTACTGATTTAGTAAATTGTTTAATAATACTTGGATTTTGTTCACTTGAAACCCAAATTTTTAGTTCAGCTTCCAAGTCAAATGTTCCTGCAGTTTCCACACTAAATCTTGAAATTGCTTTATAGGCAATTGATTTGTATTCTATTTTACTTCCAGTTATACCTTGTTTTTCAACTAAAATTAATCGTTTGTTTGTGAAAATAAACACATCACGAATAAGTTTAAAACCCATTTCTATTTTTTCATCTTCAATTAGTAATTGACCATATTGATTGATAAGCTGTTCTTCGTTTGCCTGACCAGCATTGCCCATAAGTGCAGAAAATATCCCCATTTTTTTTGTTTAATAATTTAACAGTAAAATTAATAAATACTTCATTTGAAAATTAAAAACTTTGCGATATTTGTGATAAATAAAATTTATGAAAATTAATCCAAAAAATGGGGTCGACCAATTGTTATTTGGTATGAATCAAAATCATGTTCAAGCCATTTATGGTGAACCAAGTAAACAATTTAAAGATGATGATGGTAATGAGATTTATTTATATTTTAAAGAAAAATTACGCCTAACATTCTATGAAGATGAATCTTTTCGTTTAGGTTACATAATTACTTCTAATGAGGAAGCTACACTTTTAGATAAAAAGGTAATTGGCAAAAATGTAGCTGTAATAAAAAGTGAATTGCCTTTTAAATCATGGGAACAAGAAGATTTTGATAGTACCGAAAATCACTTTAACGAAAGTAATTGGCTACTTCTACAATCTGAGTTTGGAGTGATAATTCGTCTGGAAATAGGAGCTATCATCAAAGATAATGATGAATTTGATTGGAAGTTTAAAGGTTAGTATCTTTTAAACTATTTCTGCACTAAGACCAGCATCTAATAGTTGTATGCATTGTGGTTTTAGCTCCTCAAAAGAACCCGTTTTTACAGTACATTTCCCTTTATAGTGAACTAAAATCGCACATTGTTCTGCTTGTTCCGATGAATGTTGACAAACACGAATTAGAGTATCAATTACGTGGTCAAAAGTATTCACATCGTCATTAAACAATACAATTTCATTGTTAATAGCTACTAATTCATCAACTAAAACGTCTTCTTGTGTTTTTTCTATTGTATTCATTTTTTATTTGTTTTTACAAAGTGTAAAATTTCAAAATACTAATTTACATATTTCAATGAAACCCAATTGTTTCTTTCGAATTTTTTAACAAAAGTTAATCCTTTTTCTACACATGATTCATTTATAAAAGGAATGTCTTCATTATAGAAACCACTCAATAAAAGAATCCCTTTTTTAGATAAACAATTTACATAGTGTTGCATATCGTTTAACAATATATTGCGATTAATATTAGCAATAATCAAATCATATTTTTTATTTTGTAATAATTCAGCATCGCCTTCAAAAACGGATATCTCTTTACAATTATTACGTTCTGTATTTTCTACAGAATTAAGATAACACCAATTGTCAATATCAATAGCATCTATTGGTTTGGCGCCTTTCATTTCTGCAAAAATGGCTAAAATAGCTGTCCCACAACCCATATCTAACGTTTTAAGATTTTGAACGTTAGTTTCTAAAATTTGTTGTATCATCATATGAGTAGTTTCATGATGACCTGTACCAAAACTCATTTTTGGCTCAATAACTATATCATATTCAGCAGTAGTTTTTGGATGAAACGGTGCTCGGATATGGCATTTTCCATCAATATCTATAGGTTCAAAGTTTTTTTCCCATTCTTCATTCCAATTGACTTGGTCAATTTCTTCGATTGTATAAGAAATATTGAATTCAGAAGATTGTAATAAATAGATATCATCTAATAGGTCTTTTGTGTAAAGATTTTTTTGAATATAAGCACTAAAACCATCGGTTGTTTCAATAAAACTTTCAAACGGTTTTTCACCGAGCTCAGCAATTAAAATTTCTGAGCCTAATTCTTTTGGTACTACTGAAAAATGGAAACCTAAATAAATAGTTGACATCGAGTAATTTTTTTGTAAAGGTAATAATCGAATGTCTTTTGAAAAGTGTTTTGCAAAAAGAAATTTAATCTGACTTCAAATATGTTTTTAAATCAGCATTAGGAAGTTCATCAGGAGCAACAGTAAAAATCATTAATTTTCTATATCTTTTATTGTCAGCATCATATAAATAAGTAATTGTATTTTCTTTAGCATTATAGGTTAATTTTGCTCTCATGTATTTTGAGCGAATTAACCATGTTCCTTCATTTTCGTTAGTTTTTGAAAATTCATAAATGGAACCATGATGTAATCTTGCAACACCATTATCAATCATGCTAATTACTACATAACCATTAGTTTTTGAGCCTATTTCACGAATGTCAATAACAGTGTTTTCATATTCTGTTTCTTTCATTTCGTATTTTTCTGAATCTATATTCCAAACATAATATTTTCTAATGTCAGATTGAAAACGTTTTTGAGTATCAATTTGAGCCTGTATTGTTAAACAGCAAAGACTTAAAAATAAAAGTATGGAGTTTGTTTTCACTTATTTATAGACTTTAAACTATTTATAAAAATTTAAATGGAATTAACTATAGCTGCAAAATCTGAGGCTTTTAATGCGGCGCCTCCAATTAATCCTCCATCTACATCGGGTTTTGAAAATATCTCTTTTGCATTATCTGGTTTTACACTTCCACCATATAAAATGGAAACATCTTCAGCTATATCACTCCCAAATCTTTTTCTAATAGTCTCTCTTATAAATTCATGCATTTCTTGTGCTTGTTCTGGTGAAGCAGTTTCTCCCGTTCCAATAGCCCAAACAGGCTCGTAAGCAAGTATTATTTGTTCCCAATCTTTATTTTCAAGGTGAAATAGTCCATCTCTTAATTGGTTTTCGACTATATTAAAATGTTGTTTATTTTGCCTATCTTTTAATTCTTCTCCAAAACAAAAAATGATGGTCATATCATGTTTTAGACCAGTGCTAACTTTTTGAGCTAAAAGAGTATCTGTTTCATGAAAATAAGCACGACGCTCTGAGTGACCAAGTATAACAATATTTACACCTATACTCTTAAGCATTTCTGCTGAGATTTCTCCGGTAAATGCGCCACTTTCATTTTGATGCATGTTTTGAGCTGCAACACCAATGTTTGTAAATTCTAAATGATCAACCGCTGATGCTAGGTTCACAAAAGTGGGCGCTACAATAATTTGTGCTTCTATATCATTGGGTAATTTATCAATTAATTCATTTAACAAGTCTTCCGTTTCTTCTGCATTTTTATGCATTTTCCAATTTCCAGCAACGATTTTTTTTCTCATTATTCTAATTTTTTTAAAGTCTCATTAATTTGTTCGAAATCTGTTTCAATAGCACGATAAGTAACAATTTTTCCGTTCTTATCTAAAATAATATATCTTGGAATCCAATCTAAATCTATTGATTTTCCAAATTCTCCTTTCATCATTTTTTCATCATTTACCCAATAATGATCGCCATTTAGTGTGTGTTTCTCTATCCCAGCTTGCCATTTATCAAAAGCTTTGTCCATTGATATAAATACATAATCTACTTTTGGATTCTTTTCTTGCATTGCTTTCACTTTTGGAATTGCTTTGACACAATCGCTGCACCATGAAGCCCAAATTTCTATGACGGTTATTTTGCCTTTGTGTTTATTTAAAACTTCTTTAAAAGTTATTTCAGTGTTTTGAGTAGTAATTAGTTTTTTGGATAGACTTTCTTCCGAAAATTTATTTTTTTGCGAATTTGTAAAAGCAAAAAGTGCTATCATAATAATTAATCCTAATATGATTTTTTTCATGTTTTCTTTTTATCAAAGGTATTAATGCTTATTTTTTTGGTTACTAAAATTTTCAAAATAAGGTTTGTTTACCAATTTTTGATAATCAATTGGGTCAAATTTATTAGAGGTTATTCCATCATAATATTTATAGATATTTCCATTCCAAATATATTTCACACCAGGTGTATCTCTTTTTGATCCTAAAAGATTCCAAAATGGAATAACCTCAATAATTTTATAGGGATATTCAGCACCAGCATCTTTAAAAAAATCTGGGATTAAATCAGCTTCTTCATTCATAAAGATAATAGAAATTTCAGGAAAATTTTTATTTGTTTTTCTCAATTCAGTTAATTCTTTTGCTGCTTCACGACAGTGGTCGCAACCAGGAACAAAGAAACAAAGAGTTTTTCTACCCTTATCAATGTTTGAAAAATATTGGGCATAACCTGATTTCTTTTTTTCTGGTTCGGTTGGTTCTGTTTTAATAACTTCTTCTATTTCTTTACTAACTTTAACTGAATCTTTAGTTATGTAAGGTGTTGTGATTGAATCATCTGTAGAAGCTTTTGAGATGGAGTCTGTTAAAGTTTCTTCAGGAGTTGACACTGTAAAATTACTTTCTGGAGGTTGGATTGGAGCCAACATAAATAACATTAAAATTGCCGCAAAAGTAACTGTTGTCAATACCCAAAAATTATCCTTTCTTTCATTAGATTTAGGAAGAATAACAAACAGCCAAACTAATAAAATCATCGCCACTACATTTTTTAGAATAGCCTCAATAGGAGTCATGGGTAATAAACTTCCAAAACAACCGCAGTTTCCTGAGTTACCACCATTTTGTATAGTTACAATAGACAGATGTATTGTAAAAACTGCCAAAAGTAATAGGGTAGAAGGAATTATGATAGTTCTTAAAAAATTCTTTTGTAGAATTAATAATCCTAAAGCAAATTCTATACCGATGAGAATTCTTGAAAAAAACGGAGCAAAATTTTCAGAAAAACCCATAGGATATAACTGTTTCACTTCAAAAGTTGAAATTGCAAAATAAGGAGATGGATATAATTTTGCAACAGCCGAAAGTAGAAATAAAAAGGAAATCAAAATTCTAATTCCTCCTATTATGTTATTTTTTGAAACACTCATATTTTTAATTTTTATTGTCCAAATTTCATTAAAATCAATGCGAAAACTGCGTAATTAATCATGTCTTGATAATTTGCGTCAATGCCCTCAGAGACTAAAGTTTTTCCTTTGTTATCTTCAATTTGTTTTACACGAAGTAATTTTTGTAGTATCAAATCAGTCAAAGAACTCACTCGCATATCTCGCCAAGCTTCACCATAATCATGATTTTTATCTTCCATTAATGACTTCGTTAAATTCACTTTTGCATCGTATAGTTCTGTGGCTTTGGCAACATCTAAATCCGGTTGTTCCACAACACCTAATTCCAATTGAATCAATGCCATGATAGAATAATTTATAATACCTATAAATTCTCCTGTTTCATCTTCATCTATTTTGCGAGTTTTATTTTGTTGTAAACTTCTAATTCTTTGAGCTTTTATGAATATTTGATCAGTTAGCGAAGGTAGTCTCAAAATGCGCCAAGCACTTCCGTAGTCTTTCATTTTGTTGCTATAGAGTTGTCGGCATATTGCGATAACCTTATCATATTGTTGAGAAGTATTACTCATTTCGGTGTATATTTGTATCAAATTTGTTCAAAAGTAAAGAATAAAGATTGAAGTTCAAAGTACAAAATATTATAACTCTATAAAGATAATAAATGACTATTAACTGTCTTGGAAAACTGATAGATTTATCTTCTCCAAAAGTAATGGGGATTTTAAATATAACTCCAAATTCTTTCTTTGATGGCGGAAAATATACCGATGAAAAAAGTATTCTAATACAAGTAGAAAAAATGCTAACAGAAGGTGCTGATTTTATTGATATTGGAGCATATTCTAGTAAACCCAATTCAGAATTTGTTTCAGAACAAGAAGAGCAAAATCGATTAATTCCTGTTATTAATTTAATATTAAATAATTTTCCAAAAACTTTGATTGCTGTTGATACTTTTCGTGCCAATGTTGCCAAAGCTGGCATTGAAAATGGGGCTTGTATTATTAATGATATTTCTGCTGGAAGTTTGGACGAAAATATGTTACAAACTGTAGCTAAACTTGAAGTGCCCTATATATTGATGCACATGAAAGGAAATCCTCAAACCATGCAAAGTTTGACTCAATATGAAAATATTACTAAGGAAATGTTGTTCTACTTTTCTAAAAAAGTAGCTTTGGCAAGAAGTTTTGGAATTAATGATTTAATTATTGATCCAGGATTTGGATTTGCTAAAACACTTGAACATAATTTTGAAGTTTTAAATAATTTAGAATTATTTCAAATGCTTGAATTGCCACTATTAGTTGGAGTTTCACGAAAATCTATGATATATAAAACACTAGAAACATCAGCAGAATTTGCCTTGAATGGCACTTCGGTTTTGAATACGATTGCTCTTCAAAAAGGAGCAACTATTTTGAGAGTTCATGATGTAAAAGAAGCTATTGAATGTGTGAAATTAGTATCTCAATTATGAAAAAAATACTGATTACAGGTTTTTTTATTTTACTATTGTCCTGCCAAGACAAAAAAGTTTTGTTGCCAATATCATCAGAAACAATTGTTGCTGAGGTTAAAGATTATTCTACTATAAATTTCTTTTTTAAAATTGAAAACAAAGATACTTTGCTTGTTGTCAATACTAAGAACTCTATAAATGCTTCCAATTGGATGTTTAATATTGATAAAAGATTGCCTTTACGAAAAGTGATTTTAGAAGTAAAAAAGCTGCAAAACAAGAAATCATCGAGTGTGCATAAAAAGGTAACTTCTGAAAATTATTTTACCTATACCGATACTGTAAAAAAAACAATGGCTTTTATGCCTTTTTCAAGAATTAATTTCAGACTTGAAAAGCCAGATTTTAATTTGGTTTGCTTTCATTTAGATCGTAATGATTTAGTACATTATAATGAAATGGTTTTTTCAAAAGGTCAAATACTAGAGTTTATTAATAAGTTACCAAAGAATTCTATAATTTACTTTTCATTCGATAAAGGAATGTCATTTGGTAAGTTCACAGAGTATAATTTTTTTATAAAAAATCTTAAAATTGATAAAAAAGACATTAAGATATATCAAAATTTGAAATATATTTATTGATGATGATAGGGTTCATTTCTCAAAATAGTTAATCCACGATATAATTGTTCTATAAAAAATAAGCGAACCATTTGATGCGAAAAAGTCATGCTTGAGAGCGAAACTTTTCCCTGTGATTTTCTATATACTTCCTCACTAAAACCATAAGGTCCTCCAATTATAAATACCAAAGACTTTACACTAGAGTTCATTTTTTTTTGCAAATAATCAGAAAAACCAACACTTGAAAAAGTTGTTCCATTTTCATCCAGTAGAATCAACTCATCAGTTGGAGTAAGTTTTGATAAAATCAATTCACCTTCTTTTTCCTTTTGCTGACTTTCTGAAAGATTTTTTACATTTTTGATATCAGGAATAATTTCCAAATTAAATTTGATATAAAAAGACAAACGCTTTGAATAATCGTCAATTAAAGTTTGTAACGATTTATTATCTGTTTTACCAATAGCAATGAGTTTGATGTTCATAGTACTTGTTATTTATTCCAAATTTCCCATGCTTTTTGTGCTTGTAATACTAACATTTCATAACCGTTTTTAGTAACAGCTCCTCTTTCTTTTGCATTTTTTAAAAATTGTGTTTCCTCAGGATTATAAATCAAATCAAATGCAATATGTTTTTTAGTAAAAAAATGATATGGAATTGGAGGGAATTCTTTGGTATTTGGACTAGTTCCTAAAGGAGTGCAATTGATTATAATGTGAAAGTTATCAAAAGTAGTAGCGTTTATTTGGTTATAACAAATCATATCTTTTTTTTCTACTCTAGAAACGAAAATGAAAAGGATTCCTAGTTTGTCTAAAGCATAAGCAACAGCTTTTGCGGCACCACCAGTCCCTAGGATTAAAGCTTTTTTATGATGTGGTTGTAAAAGTGGCTCTAATGATTTCATAAAACCATAATAATCTGAATTGTAACCTTTTGTTTTTCCTTTTTTAGTAAAATAAATTACGTTTACAGCCCCAATTTTGGTAGCATTTTTTGAAAGTTTATTTAAATAGGGTATAACAGATTCTTTGTAGGGTATAGTTATATTTAATCCTTTTAAATCAGGATTTGATCTTATTAAAGTTGGAAATTCTTCAATAGTTTGAATGTCAAAATTTGAATAACTACATGCTACAAGTTGATCCAAAGCAAATTTCTCTGTGAAATACTTTTTTGAGAATGAATAGGAAATATTTTTCCCGATTAGACCAAAAAGTCTTTTCGACATTTATTCTGATTTTTTGTGTTTAGCAATATATTCTTGCACCGAAGTTCTATCCCATACCATTGGAAATAATTTTTGAATAATAGTAGTATTTTTAAAATTTAAACGCAATCCATTACTCAAATGAAATGTTCCTTTTTCTTCTTCATTTAACATAAAATGTAAACCTGCCAGACGATATTCTACTTCGTATTCTTCAGGGAAGTATTCTGCTGCTTGCATTAGAGTTAGAATTGCATTATTGAATTCATCCATTTGCATCATCATATTCACCCAAAATAACCAAGTATCTAATTGATAATCGCCATATTCAACAGCTTTTCGATATCCAAATTCAGCTTCTTCAAAATTATCCAACGCTTTATTGATAGTAGCAAAACGTTTCCAGTATAAACAATTTTGATCATCTATAGCTAAAGCTTTGTTGACATAAAAAAGTCCTTTTTTATAATTTTTTTGACGAACATAATAATCAGTAATAGCAATCCAACCTTTGTCTAAAAGCGGATCTTCATGTACTGTTTTATTAAAATACTTTAAAGCTTCTGCTTTATGTCCAAGTTTTTCATGGCATTTTCCAATGCGCAGTAGAGCATAAGAAGTTGGGTCGTCTAATTCAATTGTTTTGTTATAGCTTTCAATGGCTTCATCATATCTTTTCAAGCGTTCTAATGCTTTCCCGTTTTCCATGTAGGCTCCAATGAATTCATCATCTATATAGGTTGCGAATTCAAAAGAACGAACGGCATTTTCATAATCTTTCACACCATAGTATAATCTGCCACATTGATGCCAAGCAATTTCACTGTATGGATTTCTATCGATATAGGTTTTAAGGTATTCAATGGCTTGCAAATTTTGGTCTAAAAACTCAAAACAGTATACTACATTATATAAAGCTGATTGGTCTTCAAAATCTTCTTCTAAGCATTTTATAAAATTCTCTTTTGCTAGTTCTAGATTATCCATAAAGAGATACTCCATCCCAATTAAGTTATAAACATCGGCATAATCTTCAGTATATTTAAGTGCTATTTGTAAATGCTCAACGGCTTTACTGTGATCATCTCTTTTAGAATAAATATTTGCTTTTTGTATAAAAATCTCCTCGTTGGTAGGCTCAATAGAATATAATTCATTTAGCAATTTTTCTGCTTGGTCTAATTTTTCATCATATACCAACATTTCTACTTGAACTAATTTTAAACCGGTAGATTTTGGGTGTTGTTCAAGTGCTAATTTTAGTGCTTTCTTGGCTAAAGTAGCTTTGCCCATATCGAGGTAATGCAAAATAATTTCCTCAAATTCCTCCGAGTCGAAAAATAGTACTTTGTTGGTTTTCAACATAGATTCAAATTTCGATAACGATAAGTTGTATTCTTCTTCTTCGTGATCTAAATGCATAACAGTAGGTTTAAAATTATACTTAATAAAAGTAGAAAATCGTTGCGCTTTTTTTATAATTGCTCGATTATTGTTGTAAACAATTTAATTAACAATTGATTTGTGATTGATGATTAACGATTATTGATTTTAGAAGAACTTTTTTTTGTAATCTGAATTCTTTAATCCCCTAATTTTCATTCATTATATCATTCATCGCTTCAATTAGAATGGCACAACCTTCTCTAATTTCATTTTCAGAAATGGTTAAAGGAGGAGTAATTCTGATAGCACAACCTTCAAATAGTAACCAAAATAGTATCAATCCTTTGTCTTGACATTTGAAAATTACTTTATTAGTAATTTCAGGATCTTTTGTCATTGCGGCAAGCATTAGTCCTTTTCCTCTTATTTCATTAATCAAAGGATGTACCAAAAGCTCTCGGAATAACTTTTCTTTAACTAAAGACTGACAAGTATAGTCTTTTTCTAGAATTTCTTCTAAAGTTGCTAAACATGCTGCCGCTATGACAGGATGTCCGCCAAATGTGGTGATATGTCCTAGTTTTGGATCGTGACTTAATAAATCCATATGTTTTTCATTGGCAATAAAACCACCGACAGGCATACCGCCAGCCATTCCTTTGCCAATAATTACTACGTCAGGAATTACATTATAGTTTTCAAAGCCAAATAGTTTTCCTGTTCTACCAAAGCCAGGTTGGATTTCGTCAATAATCAATAATGCACCTACTTCTTCACAACGTTTTTTTATTTTTGTTAAGAAATCATTTTGAGGTTGGATAAATCCTGCTCCACCTTGAATACTTTCTAGAATAATCCCTGCAGTTTTGGTGGTTATTTTTTGGATATCTTCTTCGTTATTAAAAGTAATAAAATCTACATCGGGAATTAGTGGACGAAAAATTTGCTTGCGTTCTTCAAATCCCATCACACTCAGAGAACCCATGGTATTCCCATGATATGCATTGTGACAAGAAATCAATTGACTTCTTCCAGTTACTCTGCGAACCAATTTTAAGGCGCCTTCACAAGCTTCAGTTCCTGAATTTACTAAATATACTTTATTTAAGCTTGGTGCTAATTGTTCAGTCAATAATTTACAATATGCTACCGCTGGATGTTGAGCATATTCACCATAAACCATGACATGCGAATATTTGTCTAATTGGTTCTTAATAGCTTGATTTACTCTTGGATGTTGATGTCCTAAACTGCAAGCTGAAACTCCCGCTACAAAGTCTAAATATTTTTTGTTAGAAGTATCATAAATGTAAGAACCAATCGCATGTGAAACTTCCATTCCCAAAGGGTATGGTGTGGTTTGCGCTTGGTATTTAAGGAAATCTTCTTTCATGGTACTATTAAATCCCAAATTATTTGGTTATTCGTTAACTTGATAATTCGTCATTGTGTTACAATTGGAACACCAATTAAATTGTTCTTCTTGATTTTGTAAAAATGTATTTGTTTTTTCGTTACAGTTTATACATATTGCCTCTTCATTATCATCTTCAAATATTTGGAAAGGACAAGAAGTACAACTCCAAACAGTTATATTGGACAAAACTTCACTTATATACCAAGTAAAGGAATTTTTTCTGCACTTAGGACATATTTGAGTTACCATATTTTATGAATCTATTTTATCCTTGGTTTTAGATTATTTTTATCATAATCTAATGTTTCTTTACTTGGTTTTAGTGGCAAATTTTTCTTTTTCTTATCAGCTTTACTCTCTTCTTGAATTTTAGCATCTAGTTCGTTTTCTTCTTCAGGGAAAATGTCATCTTTAGATTTTATTCGTTCATCGCCTCGCCAGATAAAGCCACGGAGTTTGCGAGCATTTTCGGGTAAATCTTTTTCTGGATAAATATCTCCGTCTACTTGGTTAAAAAAAGTTATGGAGTCAATGCTATTTTTATCTAACCTCATATTGATCTTGCTACTCACATTTTTGTTAATACCAATTAATTCGTTTTGATCATTTCGCATATAGTAAATCACTTCTGTGTTTTTAATAACATCAACTTCATAAAGTTTGTTGTCCCTAAATTTCCCAAAAAGATTTTGTCCTTTTACTTGATTATAGCCTATGCCAAGAGAGTCTTTTGAAATAATAAAAGCATTATTTAGCACTTTTAGCGAGTCTAGTTTTTCGGTTTTATTATTACCAATTAAATGCATAATGTCACCTGTCATTTGGTTTTCATAATTCCAAAGAATTGGTCTGCCAATAAGTTTTGTTAGTGCAATTTTTTGGTCAGAATGAATAGAATCACATTTGCCACTCATATCCGTTTTATAGAAACGAACATTATTAAAAGCTCTGATGACGCGCTCTCCTGGTTTTCCAGTTATAAGCATTTTTTTACCATGAATATACATAGAATCTTTTTCTACCAAAGTGATGGCTACAGCTCTTTTGGTAATCATTATAGAGTCTTTCTCGGTTTTCAAATTGCGATAAATCTCTGCATAATGTCCTTTAATAATTCCTTTATTTATAGTGTCGGTGATTTTTACATTATTGGTTGCAGAAGCATATTCTCGATTTCGGTCATAGTATAAACTATCGCCTTCAATCAAACGATCTTTATATTTAATATAGGATTTTCTTTTGAAATAGGCCAAATTCTTTTTCGTATCATAAAAACCTTTTTCGGTATAGATGTAGTTTTCTTTGCTAGTAATAGTTGATGGTCCAAATAAATAGGAGTGTCCCGAATTGGTGTAATAGTCCAAATGATTGGATTTAATGGTATATTTAGGATTAGTAATTGTTACAGTAGTCAGGAATTTGAACTTCTTTTCATTGGCATAATATCTTCCTGCTTTACTTTTAAGCGTGTTTTCTTTACTAGTTATAGTGCCAAATGAATTATAATAGGCCTCTTGAGTATTTCTATCGAAGTTAATAGTATCAGTAACCAATGTAGACTCCGGGGAGCGCATGATTACATTTCCAGTAGCAAATGCTTTTTTTACTTCGCCACTGTATTCGGCATATTTACTGTTTAAGAATAGTGTGTCGCCTTGCACCATTTGCACATCACCGAAAGCTTTGATGTAATTTTCTTTTTGAAAAAAATAGGCTTTATTACAAGTAAAAACTACGCCTTCGTGGCTCACTCTAACATTGCCAGTTAGTAAGGCAGCATCAGGAGTTTCAGTTTGATTGATATCAAAGTGGTCAGCGTATTCAACATTTATTTTGGATGATTTCTGTGCTTGTACAAAGGTCACGACAAAAAGAAATAATCCGATGTAAAAAAGGAACTTTTTCAAGAGTTTTAAATTTTGCCAAATTTATGAAATTAGCAGCAATCAAAATCGTTATTAAGAATTATTTATGTGTAATTGTCTGCTTTCTATCAGGACCTACAGAAACTATTTTTACAGGTACTTCAACTTTGCGTTCTATGAATTCGATATAGTCTTTAAGTTCCTTTGGTAAACTTTCGAAAGTGGTTAATCCCGTTAAGTCTTGCTTCCATCCTTTAAATTCGGTATAAATAGGTGTAACGTTTTCTTCCTCAATATTATAAGGTAAATGGTCAATGATTTGGCCTTTATAATTGTATCCGGTAGCAACTTTTAACGTTTCAAAACCTGAAAGCACATCGCCTTTCATCATCATGAGTTGGGTAACGCCATTAATTTGTATGGCATATTTCAGTGCTACTAAATCTAACCAGCCACAACGGCGTTTTCTCCCGGTCACCGAACCAAATTCGTTGCCAACACTCGCCATCATATCACCTGCATCCCCAAAATCTTCTGTAGGGAAAGGTCCTGAGCCTACCCGAGTAGTATAAGCTTTGAAAATTCCATATACTTCTTTTATTTTATTTGGAGCAATACCTAATCCGGTACAAGCACCAGCTGCAGTAGTATTGGATGAAGTTACAAAAGGATAAGTTCCAAAATCAACATCTAATAATGACCCTTGTGCACCTTCACAAAGAATAGATTTTCCAGCTTTTTGAGCTTGTGCCAAATATTCTTCACTGTCAATGAAATCTAATTTTTTTAAGTCTTCAATGGCTTCGAAGAATTCTTTTTCCAATTCGGCTAAATTATATTGAATGTCCACATTGTAAAATGAAATCATGGCTTCATGTTTGTCTGCCAATGCTCTATATCGGTCTTTAAAGTCAGCCAATTCAATATCGCCGACACGAATTCCGTTTCTACCCGTTTTATCCATATAAGTCGGTCCAATTCCTTTTAGAGTAGAACCAATTTTGGCTTTTCCTTTCGATGTTTCCGAAGCCGCATCTATCAATCTATGTGTTGGTAAAATCAAATGTGCTTTTCGAGAAATAATTAGTTTAGATTTTAAATCCAAGTTGAATTTAGCTAAACCATCAATTTCGCTTTTGAAAACTACTGGGTCTATCACAACCCCATTTCCAATAATATTGATGTTGTTATCGTGAAAAATCCCCGAAGGAATGGTTCTTAAAACGTGTTTGATTCCGTCAAATTCTAAAGTATGTCCTGCGTTTGGTCCGCCTTGAAAACGTGCGATAATATCATATTTTGAAGTTAGAACGTCAACGATTTTTCCTTTTCCTTCATCGCCCCATTGTAATCCGAGTAGTAAATCTACGGTCATTTTTTTGTTGTTTGTAGTTAGTAGTCTTTCGATTCCCTATATTTTGCGTTATTCTTTTTTATTAGCATAAAAATATAGTGAATGATTGTGTATTTCAATGCCGAATATTTCTTCAATAGTTTGTTTTATGGTTTGAATTCGTGGGTCACAAAATTCAATTACTTCACCTGTATCTGTCATGATGATATGATCATGTTGCTTGTCAAAATATGACTTTTCATAATGCGCTTGGTTTTGTCCAAACTGGTGTTTTCGCACCAAACCACAATCTAATAAAAGTTCAATAGTATTGTATAAAGTAGCTCTTGAAACGCGATAGTTTTTGTTTTTCATTTTGAGGTATAAATTCTCTATATCAAAATGCTCTTCGCTATCGTAAATTTCTTGAAGAATTGCATAGCGCTCTGGTGTTTTTCGGTGTCCTTTGTTCTCGAGATACACAGTAAAAACATTTTTTACTTTCTCTTGATTTTTAGTATTATCTTTTGCAATTAATGTCATGTTACAAAGTTAATTTTTTTGTTTTAAGTATAAATGATTAATCCAAAAACTTACTGCAAAGTTTTAA
This sequence comes from Flavobacterium psychrophilum, assembly GCA_943325515.2. Classification (GTDB taxonomy): domain Bacteria; phylum Bacteroidota; class Bacteroidia; order Flavobacteriales; family Flavobacteriaceae; genus Flavobacterium; species Flavobacterium psychrophilum_R. The sequence goes on from CALPPS020000020.1 coordinate 28,460, forward strand.
ACGTCTTGTTAATAACAAAGCTATAGTTAGTTGGTATAAACTCTAGTTACTTTATCAACGCCATCAATTTTCTTGATATTATCAATTAGTTTTTTAAGAATATTATTGTTTTGTACTACCACAGCTACTTGCCCATAAAAAATACCAGCTTCACCACTTAAAGAAATGCTTTGAATGTTTACGTTCATGTTATTTGAAATTACTTTGGTCAATTCATTGGTTAAACCTAAACTGTCCATTCCAGTAATTTTTAATATAGCTTTGAATTCCTGTTGAGAAGAGTCAATCCATTTAGCTTGCATAATTCTATAGGCATAATTAGATTGCAATGTTATGGCATTTGGACAATCTTTCTTGTGCACTTTTATTCCTTCATTGATCGTAATAAAACCGAATACTTCGTCACCGGGAATAGGATTGCAACAGGATGATAATTTATAGTCTAATTTGTCTTGATCTGAACCAAAAACTAATAGGTCATAGTTATTACTTAGCTCCTGTTTATTGATTTCTTCAGGATTTGAATTTGGAGAACGTTTTATTTTATTCTTAAAAAAGTTCATTAAAGAGTTGCTTTTTTGAGCAGCAAAATCCTTGAGTTGTTGATTTTCGATAGAACCAATTCCCATCCTGTAAAATAAATCTAAACTAGTTTTTAACTTTAGATAATTAACCAATTCATTTATCACATTTTCGTTAAGCGTAATTTTTAAATGCTTTAGTTTTCGTGTCAATAGCTCTCGACCGTCTTCGGCAATTTTTTTAGTATTTTCGTTAAGTACATTTCTGATTTTGTTCTTGGCTCTAGATGTTGTAACATAATCTAACCAGTTTATAGTTGGTTTTTGATGTACAGAAGTAATTACTTCTATTTGGTCACCACTTTTTAATTCATGATTTAGCGGTACTAATTTTCCGTTTACCCTAGTACCTCTAGTTTTAATACCAATTTCGGAGTGAACACTAAAAGCAAAATCAAGTGAAGTGGCACCTTTGGGCAAGGATTTGATTTCACCTTTGGGAGTAAAAACGAAGATTTCTTTTGCATATAAATTCATTTTGAAATCTTCAACAAAATCTACAGCATTAGTTTCGGAACTTTCTAAAGCTTCTTTCAAAAGATTAAGCCAAGTATCTAAACCACTTTCCTCTGTGGCTCCTTGTTTATATTTATAGTGAGCAGCATATCCTTTTTCGGCAATTTCGTCCATGCGTTCACTTCGTACTTGGATTTCTACCCATCTACCTTTTGGCCCCATAACAGTAATGTGCAATGCTTCGTAACCTGTAGATTTTGGTGAGGAAATCCAATCGCGTAAACGGCTTGGACTTGGACGATAATGATCAGTAACTATAGAATAGATTTTCCAAGCCAGAAATTTTTCATCATGAAGATTAGAATTATAAATTATTCTTAATGCAAACTTATCATACACTTCATCAAAGGTTACATTCTGTGCTGCCATTTTTCTTCGAATAGAATAAATTGATTTTGGCCTGCCTTTCATGATATATTCTATATCCTCTTCGCCTAAGGATTTTTTTAAAACATCTGATATAGTAGCAATATAGGCGTCTTGCTCTTCTTTGGTTTCTTTAATTTTGCTAACAATATCTTTATAAACTTCGGGTTCAGTGTATTTTAATCCTAAGTCTTCTAACTTGGTTTTGATATTATACAACCCTAATCTGTGGGCTAGAGGTGCATAGATATAAAGCGTTTCAGATGCAATCTTTACCTGCTTATAATCGGGCATTGAATCCATGGTTTGCATATTGTGCAAACGGTCGGCAAGTTTTATTAAGATTACGCGAACATCATCATTTAAGGTCAATAGCATTTTACGGAAGTTCTCCGCTTGCATTGAGATGTTCATGTCTTTTTTAACTTGTGAAATTTTGGTCAAACCTTCAACTAAATGGGCAATCTTTGGGTTGAACATTTTTTCAATATCTTCCAAAGTAACATCAGTATCTTCAACCACATCGTGCATTAATGCTGCGGCTATACTTGTTGGGCCAAGACCGATTTCGGAAGCGACAATTTTGGCTACACCAATAGGATGGAAAATATAGGCTTCCCCCGATTTTCTTCGTTGGTCTTTATGAGCATCAACAGCAACATTAAAAGCTTTTCGAATAAGTTTTTTATCAGCATCAGTTAGCGTTTGATAACTAATTCGAAGTAA
>CALPPS020000021.1 GCA_943325515.2 Flavobacterium psychrophilum
CGTTTTCCTGCCAAACTGATGCAGGATTTAGAGGGAAAAACAGTTATTCTCAGAACCTATCAAGCAGCGGTGCATACTGGTTTGTTTCACGATGTTTTTGTGGTTACTGATTCTATTTTTATTTACGACGAAATTATAAGTAATGGTGGGAAAGCCATCATGAGTATCAAGGAACACGAAAGCGGCAGCGACCGAATAGCTGAAGCGGTTGAGAATCTGGAAGTAGATATCGTGGTGAATGTGCAAGGCGATGAGCCTTTTATCAACAAGGAACCTTTGGCAAAAGTCTTGGAAGTTTTTAGAAATGATTATGACAAGAAAGTAGATTTAGCTTCGCTAATGGTAGAAATAACAAGTGAAGAAGATATCAAAAATCCGAATAACGTAAAAGTAATAACTGACCAAAGCGGTTTTGCTTTATACTTTTCCCGTTCCGTTATTCCGTATCCAAGAGAAATCAATGTTGGAGTGCGTTATATGAAGCATATCGGGATTTATGCCTTCCGCAAAGAATCCTTGCTGGCTTTTTATCGTTTACCGATGAAATCATTGGAAGCCTCAGAAAAGCTAGAACAATTGCGCTATTTGGAATATGGTAAACGCATCAAAATGGTAGAAACTACGCATGTAGGCATTGGCATAGATACACCCGAAGATTTAGAGAAAGCAAGAAAGCTGATTCAGTCACTAACTTAGTTTTTTGATGGTAAATAATTCATTGTGAGTTTCTACTTTTGGATACATTCGCAAAGAATAATTTTTATTAAACTTTGTTTTGTAGTTCAAATTTCGCTCTCTGTGATTATCATGAATAACCATAGTGTTAAAGAGTATAAAACCATTTAAATGGAGTAGCGAATTTACCCTTTCAATAAAAAAATCTTCAAACAAAAAGTTAGGCATTGCAGTATCCTGAAAAATATCAATGATAATCAAATCATATTTTTCTTTGGTTTTCAATACAAATTCAAAAGCATCATCAATTACAATTTCAAAATTTGAAATTTCATTCAATTTAAAATATTTATTTGCTATTGCTATAATATCTGCATCAATTTCAACACCGGTAATTTTTCCTTTATATTTAATCTCATCAACTAATGTTTTAATAACACTGCCACCAGCTACACCAAGTATTAAAATATTTTCGAAGTTTTTTATTCTTTCAAAACCAATATATTTCAAACCTTTTCTCAGAATTCGTTGTAAACTGCCATAGGAGTAGTTGGTGTTTTGGCTATCAATTACTAATTCTCCATTATTCCAAGTTACTTCTATTGACTTATTCACAAAAGATTTTTTCTTATAAATAGTGATGGGAATAAAATAGCTCAACAGTTTACGAATCATTCGGTTAAATATTTTTCTCAAAAATAAGAGATAAATACTAAATTTACGGAAAATAATTTAAATGAGGAAGAGGCTTTATCAATTTATTTTTTTTAGAATATTGGGTTGGGAACTCATCGGAACCATTGATGGCACTATCAAAAAATGTGTTTTGATGGTTATACCACATACTTGTAATTTCGATTTCTTTTTAGGGTTATTTTGTCGCGGTATTATTGGATTAGAAATGAATTTTGTGGGCAAAAAAGAATTGTTCAAATTTCCTTTTGGTTGGTATTTTAGAAGTATTGGTGGGGCACCACTAGACAGAAGCGGCGGAAAAAATAATGTAGATGCTACTGTAGATATTTTCAACTCAAGAGAAGTTTTTAGGTTAGCTATTGCTCCAGAAGGAACCCGTAAAAAAGTAACCGAACTTCGCACGGGATTTTATTTCATAGCGCACCAAGCCAATGTTCCCATTGTTCCAGTAGCTTTTGATTATGCAAAAAAAGAAGTGAGGATTGGGCAGCCTGTTTCATTATCTGGAAACTATAATGAAGACATGAAAATTATATTACCTCATTTTGCTGGCGTCAAAGGCAAATATCCCGAAAGACAATTTCAAGTACAACTACAATAATGGATTATTCAACACTACACGAAAATCACAAAGAGCAATCGCTTTCAGGAAGATATATTACTTTAAATCATATAGAGCCAGTTCTTTTAAAATATCAACATGAAATAATAGGACAATCTGTCAATGGAAAACCTATCTATAAATTACATTTTGGGACAGGGAAAACTAAAATCCTTATGTGGTCTCAAATGCATGGCAACGAAAGCACCACAACCAAGGCATTGTTTGATTTTATTCATTTCCTGCATTCAAATTCAATAGAAAGCAATGCAATATTGGGTAACTTTACTTTCTGTTTATTGCCGATGCTGAACCCTGATGGGTCAGAATTGTATACAAGAGAAAATGCCAATGGAATTGATTTAAATAGAGATGCTCAAAATTTATCGCAGCCCGAAAGTGTAGTATTGCGAAAAGTATTTGATTCATTCAATCCAGATTACTGTTACAATCTTCACGATCAAAGGACTATATATGGTGCTGGAACAACAGGCAATCCTGCCACAGTTTCATTTTTGGCGCCAGCTTTCAATGAAAATAGAGACATAAATGAGGTTAGAATAAAAGCCATAAATGTTATTGTGGCGATGAATGAAACTTTGCAAAATTATATACCCAATCAAGTAGGTCGTTTTGATGATTCATTCAATTTAAATTGTGTGGGAGATACTTTTCAGTTCCTAAATGTACCAACGGTACTTTTTGAAGCGGGACATTTTTCTAAAGATTATGAAAGAGAAATCACAAGAAAATATATTTTTATAGCGTTAATTTCGGGAATTGAATTTCTGAACGAAAACGATATAGTTGTTAATAAAATCGATTATTATCTAAAAATTCCTCAAAATAATGTCATTTTTTATGATTTTGTTTATAAAAATGTTAAAATAAATTGTGATGGTAATGAAAAAATTATCAATTTTGCAGCACAATTTGAAGAGCTTTTAAATAAAGATAAAATAGCTTTTGAAGCAAAAATTGCTCAAATAGATAATTTAGAAAATTTTCACGGTCACATTGAAGTTGATGCACAAAACGAAACTTATAGTGATGAAAATGATAATTTTCCGAATATTGAACAAAAAGCTAATTTTTATTTAGGAAATAATATAAAAATTGTTAATGGAACCAAAATTGTGTAAATAAAATATGTTTTAACTGTAAAATATATATTTTTGTACTTTAAATAAAAAAAGCAAACAAAATTAAAGCTATGAGTAAGTTTAGATTAGATGAAATTGACCACCAAATCTTAGATATGTTGATTGACAACACTAGAATTCCTTTTACAGATATTGCAAAAAAACTTTTAATTTCTGCTGGGACTGTTCATGTTAGAGTTAAAAAAATGGAAGATCAAGGAATTATAATGGGTTCATCATTATCATTAGATTATGAAAAACTCGGTTATTCTTTTATTGCCTATGTGGGTGTGTTTTTGAACAATACTTCCCAAACTAAATTTGTTTTAGAGAGAATAAGTGAGATTCCTTATGTAACTGTTGCTCACGTCACTACTGGTAAGTTTAATATTTTCTGCAAAATAAGAGCAAAAGATACAAAACATGCTAAAGATGTTATCTTTATGATTGATGATATAGAAGGAGTTTACAGGACTGAAACTATGATTTCATTAGATGAAAGCATCAATGATAAAAAACGTTTGATGCATACAATATTTCATGAATTAGACTAATAAATTCAAGAAAATATTCTATACCTCAAGTTTCAACTTGAGGTTTTTTTGTAAATCTCAATTTCAATATTTCAACATGTATACTTTACCAAAAATTGAACGTTTTAATCAAAATGTGTTATCAAAGTACAACATTTATAATAGTGTTTTCATAACGCTACCCTTTGATGCTATTGATAATACAGGAGTTTTATTGCCTTTATTTACCGAGGTTTGTAATAATGGATTTAAAAATGATTGGTCTCCAAAGCAAATTGTTGACTTTTTCTCGGATAAATATTTAGACAAAGCTTCCGAAAAAGATAAAATCGATTTAATGTTTCGTTTTATACAATATGTTGAAAGACAAATTGTTCTTTTTGATGCTATCGAAGATGCTGCTTTTCCTATTGTAAACAATTTAGAAGGTAGAGGTTCGTTGAGAGATATTAAAGAAAAATCAGAGGCAAAGGATAAACGTAAAGAGTTAATTGAGTTTTTGGAAAATTTTAGTGTTCGAACTGTTCTTACGGCACATCCCACACAGTTTTATCCAGGTTCTGTTCTTGGTATTATTACTGATTTAACAGAATCCATACGTGTAAATGATTTATTAACAATTAAACAATTACTGGCACAACTAGGAAAAACACCTTTTATAAAAAAAGAAAAACCAACACCATTTGATGAAGCAATAAGTTTAGTTTGGTATCTCGAAAATGTTTTTTACCAAACCATTGGTACTATGATGCAGTACTTGCAAAAGAATATTTTTGAAGGCAATATAATAGAAAATCCCATAATCAATTTAGGATTTTGGCCGGGTGGTGATAGAGACGGAAACCCTTTTGTAACTCCAGAAATTACAGAAAAAGTTGCCAACAGATTGCGAACTTCAATTCTAAAATGTTATTATTTTGATATTAGAAATCTAAAAAGAAAATTGACTTTTAATGAAGTAGATACTATTATTGCAGGTATAGAATTCAAACTCTATCGTTCTGTTTTCTATTCACAAGGTGAATTATTTATTTCTTTGGAAGAATTAATAGAGGAACTCAATACCATTAAACAGATTATTATCAAAGAACATCAGTCTCTGTACTTAGATGAAATAAATTTATTATTGCAAAAAATAAATCAGTTTGGATTTCATTTTGCTTCTCTAGATATTAGACAAAACAGTCGTATACATAACAAAGTTTTTAATGATATTGTTTCTTTTTTGAAAAGAGAGAAATCAGTAATTTTTCCTGAAGATTATGATAATCTATCTGAAGATAACAAAATAGAAATTGTATCAAATCTCAAATTTAATTTAAAAACTCATTTTTTTGAAAATGAAATTACGCGCTCCACATTAGAAACAATAGCACTAATGAAAGTGATTCAGAATAATAATGGAGAAAACGGCTGTAATCGATATATAATAAGCAATAATGAAAGTGCCTTAAATGTTATAGAGACTTTTGCAATGTTTCGATTATTAGATTGGGAAAATCCAACAGTTGATTTTGTTCCATTGTTTGAATCTGTTGACGATTTGCAAAATGCAAATACTATAATGGAGCAATTATATAAAAATTCAGTTTATAGAAATCATTTAAATCAAAGAAAAGGTAAACAAACTGTCATGCTGGGATTTTCAGACGGTACCAAAGATGGGGGCTATTTGATGGCCAATTGGAGTATTTATAAAGCCAAACAAGCTATAACTGAAATATCTAGAAAGTATGGTATCAAAGTAATTTTCTTTGATGGTCGCGGTGGGCCACCAGCTCGAGGTGGAGGAAAAACCCATAAATTTTATGCCTCTTTAGGTTCTACTATAGAAAATCAAGAAATTCAGCTTACTGTTCAAGGACAAACGATAAGTTCTAATTTCGGCACTTTAGACTCTTGTCGTTATAATCTGGAAAATCTATTAAGCGCTGGTGTTGCTAATCAAATTTTTAATAAAGATGAAAATAATTTATCTCAAAATGAGAAAGAGACCCTAAATAAACTTGCTAATTTAGGCTATGAAAAGTATTTAAGTTTTAAAAATCATCCAAAGTTTTTGCCTTATCTAGAGCAAATGAGTACACTGAAATATTATTCGAAAACTAATATTGGTAGTCGTCCATCAAAAAGGAATTCAGATGAGAAGTTAGATTTTGCTGATTTGAGAGCTATTCCTTTCGTAAGTTCTTGGAGTCAATTAAAGCAAAATGTTCCAGGTTTCTTTGGAGTTGGAACGGCTTTGAAATATTATGAAGATAATAATCAATGGGAAGAAGTACAAACACTCTTCGATAATTCGTTATTCTTCAGGACATTATTGGAAAATAGTATGATGTCATTGGCAAAATGTTTTTTTCCATTAACTGCCTATATGAAAGATGATGCTGAATTTGGAGAGTTTTGGAAAATAATCTTTGCAGAATTTTCAGAAACTAAAAGACTATTATTAAAAATTGCGGGTCATAAAGAACTCATGGAAAACTATCCAGACGGAAAAGCTTCTATTGCTATGAGAGAACAAATAGTAATCCCTTTGTTAACTATTCAACAATATGCTTCTTCTCAAATAAATGAATTGAAAAAACAGCAAAAATTTGATGAAAAATTAGTAGCTATTTACGGAAAATTAGTAACTCGCTCTTTATTTGGAAACACAAATGCAAGTAGAAATTCGGCATAAAGATGTATTCTATTTTTTTTTAAATATTTTTTAAATATAAATTTTGATTTAAAGAATCGTTAGATTAATATTTTTTTTCGAATACCGATCAAAGCTAAAATCATTAGCGTGTATGTTATGAAAAAAGGAACAATGAATTCTATTAATCCCAATGGCAACATAACCGCAATAATTAATAATTGAAATCCCAAGCCATATATAGAAAGCAATGTCATAAACCAATTTGGGAAAGTTTTTACTTTATAGGCATCCTTGTCTAGGGCATGAATGATTTTATCAAAAATACCATAAACAATTATATAAATTCCAAAAAGAATATTGACTGTTTTTTGGCTTTCTCCTGGTAAAGCTTTTGGGGTTTTGTATTCAAATATTTTACTAGTGTTATCTCCACCAACTGATTTGGTCCTAACAATCACATAATAATAATTATACAAAGTTCCTTGAAGTTGTATACTTATAAATGCCAAAAGGGTAAACCAAATACTTGTTTCAGAAACATAACAAATGGTCATCAAAAGCATAAAATTCAGAATAATGTCAAAGACACTATCCAAATATCTTCCTGAATAAGAAGGCGTTTTTTTCAAACGAGCCAATTCACCATCGGCAGCATCAATACCTGATTTTAATATAATAAAAAATGCGGCTAAATAATACTGTTGTTGTAGTATACAATAAATGGCAGTTAATCCAGAAAGACCAAAAAGCAAGGTAACATGAATAGGAGTAAAGCGAGTATTCTTTAATTGTTGGGCAAAAAATCTTCCAAAAGATCTTCCATAATCTGATAAATCTAAAAATTTATCTTGAGCAGCAAGTTTAGACATTTAAGTTGGTAAACAAGGAACTGTGACAATATAGTCGGGCGGCAAATATAGTTTATAAAATTGTTTTTTTACTATTAGATTCCAATACCATAAAAAATTGAAATCCAAAAAGCAGAGTTGCCAGCATTACATGTATGGTTTGTGTTCCAAAAGGAAAATCTAAATAGTACATTAAAATTCCAGATAGTATTTCGAAAAAAATCAATACCATGACCCAATTTATTTTCTGAAAATGCAATTGTAATTTTCTGTTTCTAGAAAATAAATAAAAATTGGCAATAAGCACAATTATCGAAAATGACCGGTGAATGTAGAATGTCAATGTTGGATTCTGTAACCAAAGTATTTTTGGCGCACCTGTTTCCGATACACCATCAACATGTTCTCTAACACTCGTTCCTAAAAGAATTTGAATAATAGTTAATCCAATTGTAAGTAATAGAACTTTATTAAACGTGGTGTCAAAAATAAAGTACTTTTCCTTTTTTTGAACTTCATAAATAAGATACAATTGAAAAGAAATGATTAACAATGCAGCCAGCATATGAGTGGTAATTTTAAAAGGATTTAATACCGAGTCGACTACTGTCTTTCCTAGCCATGCTTGAAAACCCATTAAAATACAGATAAAAAATGAAATAAAAACCAGTTTTCTTTTTTCTTTCCAATATCCAAATGAAAAAATAAAAGTTAAAAAACAAGCAATTCCTGCCAATGCGCCAAGCAATCTATTGATATATTCCACCCAAGTGTGTAATGGATTGAAAATGGCATAATCGTGTTTAGTATATTTTTCCCAATTAGAGGAAACAAAAGTTGATTTCGCTATAAAGTCTTCTTTGGCTACTAAAAGCGTTTCATTTTTAATGATAACTTGTCCTTTGTTATATTCTTTTCCTTCAGTAAATACTAATTCTTGTTTTTCTGTTGGTGGGATGTAGTAGCCAAAACATTTGGGCCAATCAGGACAACCCATTCCAGAACCAGTTAGTCTAACAAAAGCACCAGCAAATACCACAAGATAAACAAGGATTAAAGCTATTTTTGCTGATTTTGGGAAATATTTCTTCATGTTTTTTTCTAAGTGTCTGGGCTTCTTTTATTAAGCTAAAAATTTATATTGTTTTTATTTTTTCAACCTAGTACAAATTATAATAATCTAGTAATTCTTTTTCAAATTTTCAAATAGAATAATTTTCAAATTAAGTTACTTTTTTCAATCCTAGTTTTTCAGCTCGTTTCAAAACAAAATCATAAGCAGCTTCATATTCATTAGGAATTTCACCTTCCAAAATGGCTTCTTTCACTGCTTCTTTCAAAACACCAATTTCACGTGAAGGCTTTAAATTAAATAATTCCATAATTTCCTCCCCCGAAATTGGTGGTTGAAAATTACGAACATGATCGCGCTCTTCTACTTCAATTATTTTTCTGCGTACAATATCAAAATTGTTGTGGTATTTTTTAAATTTTGTTGGGTTTTTAGTCGTAATATCTGCTTCACACAAAGTCATTAAATTATCAATAGCTGAACCAGCATCAAAAACCAAACGTCGCACTGCCGAATCGGTAACGATATCTTCCGAAAGAACTATCGGACGTGAGCTCAGCATTACCATTTTAGCAACAAACTTCATTTTTTGGTTCAATGGCATGTGCAATCTTTCGAAGATTCTTTTTACCATTTTTCCACCAAGGAATTCATGTCCGTGAAATGTCCAACCTTGTTTTTTGTTGAATTTTTTAGTTGGTGCTTTCCCAATATCGTGAAGTAAAGCAGCCCATCGCAACCAAACATCATCGGTATTTGGACAAATATTATCCACTACTTCCAAGGTATGATAGAAGTTATTTTTATGAGTATGGCCTTCAATTTCTTCTACGTTATTTAATGCCGTAAGTTCAGGAAGAATTATTTCGAGTAAACCAGTTTTATATAAATGTAAAAAACCAATAGATGGCTTTGAAGTTTCTAAAATCTTATTTAATTCATCCACAATTCTTTCACCCGAAATGATTTTTATACGATCTTTATTAGCTGCAATGGCTTCCAACGAATTTTCTTCAATAGTAAAGTTCAGTTGGGTGGCAAAACGGATAGCACGCATCATCCGTAACGGATCATCAGAATAGGTAATATCAGGATTTAATGGAGTTTTTAGGATTTTGTTTTCTAAATCGGTCAAGCCATTAAATGGGTCAAGCAAATCGCCATAGTTATCTTTGTTTAAAGAAAATGCTAAAGCATTGATAGTAAAATCTCGACGGTTCTGGTCGTCTTCGAGAGTGCCATTTTCTACAATTGGATTTCGACTGTGTTCGGCATAACTTTCTTTTCGTGCGCCAACAAATTCGATATCTATATCTTTATAACGTAGCATCGCAGTGCCATAGTTTTTGAAAACTTGAACTTTTGGATTATTGGGTAATAATTCAGAAACTTTTAAAGCCAAGTCTATTCCAGAACCAATAGCCACAATATCAATATCTTTTTTGAAATCACGTTGTAATAAATAATCACGAACAAAGCCACCAATCACATAACTTTCAAGAGTAAGTTCTTGAGCAGCTTTTGAAATGATTTCAAAAATTTTATTTTCTAATGCTATTTTGTAATTTTTGTTAGCCACGAATACACGAATATTTTTTATTTATTTTTATAAAGCAATGCGTTTATATTCAAGATTGTCTTTAGTAAAATTTATTAAAATAGCAAGTCTGTTATTTGAAACTTTTAAATAATTGATGCATTGTGCAATATGATTTTCATTGATACTTTCACATGATTTTAATTCTAAAATAATTTTGTCAAATACCACAAAATCAGCATAAAATTTATGTTTTAGTATAGTGTCTTTATAGCGAACTGCATATTCTTTTTCTCTTTTAAAAGGAATGCTTTGATTATTTAGTTCATATTCTAAAGCATCTTTATATACGATTTCAGAAAAACCACTACCTAAATTATTATGAATATCAAACAAAATCCCCATGATTTGATAACTCTCTTCCTGATAAATGATTTTTGACATAATTATTCGTGCATTCGTGGCTTAAAAAAATTATTTGCGAATTATTTTCACTTGACTATCATTGGTTAGTTTAATAATCGTTGAAGGTTTGTCGCAGATTTTTTCATGATACAAATTTACTACATAGTCCACACCTTTTATAATTTCAGGACTTATTTCTTTGAAAGATTTTGGTGTAAACATTCCTGAGATATTTGCTGAAGTCGAGACCAATGGTTTTTTCATACGTTCCATCAGTTTGAAACAAAATGGTTCTTTCACAATTCTAACACCAAGTGATTTGTCATCGCTAATAATATTTGGCGCAACGTTTCTTGGATTGTCAAGGATTAACGTAGTTGGTTTCTCGGATAAATCTAGAATTTGCCATGCGGTTTCCGGAATTTCTTTGAAAACATTGTACATCATTTTTTCACCATTCATCAAAACAATCATGCTTTTAGATTCTTCACGTTGTTTCAAGGCATATATTTTTTTTATGGCTTCTTCGTTTGTAGCATCACACCCAATGCCCCAAACAGTGTCGGTAGGATAGAGGATGATGCCTCCATTTTGTATGACTTCGAACGCTTTGTGTACTTCAGAATTTATATCCATAGCTTAATGCTTTGCAGTCTTTTTTATTGCTCTTAAATTATTTCCTTTCATCGTATAATACCAAGCTAAAGCCATTAATTTATTATGTTTTAATTCCACATCACTTTTTCTGAAATTAATTTCTTTAAAAGAATTTAAATTAATCGATTCGATGTTGGAACCTTTTGGGAAATAATACAAATCGCTACCATCTATCATTTTATCAAAAGCAATACCTTCGTTTTTTCCTACAGTAAACATCGATTCTCCAAAACTATAATATTCAAAACCTTTTGGAGCTATCATTTCGATTAATGTTGGCATAATATCGATATGACTTCCTGGTGTTAAGTTCAGTGATTTTGGAATTGATTTACCATACATTATGTAAGCAACCGATGATTTTTCGTAAAGGTTTGGCTTACTGTTAATAAACTTTCTGCCAAAATGATCGCCAGTAAAATTGAAAATACTGGTTATGAATTCCTTTTCAGCTTTCTTTACAAAATCACCAAGCGCTTTGTCTCCATACCAAAGATGACCTAATTCTTTGATATTCATCGCTCCATCATAGTATTTTTTCATAGCGGACGGAAAATCATCAGTTGATTTATACGGAAACCCTTTGGCTTTTATATCAACCGTATAAGGTGCGTGATAGCTAGTAGTTAGAATGATATTAAGTGAATACTTATTTTTATCGGTATGTTTCATCACTAGATTGAATAGTTTTTCATCTTCAATTCCCCAACCGCCAGTATCTGTTTTTCCACCACCATCAACTCCAGAGTACAAATTATCAACGCCATAAAATTTTGACAAATCGCCTATGTTTTCCCAAGATAAATAACCGCCGTAATAGAAATTAGTTTCATACCCCAGTTTTTTGAATTGTCTAAAAATTGATGTTTCAAACGGAACTCCAGCTGTTCCAATATGACTAAGATTAATTCCGCAATTAGGAACGTTTGTCATGATGGCTCCAAAAGAATCAATGGTAGTATTTCCTGCAGCAACAAAGTGATTGAAATGTGTTCCGTTTTGAGCAATTCCTCTTAGGTTATCTGCAAAGTGAAAGGGCTGGTATTTATCTAGTAAAGGCCACGAATCGTAGCTTTCCATTACGACTAGGAATATTTGTTTTGGTTTTTCTATTGTTGGTCCTTGGGCAATTTTCTTTAAAATATCAGTAACTTTATTTTGGGGAAATGCTGCCTTAAAATCGTTGTCGTCCATATATGGATTTTTTCCACTCAACACATTTAATCTTTTGAAATCACTTATGGCATAATTTAAAGATCTAAACGGATTTATTATAGTTTTATTTAAAAATGAGTCATTTGAAATACCTGAATATTGTCTTATTGCAGGAATTGATGAAAATGAACCTCGGATACTAACAACAAATAGATAAATAAAGATAATGGTAATAATATATTCACTTTTTGTAAAATTTATACATTTTAAGAATCTATAAATTTGATCTTTTTTTTCGTAGTATTTAAAGATTAAAATCCCAAAAATAATCGTTATAATCAGGATTAAAGTATTTATAATTGGATGAAAATCGACTAGTATAGTGTTAAAAACTGCTTTTTTATCATCATACAAAGCTAAAAATAAAAAATGGTTGAATTGATCGCTATATTCTTTGAAGTAATTGACGGTTACTATGCATATCAATGTTGAAAGAATAACAAATAAAACCTGATGTATCTTTCGGGAAGTTTCAATTATTTTGAATTTACCAAGTGGAGAAAGTGTTAGTAATAAGATCAAAGGGATTAATAAGAAATAGGAAACAGCAGTACAATCAAAACGAAACCCCATCAAGAATATATTTAACCATTCATTAAATTCAATGATGTGCGCTATTTTTTTGTGAAAGAAAAGGATGAAAATACCTCTGAATACTACAAAGAAAAGTACTCCAAAAAACCAAAAGAATATAAGATTGCTAAGTTCCTTCAGGAAATTATCCCATTTTGATGCTTTAGACATTTTTTTTAAAATAATGATTATATACCTCTACTCTTAATAAGCTCATGCTACTAGAGCTTCTGTCTCATGTGGTAAAATTAGTTTTTTTCAAATTAGAAAAGCATAAAGATACTTTTGCTTAAATATAATTTAATTTCACCCAATGGGTTTTAATATTATTTATTATTCAATTGTTTCAATTCTTGAAAGCGAATGTATACGCTCCAAGCGTTTAAATAACAAATTATAATCCCTTTTTTACCGTCTAAAATTCCTAATCGAATTATATATTGATAAAGAAATTTGTATGCTGGCTTTATATATAAATGAAAGGCGTTGGGTCTAATTCCTTTGTTTTTTGCTTCTAATGCTTTTAGTTTGCCATAACTTTCCATTTTCTCTTTGTAAGTTTTGTAATCGTTATAGGAATAATGAATCAGTTTGTTTTTTAAAAAGCTTATTTTTCCATTTACATCCAGTTTTTCGTGTACTAATCTTTCATTGGCATAACGAGCTTCCTCTTTGTTAAACAATCTAAATATCCTATCGGTTTGCCAACCACTAAAATGTAAAACTTTGTTGTTAAACATGAAAATTCTATAAACCAAATAGGCACTAAAAGCTGGTTGATTTTGAATTGTTTCTATAATTTCTTGTTTCAATTCAGGAGTTAATCTTTCATCAGCATCAATAAACAAAATCCATTTGTTTTTGGCTTGATCAATCGCAAAATTCCTTTGAGAGGTAAAATTGTTAAATTTATGTTCAATAAATTTTACATTATTAAAAGAAGTTGCAATCGACTTTGTTTCGTCTGTACTGTATGAATCAACGATAATAACTTCGTCTGCAAACTTTAAATCATCCAAAAGCGGTTTCATGTGAACTGCTTCGTTTAAAGTGATTATTAAAACCGATATTTTTTCTGGTAAATTTGGTTTCATTAAGGTTTAATATCTTGCAAATATAATTTATTAACTACTTTTGCAAAGAATTATTGTGTTTATTTTATGAAAACATCAGTTATTTTGAGTACGTACAATTCTGTCGAATGGCTGGAGAAGGTTTTGTGGGGCTTAAGTATACAAACTTACAGAGATTTTGAAATCATAATTGCTGATGATGGTTCACTTCTGGCTACTAAAAATCTAATTGATAAATTAAGAATAGAAATTGATATTCCCATCATTCATATTTGGCATGAAGACAACGGTTTTCAAAAATCTCAAATATTGAATAAAGCTATCCTTGCCTCTACTTCTGATTATTTAATTTTTACTGATGGTGATTGTATTCCCAGAAAGGATTTTGTAGAAGTCCACATTAAATACAGACAAGAAAGTTATTTCCTTTCGGGGGGGTATTTTAAATTGCCAATGGATATTTCAAAAGCCATTACTAAGGATGATATTATTCATCAACGTTGTTTTGATTTGCAATGGTTAAAATCAAAAGGTTTACAAAGGAATTTTAAGAATATTAAATTTATCACTACTGGTTTATTAAGTAAAATTCTCAATTTTATAACACCAACGAATGCTTCATGGAATGGTCATAATTCTTCCGGTTGGAAAAAGGATTTGATTGCTGTCAACGGATTTAATCAAGAAATGCAATATGGTGGTCAGGATAGAGAACTTGGAGAGCGATTATTTAATAAAGGGTTGAAGTCAAAGCAAATAAGATATTCCGCTATTTGCGTTCACCTTGATCATAAACGTGGTTATGTCAACAAAGAAACCTGGGAGAAGAACAGAGCAATCAGAGAAAATACAAGAAAAAATAAAGTCATTAAAACTCTCTTAGGAATTGATTCTAACTTATAAAAAGTATAAAAATTTTTTCAAAATAATGATAAATTAATATGATACTACATTTGGTGCATGACGAAAAAATAATAAATAGAACCATTTCTATTTTTGAAGAAGTCGCACCTAAAAATAATCTATTTGTTGTTTTTACAAGACATAAATTAAAACATGTAACTAATCTAGATAATGTAATTCTCTTTAAAGAATTTGAGAAGGAACATTCAAAAACAGTTTTTTCATCTGTTATTGTACACTTTTTAAATTCTAGAAAAATTAGATTTATTGATAAATACATTGATAAGAGTATTCCTGTAAATTGGATAATTTGGGGGAATGATTTGTATAATAAATTACTTTACCCCAAAGGTTTTGAATTATACGATAAAGAGAGTTCCTATTATAAAAAATTTAAAGATTCTTTTTTTATAAATCTTTTTAATAAGATAATAAGTGATTTTAAGACTATTAAAATTGAAAAATTTATCTCTAAACGTATAGATTATATAGTTACAGATAGCACAAAAGTTGACTACAAGATGTTGATTGAATATTATCCAAATCTCAAAAATAAATTATGGAAAGAATTTTTCTATTATCCCATTGATACTATTTTGGGTGAAGAGTTATCGCAAAAATGGGTTGAAGGTGATAACATACAAATAGGAAATTCGGCATCAATTACAAATAATCATGAATATGCCATGAGATTCTTATCAAAATTAAATATAGGTGATAAAAAAGTTTTCGTTCCTATAAGTTATTCTGGTACAAAGCAATATAAAGATTCAATTAAAAACAAAGGGAATGAATATTTCGGAAGTAATTTTAATGCAATGGAGAATTTTTTACCTTTGAAAGAATATAATAATTTAATGTTAAGTTTTGGAATTGCTATTTATGGAAATTTCAGGCAAGAAGCAGTCGGAAATATTTTAATTTCTATATTTTTAGGAGCAAAAGTATTTCTCCCAAAACATAATCCTTTGTTTTTATGGGCAAATAAACTTGGTATAATTATTTTTGAATTAGAATCTATATCGCAAGATCAAATAGACCTGCCATTGGATGAATTTTCAAGAAAACATAATAGAAGTTTGCTTCAAGATTTATATAATGGAGTTAGACTTAAAAAGTTAATAGTTAAAAATTTTGTTAACTTATAAAGTAAATTACAATATAGAAAAGAGAAACCTATATTTATATTGTTAAAAATTAATAAAAAATGGGAATTACAAAACTAGATTGGGATTCCAAATTTTTTGGATTTCCTGTAGGTGATTTGTATATTGAAAAAGACTCATCTAATACAAGCGTCATAAATTCAAATGATTTTACTTTTTTCCAAGTAAGATGTGAATTATCTGTAGATATTTTATCAGAAACTCATTCATTATCATATTTTGAAACAAAAATTATCTTTAGTAAAATTTTAAATAAATTAAATAATTTAGAAAACCTTATTATAGATTTTGATGATTTTCCTATTGCTGAAAATTCACTTTTTGAATTAGCATATGAAAGTGGGAAATATAGCAGATACAAACAAGATGTTAATATTTTAGAGGATAGATTTAAAAAACTGTATCAATTTTGGATTAAGAATAGTTTTAATAAAACTTTTGCAGACAAAATATTTTATTTCAAAGAAAATGAAAATATAGTAGGATTTGTCACTTTAAAAATCAACAATGATATAGCAAAAATTGGATTAATTGCTGTTTCGCCAAATTATCAAGGAAAGGGTATTGGAAAAAAACTAATAGCAAAAACTGAAAACTTTTGTTTTGAAAACAATGTTAAAACACTTCAAATACCAACACAAATGGAGAATTTAGAAGCTTGCAATTTTTACAAAAAAATGGGTTATGAAATATCCGAAAAAATTAACATTAAACATTTTTGGGAAAAAAATTATAAAAAATAATTTAACGAATAAATAATAGAGTAATATTTTACTCATCAAATTTTATTAAAAAAAATACTATTCTACTACACTTAATATAATCATTATGATTCCATTTAACAAACCCTATCTTTCAGGTAATGAAACCAAATACATAGAAGAAGCGGTTCAATCAGGTAAAATTTCAGGTAACGGAATTTTTACTAAAAAATGTCAAGATTTTTTCGAAACGAAATATGGGTTTAAAAAAGCTTTGCTAACTACATCGTGTACAGATGCTTTAGAAATGTGTGCAATTTTAGCTAACATAGGAGTTGAAGACGAAGTTATAGTTCCAAGCTACACTTTTGTTTCAAGTGCGCTTGCCTTTGTAAGACAAGGAGCAAAAATAATTTTTGTAGATTCTTACGATAACAATCCTAATATTGATGTTTCTAAAATTGAAGAATTAATCACAAAAAAAACTAAAGCAATAGTGGTTGTACATTATGCTGGAATTGCATGTGATATGGACGAAGTAATGAGATTATCACAAAAATATAATCTCTATGTAATCGAAGATGCAGCCCAAGCTATTGATAGTTTTTATATAAATAAAAATGGAGAAAAAAAAGCTTTAGGGAGTATAGGTCATTTAGCTGCATTTTCATTTCATGAGACAAAAAATATTATATCAGGAGAGGGAGGAATGCTAGTTGTAAATGATGAAAAATTAATTTCGCGTGCTGAAATTATTTGGGAGAAAGGAACCAATAGAGCTTCTTTTTTCAGGGGCGAGATAAATAAATATAGTTGGGTTGATACAGGTTCTTCGTTTTTGCCGAGCGAAATCATTTCAGCATTTCTTTGGGCTCAATTAGAAAATTTAGATAAAATCCAAGCAAAAAGAAAACTAATTTGGGAAACCTATTATGATAATGTAAAACAAAAAATAAACCCCAAATTCAAACTACCAGAGATACCAAATTACGCTACAAATAATGCGCACATGTTTTATCTGATTTTTAATACCTTAGAAGACAGAACTGCAATGATTTTAAAACTAAAAGAGCATAACATATTAGCTGTTTTTCACTACCTTTCTCTTCATACAAGTGAATTTTACACAAATAAACATGATGGTAGAAGTTTAAATAATTCTGATAAATTTACTGATTGTTTAGTAAGACTACCGTTATATTATGAATTAGAATTAGAACAAGTAGATTTAATTACTAAACTCATATAATTGTTCTAATAAATCTAAAAATCATTTGTTTTTTTTAAACCGCTACATCATATTCTCTCAACGCATTGTTGAGTGATGTTTTCAAATCGGTTGACGGTTTGCGTGTTCCAATGATTAAAGCACAAGGCACTTGGTAATCACCAGCAGCAAAAGATTTAGTATAACTGCCAGGTATTACAACAGAACGGGCAGGAACATAACCTTTATATTCAACAGGTTCGCTTCCGGTTACGTCAATAATTTTTGTAGAGGCAGTCAAACAAACATTGGCTCCAAGAACAGCTTCTTTTTCTATACGAACACCTTCAACTACTATGCAACGTGAACCGATAAAAGCACCATCTTCAATGATAACTGGAGCGGCTTGCAATGGTTCTAAAACACCACCAATTCCAACGCCACCCGAAAGATGTACGTTTTTACCAATCTGTGCACAACTTCCCACGGTTGCCCATGTATCCACCATAGTTCCTTCATCAACATATGCTCCAATATTAACATAACTTGGCATCAAAATCACACCTTTAGAAATGTAAGCGCCATATCTTGCTGTAGCTGGTGGAACTACGCGTATTCCTTTTTCAGAATAACCTGTTTTAAGTAGCATTTTGTCGTGGTATTCAAAAATTCCAGCTTCCCATGTTTCCATTTTCTGAATCGGAAAATACATCACAACAGCTTTCTTAACCCATTCGTTTACTTGCCAACCACTTTCAGTTGGTTCAGCAACACGCAGAGTGCCTGAGTCTAAAAGCGCAATAACTTCTCTAATGGCATTAGTTGTAGTTTTTTCTTTTAATAATTCTCGGTTTTCCCAAGCGGATTCTATACTATTTTGTAGTGTGACCATTGTTTTTTGAATTTGGGCAAAGATAATTCCATTTTTTTAAAATTATTTATATAAATGATTTTTAATGTAACTTTGAAATAAAAATAAATGCCAAGAATTCTTGCTATAGATTACGGAATTAAACGAACTGGAATTGCAGTAACTGATGAACTGCAAATTATAGCTTCTGGATTGACAACAATACCATCAGCAACCGCAATCCATTTTCTAAAAGAATATTTTTCCAAAGAAAAAGTGATTATAGTTTTGATTGGTGAACCCAAGCAAATGAATGGTCAACCATCTGAAAGCACTCCAGTTATTGAAAAATTTGTAGCTCATTTTAAAATTGCTTTTCCTGAAATGAAAATTGAGCGAGTAGATGAAAGATTTACTTCTAAAATGGCTTTTCAAACCATGATTGATAGCGGACTTTCAAAGAAACAAAGACAAAATAAAGGATTGGTTGATGAAATTGCTGCAACTATTCTTCTTCAAGATTATTTGACAAGGAAAATGATTTAAATTCTTTACTTTTGCAAAAAAAATTAGAAATGATTATTCCTATTTACGGATATGGTGAAGCAGTTTTAAGAAAAATTGGAGAAGAAATCACTCCCGATTATCCCAATTTGACAACAATTATTGCCAATATGTATGACACCATGTATAATGCCTATGGTGTTGGATTAGCAGCTCCACAAGTTGGTCTAGGGTTAAGATTGTTTATAGTAGATACAGAACCTTTTAGTGATAGTAATGAACTGTCCGAAGAAGAACAACAACAATTAAAAGGTTTTAAAAAAACATTCATCAATGCTAAAATGATTAAAGAGGAAGGTGAACTTTGGGGTTTTAACGAAGGTTGTTTGAGTATTCCTGATGTTCGTGAAGAGGTATATAGAAATGAAAGAATAACATTAGAATATTGCGATGAGGATTTTAATAAAAAAACTGAAGTTTTTGATGGTTTAATTGCTAGAGTTATACAGCATGAATATGATCATATAGAAGGAATTTTGTTTACAGATCATCTTACTATATTGAAAAAAACATTAATTAAAAAGAAGTTACAAAACATCATGGAAGGGAAATCTTTTCCAGATTATAGAATGAAATTTGCCAATAAAAAAGGCAGATAATTATTTGAATTAGAATTATATATTTGTGCCCTAAATTAAATTAATACAATGAATGTAGAAAAAATACTAGCTATTGCTGGAAAACCAGGTTTATTCGAATTAAAATTACAAACACGTTCAGGTTTTTTGGCCGAGTCATTATTAGATGGAAAGAAAATTACTGTAGGATTGAGAAGTAATGTAAGCTTGCTTTCGGAAATATCAATGTATACTTATTCAGAAGAAAAACCTTTGGTTGAAATTATGAGAGCTATTGCTATCAAAGAAAACGAGGGGCCAACTGCTGTTTCACCTAAAGAAGATAATGTTAAACTGATAACATACTTTAAAGAGATTCTACCAGATTATGATGAAGACAGAGTTTATGCCTCTGATATTAAAAAATTATTGAACTGGTATAATATTCTACAAGCAAAAGGATTGGTATCAAAAGAAGAACCAGTTATAGAAAATGCTGAAGTTGTAGCTGAACAAGTTGTAGAAGAAGAAAAAAAAGCTGAAAAAGCTCCTAAAAAAGAGAAAGTTCTAGCAAAACCAAAAACAAAAAAATAGTTAATTACTTTTTATAAAAATAAATCCTATTTCGGTATTACAGAAGTAGGATTTTTTATTTTTACAAAAATCTCAATAAAATGAAAACGCGTCAGCAGCAATTAGAAGCTTTTAATAGATTACTCGATATCATGGATGATTTGCGTGCTAAATGTCCATGGGATAAAAAGCAAACGTTTGAAAGTTTACGACATCTTACCATTGAAGAAACCTATGAACTAGGCGATGCTATTTTAAATAACGATTTACAAGAAATCAAAAAAGAGTTGGGTGATTTGTTATTGCACATTGTTTTTTATGCCAAAATAGGAAGCGAAACTAACGATAGTTCATCATCGCTCACTACAGGTTTTGATATTGCTGATGTATGTAATGCTATTTGTGAAAAGCTAATACACCGCCATCCACATATTTATGGAGATGTTGAGGTTGCTGATGAAGAAGAAGTAAAACAAAACTGGGAAAAACTAAAACTCAAAGAAGGCAAAAAGTCAGTTCTTGAAGGGGTGCCAAAAGGATTGCCAGCATTAGTAAAAGCCAGTCGCATTCAAGATAAAGTAAAAGGTGTAGGCTTCGATTGGGAAGAACCACATCAAGTTTGGGACAAAGTACAAGAGGAATTACAAGAATTACAAGAGGAAGTAATAGCTGGTAATCAAGACAAAATAGAAGCCGAGTTTGGCGATGTATTGTTCTCGATGATAAATTATGCGCGATTTCTTAAAGTAAACCCCGAAGATGCTTTGGAACGAACCAATAAAAAATTCATCAAACGTTTCATGTATCTAGAAAGCAAAGCTGGTGAACTAGGAAAACCTTTAATGGATATGACATTGGCAGAGATGGACATTTTTTGGGAAGAAGCTAAAAAATTGTAGAATACAGAATTTATAATGTAGATTTTAACCTTTTCCATATCCCTTTTTCCTTTCAACTATTTTATTATATTTGAAAATAACTAACCAATTAAAAATAACAATATGTCTGAAACAAATACTTTGTCAGTTCACCAAAATGGCTCGGGTCACGAATTAAAACGTTCCTTAGGCCTACTCAATGCCACTAGTATAGTTGCCGGTTCCATGATTGGTTCAGGAATTTTTATTGTTACAGCGGCTATGTCAAGAGACTTGGGTTCTGCGGGTTGGTTACTAATTGTTTGGTTAATTACAGGATTACTTACCATGTCTGCTGCATTAAGTTATGGAGAATTAGCTGGAATGATGCCCAATGCAGGAGGACAATTTGTTTATATTCAAAGAGCTTATGGAAAACTAACTTCTTTTCTTTATGGTTGGACCGTTTTTACGGTCATACAAACAGGTACAATTGCCGCTGTTGCTGTAGCATTTGCTAACTATGCTGCCGTGTTCTTCCCCGTTTTAGAAAATAAAATATTGAGTGTTGGTACTACTTATTCGTTTACCAACAAACAAATTTTAGCAATGACAAGCATAATATTACTCACCTATATTAATACCAAAGGAATCAAAACCGGTAAAACTATTCAGCTGTTATTTACTTTGGCGAAGTTAGTTGCACTTTTTGCCTTGATAATTCTTGGGTTATATGTGGGGATGAAAACTCACGTACTATCTGATAATTTTACCCATATGTGGGAGGCGAAAAAAACAATTTTAAATCCAGATGGTTCTATAACTGTAGCAAAATTGACAGGGATGGCTTTGTTTGGTGCCATGGGAGCAACAATAATAAACTCTTTGTTTTCTAGTGACGCCTGGAATAATGTAACCTTTATTGCTGGTGAAATAAAAGAGCCCAAAAAGAATATACCACGAAGTTTGTTTTTGGGAACTTTAATAGTGACGATTATTTATATTTTAGCCAATATTGCCTATCTAACTTTGTTGCCAATAAAAGGCGTGCCAACAGGTTCTGTTTTTGAGAACGGAATTATGTTTGCAAGTCAAGATAGAGTAGGAGCAGCAGCTGCCAATATGATTATGGGAAATATTGGTGTATTTGTTATGGCTGGATTAATTATGGTTTCTACTTTTGGATGCAATAGCGGTTTGATTCTAGCTGGAGGAAGAATATTTTATGCCATGTCCAAACAAGGTTTATTTTTCAAAAATGCAGGTGAGTTAAATAAAAATGACGTTCCCGAGAAAGCGCTTTGGTTCCAATGTTTTTGGGCTTGTATATTATGTATCTCTGGAAAATATGGAGATTTGTTGACTTATGCTACTTTTGCATCACTACTTTTTTATATCCTAACAATCTACGGAATTTTTATTCTTAGAAAAAAAGAACCTGATACGGAACGACCATATAAAGCATTTGGTTATCCAATTATACCAGCTTTATATATTCTAGTTACAGCAGCTATTTGTGTTACGCTATTAATTTATGATACTACAAATACTGGTTTAGGATTGGCAATTGTTGCGCTGGGAATCCCTGTTTATTATTTGTTTATGAACAAAAAATAGGTTTGTTATAAAAAAATAGCTCCAATTGGAGCTATTTTTTTAATGAAAACACTAATTTATTATTGATTTATTTTTAAAAGTTCCACTTCAAAAATCAAATCACTTTTTGCAGGAATTGGCCCCATTGCTCTTTCTCCATAAGCTAAATTAAAAGGAATATAAAATTTATATTTTGCGCCTTCTTTCATTAACTGCAATCCTTCAATCCAACCCGGAATTACTTGATTCAATGGAAAATCAATTGGTTCGCCACGTTGAACACTACTGTCGAAAATTGTTCCGTCAACAAGTGAGCCAGTGTAATGAACTTTAATATTACTAGTCGCAGTAGGCGCCGCACCTGTTCCTTCTTTTAGTACAATATATTTTAAACCACTTGTAGTTGTTTTACCATTTGCGAATTCTATTAGTGCTTTTTCTGCAGCTTTAGATCTTGACTGAGCTTCTTTTGCTTCATCTCCAACTTTGTTTGCTATATAATCTGCAAAAACTCTTGTTGCATCAAATTTATTAGCCTCAGTACCTTTTCTAGAAATAGTAATTTTTTTAATTAAATCATCTTGAGCAATTTTATTTACCACATCCTGACCTGTTATAACATAACCAAATATAGTATGTTTTCCTGTCAACCATGGTGTGTCTTTGTGGGTAATAAAAAATTGGGATCCATTGGTTTTTGGTCCAGAATTCGCCATAGCTAGAATTCCAGCTTTGTCAAATTTAGCCTCTGTAATTTCATCTTTAAAGGCATAACCAGGTCCACCAGAACCGTTTCCTTGTGGATCACCACCTTGTATCATAAAATCAGCAATCACTCTGTGGAATTTTAAACCATCATAAAATGGTTTTCCTTTTAGTTTTTCATCAGTTACAGAAGCATTTGTTCCTTCTGATAATGATATGAAATTGGCAACAGTAACAGGAGTGTTTTTATAGTCTAGTTGAATTAGAATTTTACCTTTATCTGTTTCCATTTCTGCAAAAATACCTTCCTCATTTGAAGTGGATGGAGATGTTTTTTTTGTTTGAACTGTAGCTTTAGTTGATTTAGCAACTGTTTTTTTGGTTTGTGCTGTTACACTTATTATGCCTAAGCAAATAAAAAGTAGCATGTTGAATTTTATTCTCATGATTAATTAATTTAATTTGTTTTATTGTTTTTCTTTTACTTCTATTTCAAATATTAAATTGGCATTGGGTGGAATTACATTCCCAGCGCCTTGCTCTCCATATCCTAAATTTGCTGGAATAAAAAACACTGCTTTTTCTCCCATTTTAATTTTATTTAATCCTTCTACAAAACCAGGTATAACTTTATTTGATCCCATTTCATAGGGTAAATTAGAATATCCGTTTTGCATAGCTCTTTGCGGGTCAAATTTACCAAACATTTTTGCAATTTCTGGATTGCTGGTATCAAAAAGTGTTCCATCATCAAGAAAACCTGAATAATCTATATAAATCATGGTGCCGTTTTTTGGTTTTGTTCCGTTTGATTTTTGAGTGATTAAATATAGTAATCCGCTTGAAGTTTTCGTTGCTGATTTTTTTAAATTTTCAAGATATATAACTTTTTTATCTTTTACCGCTTTATATTTTTCGTCATATATTCTTTTGTTTTCAGCATCTAAAAGTTCTTGTTTCTTTTTATTCTCCACTTCTGACTTAAAAGAATCATTGAAGACTTTTACAGCATCAAACTTTTTTACTTCTTCACCTTTTCTTATAATAGTAACTTTTGTCATTTCATCATTTACTGCAATTGCATTTACAATATCCATTCCTTCTATGGCATATCCAAAAACAGCATGTTTTCCGTCTAAATTTGGTGTAGGACCAAAAGTGATAAAGAATTGTGAACCATTAGTGTTTGGTCCAGAATTTGCCATAGAAACCGTTCCTGCTTTGCTATGTTTTAATTCGGTAATTTCATCTTTAAAAACATAACCTGGATCACCAGAACCATTTCCTAATGGATCGCCACCTTGAATGACGAAACCTTTTTCAACTCTGTGAAATACAATACCATCATAGAAGGGTTTTCCTTTTAAATCTGAATTTACAAAGGGATTATTTCCTTCTGCAAGTGTCACAAAATTAGCAACTGTTATGGGTGCTTTTTGGTATTCAAGTTGGATTAGTATATTTCCTTTTGGAGTCTCAATTTTGGCATATAAGCCGTCTTTTAAATTTTTATAATCGTCTTTGCAGGCTATCAAAGCGAGTGATACAAAGACAAATAAAAGCGCAATTTTCTTCTTCATTTTTAATTATTAATTTCTGTTTTTAATTTATTTTCTTGTTTAAAGTCATTTAAAGTTACTGTGCAAATCAATGGTTGATTAGTACCAATACGTTTATTATCTCCATGATATCCGAACGCCATATGTGAAGGAAATAAGAAAGTAACTTTTTCATTTTTTCGCATCAATTTAATACCATCTCGCAATCCCATTATGATATTTTGTTTATCTACAATATAAGTTTGAGGACGTAATTCCACTTCAGAATACACGACATTTCCTTTGAAATCTTTAATTTCATAATCAAACGAAGCAATATCACCTTTCTTAGGGCGTAATGTGTCACTTTCATTTTTGGTTTCATAATGATACCAATATCCTTTTTTTGAAGCTAAATATTGTATTTTAGGATTGCTTTTTATAATAGAGTCTATTTTACCTTCTTCGCCAGCAATTAGTTTTTTATTTCTAATTATTGATTCTTTCATGAATGTTCCTGAAGAACGAGAAATAGGCATTCGGGCTTGTTGTTGTTTGCAACTCAAAATGGTTGCAAAAATCAACAAAAGGAATATAATTTTTGAACTATTTTTCATTTTTTAAATTGTTATTTTTGAAATTAAATTTTCAAATTTCTTGACGGTTTCATGCATGCTTTCATATGATTTTCCACCTGCGGCATTGATGTGTCCACCACCATTAAAATTATCTCTAGCAAATTGATTGACATCAAAACTCCCTTGTGAACGGAATGAAATCTTTATAATGTTTTCCTCTTTATGTTCAATAAAAATAGCTGCTAAATGTATTCCCTTTATCGTTAATCCATAATTTACAATGCCTTCTGTATCGCCTTTTTCATAATGAAACTCGTCTAATTCTTTCTGCGATATCGTAATATAGGAAGTCTTGAATTCTGGAACAACTTTCATATTCTGCAAAGCACGACCTAAAAGTTGTAAACGGTTATAGGAATTATTATCAAAAAGCAAGTTATGAATTTCACTATTTTCAATACCAATATCAATTAAATCGGCAACAATTTTATGGGTTGCACTAGTAGTTGATGGAAAACGAAACGAACCCGAATCTGTTGTTATTCCAGTATAAATACAAGTGGCAATGGTTTTATTAATCAGTTCTTTTTTATCTAAAAATGAAATGAAGTTATAAATCATTTCACAAGTAGAACCAAAGAAGGTGTCAGAATAGGTATAAGTTGCAAAAGTATCTGGTTTTTGATGATGATCAATCATAACCATAGGGACAGTAAGGTTTCTTAATACATGTTCCATTTCACCTGTTCTATGAAGTGCATTGAAATCTAGTGTGAAAACTATTTCTGATTCTTGAAGTATTTTGGTGCAATTTTCTTTGTCGTTTTCATAAATCAGAACAGTTTCTGAACCTGGTAACCATGCCAAAAAGTTTGGGAAATTATTAGGAGAAATAACTATTGGTTGCTGATTCAATTTCAAAAGAAAATGATATAATGCTAATGTTGAACCCATAGCATCTCCATCAGGACTTCTGTGTGGAATTATGGCAATTTTTTTTGGCGTTGCCAATAATTGTTGAATTGCAAAAATGTCTTCCTTTTTCATAATTTGCGAAGTTACATTTTTTTCAGGAATTGCATATTATTTGGTAACAAAAAGACCAAGCCAAACCGCAAAAAGACCAAGAAGTATGCTTAATCCGATGTAACCAAATGCGATTAGTGAATTGTTGTTTTGAAACAATGTAATATTTTCCATTCCAAAAGTTGAAAAAGTGGTGAATCCACCACAAAAACCGGTTACTAAAAACCATTTTAGGTTACTATCTGTCAATTGATTTTTGGCTAAAAACCCAATAATTAAACCAATTAAAAAGCAACCGATAACATTAGCAATAAATGTTGCTAAAGGAAATTGATTTGACCAAAATTTTGAAACTAAAACGGTAGTCAAAAATCGAAGGACACTGCCTATAGCGCCTCCGATAGCAATATAAAATATCGTTTTAAGCATTTAATTCTTTTTTAATTTTGTTACAAATGACACTTTTATTTTTGGTAAACTTGCTTCTTCTGTTTTGCTTGAAGGTTCAATAAGTTTGTTCAATTGTTTGATTTCGTCATCGGTTAAATTACGATACCTACCTATATGAACATCAAGTGAAATATTAATAATTCGTGTTCTTTTTAATGCGGTAACTTCATAATCAAGATATTCACACATTCTGCGAATTTGTCGATTTAAACCCTGTGTCAATATAATTTTGAATACATATTTACTAATTTGTTCTACTTTACATTTTCGAGTAATAGTATCCAAAATAGGAATGCCATTACTCATCTTTTCAATGAATCTATCCGTTATGGGTCTGTCAACAGTGACAACATATTCTTTTTCGTGGTTGTTTCGTGCCCGAAGAATTTTGTTGACAATATCACCGTCATTAGTCATGAAAATTAAACCTTCGCTTGCTTTATCCAATCTACCAATTGGAAAAATACGTTTAGGATAATTAATATAATCTACAATATTATCTCGTATATTTTGATTAGTGGTACATTCTATCCCAACTGGTTTATTAAATGCTAAGTATACAGGCTTATCTGTTTTTTCACAAACTAATTTTCCATCTACACGCACTTCATCATTTGGAGACACTTTTGTTCCCATTTCTGGCACAATTCCATTGATAGTAATTCGTCCTTCTTCTAATAATTTATCAGCTTCACGACGAGAACAATATCCAGTTTCAGAAAGGAATTTATTTATACGTGTTAGGTTACTTTCCATTCAACAAATATATAATAAAATGATAATAGTAATTCTTGATAAGTACGTTGATAAATTGGTTTCAAAAAAATAAAAAAAACGTTGTAGGTTTTAAGATTTTGTTATTTTTACCAACATGAATATACAAGGAAAACTAATTATAATTGGTGGTGCTGTAGATAAAGGCAGTTTCACTGAAAATGATTTAGACAAAAGCGCTACAAAAAATTTAAACTTCTTTGAAGAAGGAATTTTAAAAAGAATAATAAAAGAGTCTAAAAACAAAGAATTATCTAGGATTGAAGTGATTACTACAGCCTCAAAAATCCCTAGAGAAATTGGCCCCGAATATGTAAAAGCATTCAATTTTTTGGGTGCATATAATGTTGATGTAATTCACATTGAACGCCGAGAACAAGCTTCTGAAGAAGACGTTTTAAATAGATTAAGGGCTGCAGATGTTGTTATGTTTACTGGCGGAGATCAATTACGATTAACTTCTATACTCGGCGGTACTCCATTTCATGATATTTTAATTTGTAAATATCATGACGAAGATTTTACTTATGCTGGAACATCTGCTGGAGCTGCTGCGGCTTCTAATAATATGATTTATCAAGGAAGTAGTCATGAAGCTTTGCTAAAAGGTGAAGTGAAAATAACATCAGGTCTTGGACTTATTGATGATGTTGTTATTGATACTCATTTTGTGCAAAGAGGAAGAATTGGAAGATTGTTTCAAGCCGTTGTTGGCAATCCAAAAGTACTCGGTATAGGACTTGGAGAAGATACAGGTTTGTTAATTACCAATGGAAGACAAATGGAAGCTTTAGGTTCAGGTCTTGTTATTTTGGTTGATGGTAGAGAAATAAAAGATACTAATTTAACTCAAGTAGAATTGGGGCAGCCAATTTCTATCAATCATTTAGTAACACATGTGATGAGCAAACATGACAAGTTTGATTTGGATACTTTTAAAATGACTATTCATTCTTCTCAATACGTTTAGTAGAAATGAAAGTAATCATTCACGGTGGATTTTTCTCAGAATCGTCAACTAATTTAGAGACTAAAATTGCAAAACAACAAGCTCTTTTAAAAATTGTAAAGGATAGTTATCTTTATTTGAAATCACATACTGCTATAGAAACTGTAGTTTATGCAGTTTCACTTTTAGAAAATAACGAATTGTTTAATGCAGGTATTGGTTCTCAAATTCAAAGTGACGGAAAGATAAGGATGAGTGCTTCTTTAATGGATGGCTCAACTATTAAAATGAGTGGTGTTATCAATATTGAAGAAGTTAAAAATCCTATACAAGTAGCGCAAGTTTTATTAAATTATGATGATAAAGTTCTTGGTGGAAGTGGGGCAATAAATTTTGCAAGACAACATGGTTTTGAAAAATTCTCCACTGAAATTCCTCAACGAAGAGCTGAATATGATGCGAAATTAAAATCAAACGGAACTGGAACTGTAGGCTGTGTTGCTTTAGATAATCAAGGAAAAATAGCAGTAGCTACTTCTACTGGAGGAAAAGGTTTCGAAATACCAGGAAGAATATCTGATTCGGCAACTGTTGCGGGAAATTATGCTAATGAATTTTGTGGCGTAAGTTTAACAGGAGTTGGAGAAGATATTGTTAGTGGTGCAGTTGCTGCAAAAATTGTAACTCGTGTTACTGATGGTTTTACTTTAGCGAGAGCTTTTCAAAAAACATTTACTGAACTAAAGACAATTGATGGTTTTGCTGGCGCGATTGCTATAGACAGTAAAGGGAATATGTTTCATCAAGATTCACATCCAAGTATGGTATTTGCTAGTTTTGATGGGGATAAAGCAGAAGTTTTTAATTAAGTTTATTCAACAAAAAAAATCCCAAACTTTAAATGTTGGGATTTTCTATATATAAGTAAGTTAAATTAAGGTTGTACAAACGTTTATTTTACTTTTTTCACAACTGCTTTAAAAGCATCTGGGTGATTCATTGCTAAATCAGCTAATACTTTACGGTTCAATTCGATACCGTTTTTCTTAACTAATCCCATAAATTGTGAGTAACTCATTCCTTCCAATCTTGCACCAGCGTTAATACGCGTGATCCACAATGCACGGAAATTTCTTTTGTTTTGCTTTCTATCGCGGTAGGCATAAACCATTGCTTTTTCTACAGCGTTTTTCGCAACTGTCCAAACGTTTTTACGACGACCAAAGAAACCTTTGGCTTGCTTCATTATCTTTTTTCTTCTTGCTCTTTTAGCAACTGAATTTACTGATCTTGGCATAATTTTCTTGTTTTTTTTTAGCAGGCGTCCCGAATTTAATCAAGGGAACTTAATAGCCATACTCCAAGGTTATTAAATAATTTTTAAACCTAAAGAATTAAATTATATAATTCTTAATTGTTGTTTGATGCTTTTTTCATCTGTTTTGTGAACCAAAGCAGAG
>CALPPS020000022.1 GCA_943325515.2 Flavobacterium psychrophilum
TAGATTATTTAGTTAAACCCATCACAGAAGAACGATTTGACAAAACAATACAAAAAATAGAGATACTAAATAACGCTATTGTAACTACAAAAAAACTAACCCAAGAAAAAATAAGTGATATTATTGAACCGTCATTTTATATTAACATTGGTAAACGATTAATAAAAATTGATGCTAATTCTATATTATATTTTCAAGCCAAAGGAGATTATGTAGCAATAAAAACGGAAAACAATAATTATACAGTGCATAATAGCCTCAAGAAGATAGAAAGTAAATTGCCTATTGGCATGTTCTTCAAATCGCATCGTTCCTACATGATTAATATCAATAAAATTATTGATATAGAAGAAAACACAGTGTTAATTGGTAAAGATGTTTTGCCAGTTAGTAGACGAAATCGTCCTGAGCTGATGAAAAACTTAAAATTATTATAATCATTATTTGGGACCAGACCTCATTAATTTAATGAAATAAATAATTGATTTTTATACAATTATTAATCATTTATAATTCAAATTCAGAAGTAAAAAACAACTTCACATTTGGAAATTTGTTTTGCGTCATTTGTATGGTGAATTCTGAGTCTGCTAAAAACACCAATTGATCATATTTATCGTAGGCTAGAAATTTTTGTTTTATTCTTTTGAATTCTTTAAATTCTTCGCTTTTGGGGTCATTAGGTTTTACCCAGCAAGCTTTGTGTATAGGGAAGTTTTCATAACTACATTTGGCACCATATTCATGTTCTAATCGGTACTGTATCACTTCATATTGAAGAGCTCCTACTGTACCTATCACTTTTCGGTTATTCATTTCGAGTGTGAATAGCTGAGCGACACCTTCATCCATTAATTGGTCAACTCCTTTGTCTAATTGTTTCGCTTTCAATGGATCAGCATTATTAATGTATCTAAAATGCTCTGGAGAAAAACTTGGAATACCTTTAAAACTCATCATTTCTCCTTCTGTCAAAGTATCTCCAATTTTAAAGTTGCCCGTATCATGCAATCCTACAATATCTCCCGGATATGAAATGTCTACAATTTCTTTTCTTTCAGCAAAAAAAGCATTCGGACTAGAGAATTTTAAATTTTTATTTAACCTTACATGAGTATAGGGTTTGTTTCGTTCAAAAGTTCCCGATACAATTTTGATGAAAGCTAATCTGTCGCGGTGTTTGGGATCCATATTGGCATGAATTTTAAACACAAAACCACTCATTTTTTCTTCTTCAGGATTTACTAAACGTGTTTCTGATTCTTTTGGTCTTGGTGATGGTGCAATCTCAACGAAACAGTCGAGTAATTCTCTAACCCCAAAATTGTTCAAAGCAGAACCAAAAAAAACGGGTTGTAAATCACCGTTTAAATAAGCCTCCCTATCAAAAGCAGGATATACCTCTGCAATTAATTCGAGTTCTTCTCTTAATTTGTTTGCAGGTTTTTCACCAATTATTTTTTCAAGTTCGGGACTGTTACTGTCAGAAAAAGCGATAGTATCTTCTATGTTTTTACGACTATCACTACTAAAAAGATTGATGTTTTGTTCCCAGATGTTATAAATTCCTTGAAAATCATAACCCATCCCAATAGGAAAACTCAAAGGCGTAACGTTTAATTTCAATTTTTGTTCCACTTCATCCATTAAATCAAAAGCATCTTTTCCTTCACGATCCAATTTATTTATGAAAACAATAATCGGGATATTTCGCATTCTACAAACTTCAACCAATTTTTCAGTTTGTTCCTCAACACCTTTTGCCACATCAATAACCACTATTACACTATCAACAGCGGTTAATGTTCTAAAAGTATCCTCAGCAAAATCCTTATGCCCCGGGGTATCTAGAATATTTATTTTTTTGTCTTTGTAATTAAAGGCTAATACAGAGGTTGCAACAGAGATACCTCTTTGACGCTCAATTTCCATGAAATCTGATGTAGCCCCTTTTTTTATTTTATTATTTTTCACAGCACCAGCCTCTTGAATAGCACCTCCAAAAAGCAACAATTTCTCCGTTAATGTTGTTTTTCCGGCATCAGGATGCGAGATTATTCCAAAGGTTCTTCGTCGTTCGATTTCTTTTAAAAAACTCATGATTTTTATTAAATAGTTTGCAAAAATAGTATTATTTACTCATTAATTTGTTAAGAATTTATTTTCTGACCAATACAATTATATGACTAATAAAAGTTCTGTTAATAAATTTTTGTTAATAGTACACCCGATAGTTGTATAATATGATTGAATTGTTAATTTTGTTGATTGTAACATGATAAAATTAAAGTTATGTTACTTGAAATAAAATAAATTATAACAGTTTCATTTTAAATAAGAAAATTTACAGTAATGAGCATACAAAAATTATTTTTAGGATTATTATTAACAGTAACTTATACTGGATTAGCACAAAGTAACACAAAAGAAGTTCTGTTTACCATTAATGAAAAACCCTATTTCACCGATGAATTCTCAAGAGTTTATAAGAAGAATTTAGATTTGGTAAAAGATGAATCACAAAAAGATTTGAATCAGTATTTAGACTTGTTTATAGGTTATAAATTAAAGGTTAGTAAAGCCTATAAATTAGGGCTACAGGATAATCCACAGTATAAAAACGAATTGAAGTCCTATAGGACTCAATTAAGTAAAAATTATTTTAATGATACTAAAATAACACAAGAACTTCTGGAAGAGGGCTATAATCGTTTGCAAAAGGAAATTAGAGCTTCACATATTTTGATATTAGTGGAAGAAAATGCTTCACCAGAAGACACTTTAAAAGCCTATAAAAAAATACAAGATATTAGTAAAAAAGCACTTGCTGGGGAAGATTTTAGTAGCTTGGCTTCTCAATATTCTGAAGATCCCTCTGCCAAAGATAATCAAGGTGATTTAGGTTTTTTCACTGCTTTTAGAATGGTTTATGCTTTTGAAAATGCTGCCTACAATACCCAAAAAGGGAGTGTTTCAAAAATTATCAGAACACGTTTTGGTTACCATATCTTGAAAGTTAATGATGTTAGAGATAACCGCGGTGAAGTCACTGTGGCACATATTATGATTTTGAATCCAAAGCCAGAAGATACCGATCAGGATAAAGCAAAAAACACCATTTATGATATCTATTCAAAAATCCAGCAAGGCGAAAAGTTCGAAGATTTAGCTAAGCAGTTTTCTGAAGATAAATCTTCTTCTTCAAAAGGAGGTGTGTTAAACAAATTTGCTTCGGGACAATTGAGTTCTGAAGAATTTGAAAATGTGGCATTTTCATTGACTAAACCTGATGAGATTTCAAAACCAACTCAATCACAGTTTGGATGGCACATAGTTAAATTGATTCAAAAGCATCCTGTAAAGACTATTGATGAAATGAAAAATGAATTGGAGACTAAAATCGGAAAAGACGACAGGTCAAAAAAAATAGTGGCCTCACTGAATGAAAAATTAAGAAAAAAATACACCTATAAAAAGGATACAAAACAATTTGCATTGCTTTCAAAATTAGTGACCAATGATTTTTATGAATCAAAGTGGGCGCTTCCTGAAAATTTAAAAGACTATACTGCACCACTTTTGACTATTACTACTAAAAAAATTGATGGTAAAACCTTCTTGGAATTTATTGACAAACAACAAAAATCGGGATTAACTACTAAACCAATTTCAAAATTAGTAGAGGCTTTGTATGATAAATTCTTAGACGAGCAGTTGAAAGTCTATTACGATGATAATTTAGAAACAGAATTTGTAGAATTTGCTAATGTGATGGAAGAATATAGAGATGGTTTGCTGCTTTTTGATTTGATGGAAAAAGAGATTTGGGAAAAAGCAAAAACAGATACTGTTGGACTACAAAAATTCTATAATGACCATAAAATGGAACATTTGTGGAAGAATAGAGTAGAAGCCACTATACTTTCTTCTACTAAAATGGACATGATTAAGAAGGCTTTAGCACTTTTGAAGAAAAAAACTGAACCACAAAAAATCAAAGAAAAATTAAACGTTGATGCTATTATTAATGTTATGGCCAACACAGGCGTTTTTGAAGAAGGAAGTGATGCCTTGCCAAAAGCAACCAAATACGAAGTCGGGATTTCTGACATTTTTAAAGAAGGAGAATATTATTTT
Organism: Flavobacterium psychrophilum; assembly: GCA_943325515.2. Classification (GTDB taxonomy): domain Bacteria; phylum Bacteroidota; class Bacteroidia; order Flavobacteriales; family Flavobacteriaceae; genus Flavobacterium; species Flavobacterium psychrophilum_R. Next base: position 4,138 of record CALPPS020000022.1, read on the forward strand.
GTTCTCAAAGTAGACAAATTGCTACCAGCTGGAGTAAAAACCCTAGAAGAATGTAAAGGTAAAATTATAAACGATTATCAGCAATATCTTGAAAAAGGTTGGGTAGATGATTTGAAACAAGAGTTTACTGTAAAGATTAATAAAGATGTTTTTGAAAAAGTGAAAAAACAGTTAAATCCATAAAATGTTCAAAAATAGTTTTTACCTATTTTTTTTAATGGTTTGTTCCTGTAATTATTTCAAGCCACAACAAAAAACAGCGTCCATTGCTAGAGTTGGTAAAAACTATTTATACAAAACTGACATTGCAACCCTAGTTCCTGCAGGAACTTCTAAGGAAGACAGTTTGCTTATAGTTAGAGATTTCATTAATAGATGGGCAAGTCAGAAGTTGATTATAGAATCAGCAGAAAGAAATATAAGCGATAAGAAAAAAGCAGAATACAATGCTTTATTAAAACAATACAAAATTGATTTATATTCTAAAGCCTACATAGAAGAAGTAGTAAAAAACACGGTTGACACTATAGTAAGACAAGAAGAATTAAAAGAATATTACAATCAAAATAAAGAAAATTTTAAAACCAATGGCACTTTAGTTCGATTGAGATATATTAACCTCTCAAAAGACAATCCTCGATTTGGAACTATTAAAAATAAGTTTTTTAATTATACAAAAAAAGACAAAAAGTTTTGGGACACTTATGCACTACAATTTAAAAGTTTTGCATTAAATGATACTGTTTGGGTTGATATGGGTCAAGTGTATTCAAAATTACCTTTTATTAATCCTGACAATAGAGAAACATTAATTCAAGCAGGAAAAAGAATAGAGAAGACAATTAATGATGATGTATATTTTGTAAAAATTACTACTGTTATTGATAAAAATCAATTATCACCTTTTCAGTATATCAAACCTACATTAAAAGAAGTTATTTTAAACAGAAGAAAATTAGAATTAATTAAAAAATTTGAAAAGGAAATCATAGAAGATGCCATTAAAAATAAAGATTATGAAATATATAAATAACAAACTCCTAGTAGCAATTAGTATTACAATTTGTTCCGTGTGGTTTGTAAATGCTCAAGAAATTATTAAAGATACTGTGAAAACAAAATCGCAGTTCATCAATTTTCAAAAGCAAAAAATAGATGGCATTATAGCCACTGTTGGCGATTATATCATACTAGATTCTGATGTAGATAAATCGTATTTGGAATTGTCAAGTCAAGGCAATTCAGTTAAAGACATTACACGTTGTCAAATGTTAGGAAAATTATTAGAAGACAAATTATATGCTCATCAAGCCGTTCAAGATAGTATTATCGTAAAAGATGAAGAGGTAAAAGAAAAACTAAGTGAACAAGTGAACTATATGGTGGAGCAATTAGGTTCCATGGAAAAAGTAGTTCAATATTTTAAGAAAGCCACAGAAGATGAATTCAGAACTGAATTATTTGACATCATCAAAATGAATAAACTTGGAGCAGAAATGCAAAAGAAAATCATTGATGCCGTAGAAATCACTCCAGAAGAAACGCGTAATTTCTTTAAAGCTATTCCTCAAAATGAATTACCAGTTTTTGGAGCTGAAATGGAAGTAGCACAAATAGTAGTAAGTCCAAAAATATCGGATGAAGAAAAACAAAGAGTAATTAATCGCTTAAAAGAAATAAAAGCTGAGGTTCTCGCTGGAGCAAGTTTTAAAACAAGAGCCGTTATTTATTCTGATGACAGAGGTTCTGCTTCCAATGGTGGTTTTTATAAAATAAATAGGAAAACTCAATTTGTAAAAGAGTTTAAAGATGTTGCTTTTAGTTTGTCAGAAGGAGAAATTTCAGAACCATTTGAGACCGAGTTTGGTTATCATATTATCATGGTTGAAAAGATTAAAGGTCAAGAAGTAGAATTACGTCATATCTTAATGATGCCAAAAGTTTCTGATAAAGCTTTGAAAGAAGCCAAAGAAAAAATAATTTTGATAAAAAAGCGAATAGAAAGCGGCGAAATAAGTTTTGCAGAAGCAGCTAGAACCCTATCTGACGAAAAAGAAACTAGAGCCAACGGAGGAACATTAATTAATCCGAGAACCCAAGATACTCACTTTGAATTGACCAAAATGGATCCAAGTTTGTATAGCGAAGTTTCTAATTTGAAAAACAGTGCCATTACAGCAGCTATTTTAGATGATGATCTTAAAACTGGTAAAAAATATAAAATTATAACAGTTACCAATAGAATTGATGAGCACACTGCTGATTATGCTAAAGACTATATCAAAATTAAAGATTTGGCTTTAAAAGAAAAGCAAATAAAAGCCATTGCCAAATGGAGCGAAGAGAAAATCAAAGAAACCTATGTCAAAATCAATGGAGAATACAGAGATTGTATTTTCACTAATAATTGGTTAAAAAAATAAACAAGTTTTTATAGCATTAAAATTTAAAATATTATGTCTGATGTTGCTGCCATTCAAAATTTAGTTCAAAAAAGATTAGAACTAAAAAAAGAGATTTCTAAAATTATAATAGGTCAAGACGAAGTGGTTGACCAAATTTTACTTAGTATTTTTTCTGGTGGACATGCCTTACTGATAGGCGTGCCTGGTTTAGCTAAAACATTAATGGTAAACACCATTTCTCAAGCTTTAGGATTAGATTTTAAGCGTATTCAGTTCACACCAGATTTGATGCCATCTGATATTTTAGGAAGTGAAATTTTGGATGAAAGTCGTCAATTTAAATTTATCAAAGGACCCATTTTTTCCAATATAATTTTGGCTGATGAGATTAATAGAACACCACCAAAAACGCAAGCTGCTTTATTAGAAGCCATGCAAGAAAGAGCGGTTACCATAGCAGGTCAAAACTATAAATTAGATTTACCTTATTTCGTTTTAGCTACACAAAACCCCATTGAACAAGAAGGGACTTATCCGTTGCCTGAAGCACAGTTAGACCGTTTTATGTTTGCCATAAAACTAGATTACCCATCTTATCTAGAAGAAGTTCAAGTGGTAAAAAGCACTACTTCTGATGAAAAGCCAGTAATCAATCCGTTGTTTAAAGCTCAAGAAATTATTGATTTTCAACACTTAATTCGTAGAATTCCAGTTGCAGATAATGTAGTAGAATATGCAGTAACATTAGTTGGAAAAACAAGGCCTAAAAGTGCTTTAGCTTCTGAGTATGTTAACAATTATTTAGATTGGGGTGCTGGACCAAGAGCTTCGCAAAATTTGATTTTAGCCGCCAAAGCCAATGCCGCTTTCAATGGTAAATTTTCTCCAGATATTGAAGATGTAAAAGCTGTGGCATTAGGTATACTTCGCCATAGAATTATAAAAAACTACAAAGCTGATGCTGAAGGAATCACCGAAGAAATGATTATTAATAAATTGATGTAAATTTTAATTGTTTTTTACAAAATTTTAAGACTTATTAAAAATAACACTTACATTTATTTTAATAATTATCATTTTATTTCGATTATAATTTATAATTGCTAATTTTTAATTCAAAAAATTAATATTTCGTAAAATATAATTAAAATATAACTTATTCAATTAAAAACTTTTTAGAAGTACAACGTTTTCGTAAATTTGTACATCAAATAAATAAACCCAATATACTATGGCTTTTGATATTAAAATGATAGAAAAAGTTTATGCTACAATGTCAGCTCGCGTAGATAAAGCAAGAGCGCTTGTAGGTAGACCATTAACTCTTTCAGAAAAGATTTTATATTCGCACTTATGGGAAGGAACGCCTTCTCAAGCATTCACACGTGGTAAAGATTATGTAGATTTCGCTCCTGATAGAGTAGCTTGTCAAGATGCCACTGCACAAATGGCATTATTACAATTTATGCACGCTGGCAAAAAAACTGTTGCTGTACCAACGACTGTTCACTGTGATCATTTGATACAAGCCAAAGTAGGCGCAACGACGGATTTAGCTGTTGCTAATTCACAATCAAAAGAAGTTTTTGACTTTCTTTCTTCTGTCTCTAATAAATATGGTATTGGATTTTGGAAACCGGGTTCAGGAATTATTCATCAAATTGTTTTAGAAAATTATGCATTTCCAGGTGGAATGATGATAGGAACCGATTCTCATACTGTAAATGCGGGTGGTTTAGGAATGTTAGCTATTGGTGTTGGTGGTGCAGACGCCGTTGACGTTATGAGTGGTATGTCATGGGAATTGAAATTTCCAAAATTGATAGGAGTGAAGTTAACAGGGAAACTAAATGGTTGGACTGCTCCAAAAGATGTAATATTAAAAGTAGCTGATATTCTAACTGTAAAAGGTGGAACTGGAGCAATAGTTGAATATTTTGGAGAAGGGGCAACTTCAATGTCTTGTACTGGAAAAGGAACTATTTGTAATATGGGGGCAGAAATTGGTGCTACAACTTCTACTTTTGGATATGATGACTCTATGAGAAGATATTTGGTCGCAACAGACCGTCAAGATATTGTAGATGCGGCTGATAAAGTAGCTTCTTATTTAACTGGCGATGATGAAGTATATGCTAATCCTGCCAAATATTTTGACCAAGTAATTGAAATCAACCTTTCAGAGTTAGAGCCACATATCAACGGACCATTTACTCCCGATAGAGGGACTCCAGTGTCTAAAATGAAATCAGAAGCTGCTGCAAATGGTTGGCCGTTAAAAGTAGAATGGGGATTGATAGGGTCTTGTACTAACTCATCCTATGAAGATATGGCTCGCGCTGCTTCAATAGTAGAGCAAGCGGTTGCCCATGGAATTACCCCAAAAGCTGAATTTGGTATCAATCCAGGTTCTGAACAAATTAGATATACCATAGAACGAGATGGTATTATAGCTACTTTCGAAAAAATGGGAACCAAAGTATTTACTAATGCTTGTGGGCCATGTATTGGACAATGGGATAGAGCTGGAGCTGACAAAGGAGAAAAAAATACAATTGTTCACTCATTTAACAGAAACTTCTCTAAACGCGCTGATGGAAATCCTAACACTCATGCTTTTGTAACTTCACCAGAAATGGTTGCTGCATTAGCCATTTCGGGTGATTTATCATTTAACCCTTTGACAGATTCATTATTAAATGATAAGGGAGAGCAAGTTAGATTAAATCCTCCTACAGGTGATGAGTTACCAAAAAGAGGTTTTGATGTAGAAGATGCAGGATTCCAAGCACCAGCAGCAGATGGTTCAACCGTTCAGGTTGCCGTTTCACTAACATCAGATAGATTGCAATTGCTAGCACCATTTGATGCTTGGGATGGAAAAAATATTACAGGTGCAAAATTGTTAATCAAAGCTTTTGGGAAGTGTACAACTGATCACATATCTATGGCTGGTCCATGGTTACGTTTCCGAGGACATTTGGATAATATTTCTAATAATATGTTGATTGGAGCAGTAAATGCATTTAATCAAGAAGCCAATAAAGTTAAAAACCAACTTACAGGAGAATATGCTGCTGTGCCTGCAGTACAGAGAGATTATAAATCAGCTGGTGTTCCAACCATTGTTGTGGGTGATCACAACTATGGAGAAGGCTCTTCAAGAGAACATGCAGCAATGGAACCAAGATTTTTGGGAGTAAAAGCTGTTTTAGTAAAATCGTTTGCACGTATTCATGAAACGAACTTAAAAAAACAAGGTATGTTGGCTTTGACTTTTGCTAACGAAGCCGATTATGATAAAATTCAGGAAAATGATACTATCAATTTCTTAGATTTAACTGAGTTTACTCCAGGTAAGCCACTTACACTTGAATTTGCACATGCTGATGGCTCAAAAGATTTAATTTTAGCTAACCATACATACAACGATAGCCAAATAGGTTGGTTTGTGGCAGGTTCTGCTTTGAACCTAATTGCCGCAGGAAAAGCATAATAAAGTTTACTTTTTGACTAGCACTATATAATCGATATCGATTATATAGTGCTAGTCATTTTTTTTAATTTATTTTTTACAAATACCTATAGATATTTTCTTAAATAATATTTTAAGATTTTTCAGATTCAAAAACAATTAATAGTAGGTATATCTTCTTACTTTAGCTATATACTTAGCCAAACGTATTACTTGATGACTATAACCATATTCATTATCATACCAAACATATAAAACTATATTTTTCCCATCGCCTGAAACAATAGTTGCATTACTATCAAATATTGAAGGAGCAGAAGTGCCAACAATATCAGAAGATACCAGTTCATTATTTAAAGAATATTTAATTTGCTCTACTAATTCACCTTCTAGAGCATATTGTCTCATAATTCCATTTACTTCTTCAATGGAAGTTGGTTTTGACACCTCTAGATTTAGCACTACCAAGGAGCCATTTGGCACTGGCACTCGAATAGCATTTGAAGTTAATTTTCCTGCCAAGCTAGGTAATGCTTTGGCAACAGCACTACCTGCTCCAGTTTCAGTTATAACCATATTAAGAGCTGCAGCACGACCTCGGCGGTATTTTTTATGCATATTGTCAACTAAGTTCTGATCATTAGTATAAGCGTGTATGGTTTCAAGATGTCCTTTTACAACACCAAGTGTTTCTTCAACTACTTGTAATATTGGAGTAATAGCATTGGTTGTACAAGAAGCAGCGGAATAAATGTCCACTTTGTCAGGATTGTAATCATTATGATTTACACCATATACAATATTAGGGACGCCTTTGCCTGGGGCTGTCAATAAAACTTTATTAACCCCTTTTGAAACTAAGTGTCTTTTTAATGCCTCTTCGGTCGTAAATGCTCCCGTATTATCGATTACTAAAGCGTCTTCAATTCCATATTTTGTATAGTCAATTTCTTCTGGAGCATTTGAAGTTATTATATGAACTGTTGTTCCATTAATTATCAGGGCATTGTTTTCAACATCCGCTTGAACAGAACCTTCAAAATCGCCATGAACAGAATCATAACGTAAAAGAGAGGCTCTTTTTTCTAGAGAATTAGCATCATTTCTGTCACGTGTAACAATGGCACGAAGTCTAAGTTGTTGTCCTTTACCAATTTTACTCATCATTTCACGCGCCAATAATCTTCCGATACGACCAAAACCATAAAGAACAACATCTTTCGGCTTTATATTTTTTGCATTTTTTGCATTTTTTAATTTATCAATTACGAAAGCTTTAGCGTCATGGTATTTATTATCTTCTAAATGATATTCATAGGTTAGTTTTCCAATGTCAATTTTTGACGGAGGCAAATCTAAGTTAACTATGGTATTAGCAATCTCAACAGTGTCAAATACATTTATTGGTTTTTGAACAAATTCCGCAGCATATTCGTGAAGATTGATAATATCACTAACATTTCTGTCGATTAATTGATTCCTAAAAAGCACTAATTCTATAGATTTGTCATACCATAAATCGCTAATGATTTTAATAAATTCTATACCTGCTTTACGTCTGTCGGCTTGAAATGATACTTCCTTTTCGTATAGGGTATTCTTTTTCATAAAAGAGATGATTTTTAGTTGTTAGTAACAGATTTAAATTCTGCGCAAAAGTATAAAATTGAAGTGTTTAACGAAAACGATTTCGTAAATTTTTTAAATAAAAAAAGCCAATCGATTAAGATTAGCTTTTTTGAAAAAAAGTAAGTAAGAGGAATTATAAAATAACTTGAATGACTTGACCAATTCTGTTAATCATTTGTATACTAACATTTTGATTTTCGTCTTTTTTATTTAGTATCCTTGAAACTGATTCTACATCAGTAGCTTTCACATTATCAACGGATAATATTATACCCCCTTTCAATTGGTCGTAATAGGGTCTAAGATTTTCATTATTAATTTCTTTGATGCGAACACCGTAATCGATTTTGAACTTTCTTTTGTCAGAAGCATCAATGTTTTCTAATTCTAATCCTTTGAATTCGGTAGTGAAAATATCATTTTTGATTAATACTACAGGAATAGTTTTTGTGTTTCCCTCTCTAATAAATGTAACTTGAACTTTATCATTTGGTCTTTTGGTATTAATATAACCTGTTAGTTCGGCATACGAACTAATTTTTTGATTGTCTAATTTTTTAATTATATCTCCTTTTTGAAGACCCGCTTTTTCTGCACCAGAATTTTTAGTTACTTTATTGACAAAGAAACCTTCAGTCTCTTTTGTCCCTAATTCATCAGAAGTTTTACTGTTTAATTCATTTCCTTCAATACCAAGAATACCTCTTTGTACACCACCAAATTCCATAATATCTTCAATAATTTTTCTAGTAATGTTTGATGGAACCGCAAATGAATAGCCCGTGTAACTTCCTGTTGGTGAAGAAATCATCGTATTTATTCCGATTAATTCTCCACGAGTATTTACTAATGCACCACCGCTATTTCCTGGATTTACAGCAGCATCTGTTTGTATGAATGATTGAATATTATTAGAATTATCTAAATTTCTGGCTTTGGCTGAAACAATTCCCGCTGTTACTGTTGAATTCAAATTATATGGATTTCCAACAGCTAATACCCATTCACCCACTTTTACCTGGTCAGAATCAGCAAAAGTAGAATATGGTAATTTTTCGTCTGCGTTTATTTTAAGTAAAGCAATATCCATTTTAGAATCGGTTCCAATGAGTTTTGCTTTATAAGATTTATTATTATTTAAAGTAACTTCAAGTTCTGTCGCATCTTTTATCACGTGATTATTGGTCACAATATAACCATCTTCAGAAATGATTACTCCAGAACCAGTTCCTACTTGTTCTTGTTGTTGTCCTCCGCGAGCCCCATAGAAAAATTCCATGATTGGATTAGAAACTGTTCTCATAGAAACATTTTTTACGTGAACAACGGTATGTACAGCACTTTCGGCAGCAGCCGTAAAATCTAAAGTTTCTCCGTTTAAACCAACATTTTTTGAGTAGTTTGTTGGTGCCATAGTAACGATTGAACTGCGATGCTCTTTTCTTTCAATAAATAATTTATAAGCACCAAGAGTTGTTGCGCCACTTAATAAAGAAACCAAAAATAAACTTGATAAACGTTTCATAGTCATATACATTTTAAATTATTTGAAGTAAAATTAAAAACTTTCTATTTTTTTTCAAATGCCATTTAACGCTTGTTTAACATTTTTTAAGTTAATCTTAATAATTGCTATATTTGTGGGAGTTAATAAGGCTATGAAAATTACTTTCGACAAATATCAAGGCACCGGAAATGATTTTGTGATGATTGATAATCGTCAAAATATATTTCCAAAAGACAACATAAAACTCATCGAGAAACTTTGCGATCGTCGTTTTGGTATTGGTGCTGATGGATTAATTTTATTGGAAAATGATACTAAAACAGATTTCAAAATGCTTTATTACAATTCCGACGGAAATGAAAGTTCTATGTGTGGCAATGGTGGAAGATGTATTGTTGCTTTTGCCAAAAGTTTGAAAGTAATCAATGATGATGAAACCGATTTTATCGCTACTGATGGATTGCATCACGCTTCTATATTAGATAACGGAATTATTTCTTTGCAAATGAAAGATGTTGATGAACTAAAAATAGAAAATGATTATGTTTTCTTAAATACAGGTTCTCCGCATCATGTGATGCTAGTAGAGGATTTAAAAACTATTGATGTTAAAAATAATGGCTCTATCATCCGATATTCTGAACTATATGGAAAAGCGGGCACTAACGTGAATTTTGTGAAGCAATTTTCAGAAGCTCATTTTGCTTTGAGAACTTACGAACGTGGAGTAGAAGATGAAACTTTGTCTTGTGGCACTGGCGCAACTGCAACTGCTATTGCCATGCATGCCATAGGGAAAACTCTATCAAATCATATTCATATAGATGTAGCAGGAGGAAAGCTAGAAGTTTCATTTGTAAAAGAAGGAACTCGTTATACCAATGTATTTCTGCAAGGTCCAGCAACTTTTGTTTTTGAAGGAGAAATAGCATGGTAACATTAAAAGGAAAAAACGTATTTCTACGTGCTCTAGAACCTGAAGATTTAGCCTTTATCTATCATATAGAAAACGATGAACATATCTGGGAAGTTAGCAATACCCAAACTCCCTATAGTAAATTTCTAATTCGGCAGTATCTTGAAAATGCCCACCAAGATATCTATGAAGCCAAACAATTGCGGTTAGCTATTTGTAAAAATAACACTAATGAAGCTATAGGATTGATTGATTTGTTTGATTTTGATCCAAAGAATAATCGTGCCGGAATTGGCATTATTATACAAAATGAAATCAATAGAAACTCTGGTTTTGGTAAAGAAGCACTCTCGCTCCTTATAGAATTCAGCTTTAAACAATTGCAGTTGCATCAATTGTATGCAAATATCGGAATAGAAAACATAGCAAGTATAGCACTTTTTACTACATTTGGTTTCGAAAAAATAGGAGTCAAAAAGGATTGGAATTATAGTAATAATTCTTTTCAAGATGAGGCATTTTTTCAATTGATTAATAACTAAAACTTAACTTTTTCGGTCTTGAATACAAAGAGAAATAAAATTGTAAAAGTAGTAACAGCGATTTTTTTAGTAGTTACACTATTTGTTTTTATAAAATTTTTTACATCGGACACCAATTTTGAAACGGAAGAAGTTTATGTCCAAATCCCAACTGGTTCTACTTATCAAGATGTGGATAAAATTGTAGCTCCATTTTTGAAAAACAAGAACAATTTTGAAATTATGGCTACGCTTCGTTCTTATCCTGACCGTGTTAAACCAGGAAGATTTTTATTAAAACAGGGGATGAATGCTTTTCAATTAGTAGGTGCTATGAGAAGAAATGTTCCAGTCAAGTTGGCTTTTAATAATCAAGAAAGATTAGAGAATTTATGTGAGCGTATCAGTTCACAAATCGAGCCTGATACCACTAAGTTATTAGCTACTTTTAGAGATAGTATTTTTTTACAAAAAAATGGTTTTACCAAGGACAATGTTTTTGCTATGTTTTTACCAAACACTTATGAATTTTATTGGAATGTTTCTGCCGAAAAGTTTCGCGATAAAATGTTAGAAGAATACAATCGTTTTTGGACTATAGAGAGAATTGCAAAGGCAACAGCTTTACACTTAACTCCAGTTCAAGTAATTACTTTAGCATCTATTGTTCATAAAGAAACCGTAAAAAAAGGTGAAAGACCAATTGTTGCAGGTGTTTATCTTAACAGATTGAGACAAGAAATGAAGTTACAAGCCGATCCAACAGTAATTTATGCCTTGAAATTAAGAGATGATAATTTTGACCAAATAATAAAAAGAGTACTCTATAATGACTTATTTATAAATTCTCCCTATAATACCTATAAAAATGAAGGTTTGCCACCAGGTCCCATTGCTATGCCCGATATGGACGCCATAGATGCAGTTTTAAATGCTCAAAAACATGATTATTTATATTTCTGCGCTAGTGTAGAGCGTTTTGGGTACCATGAGTTTGCTTCCTCTATAGCGCAACATAATGTGAATGCCAAAAAGTATGCCGATTGGCTAAATACACAAGGAACCAAACGATAATCATTGAAGAATAAGAATTACATAATCTTTTTTTTCTTTTTTTCCGGTTTATTATGGTCACAAACTTCAATTGATACTTTTTTAACACCTTCCGACACTTTAAATTCTAAAAGGTTAAAAACTCTAGTACTAACTGAAGCTTCCATTGCAACTGCTGCATTGGTGGGATTAAATCAAGTTTGGTATGCTGATTATCCTCGCTCCAACTTTCATTTAATTAATGATAATGCCGAGTGGTTGCAAATGGATAAAGCAGGTCATGTATTTTCAACCTATCACTTAGGAAGTTTTGGAGCCAATGCTATGAAATGGTCTGGTGCTACTAGAAAACATCAATTAATTTATGGTGCCACCTTGGGACTAGCTTTTATGACGACCGTTGAGGTTTTTGATGGCTATTCGGCTAATTGGGGTGCATCATTGGGTGATATTGCAGCCAATATTTCTGGATCTGCTTTATTTGTTTCTCAAGAGTTACTTTGGAATGAACAACGTATTATTCCTAAGTTTTCTTTTCACACCACACCCTATGCTTCAAGAAGACCTAATGTTTTAGGAAGTTCATTGCAAGAACAACTGTTAAAAGATTATAACGGACAAACCTATTGGCTTTCGGTAAATATAAGCTCATTTATCAAGAATTCTAAGATTCCAAAATGGTTAAATATTGCATTTGGATATGGAGCGGAGGGAATGATTACAGGAAACGATGAACTTGTTAACACTATTTTCTTACCAGAAAGCAAAAGATATAGACAATTCTATCTCAGTTTGGACGTTGATTTGACCAAAATTGAGACTAAATCCCATTTTGTTAAGACAATTTTAACAATTTTCAACACTATAAAGATACCGGCTCCAGCTATTGAAATCAAGGGTCGCGGAGGTTATAAGGCACATTTGTTCTACTTTTGATGTAGTTTAACTGCCTGATAGTCAATTTTATAAAATTAATTGTATATTTGCGTCAGAAATTTCATGTCGGTGACAGCGCTTGAGAAATAACAATTAATGATAAAAAAAGGAATTTTTTACACCTCAATCTTGCTGACAGTAGCTTTCATGAGCTTAGGTTTTAAATCTTATACTTCCCATATCAACAATGGTTTTAGTCTTTTTGAAAATAAAAAACTATTATACATTTTTCCCTCTCAAAATAACATTGATTACGTCAATCTTAAAATTCCATTTACTGGATTGTACTTTATTGGTTATAAGGAGGCTATTGCACATAAAGAGTCGCAATCCAACTATAGAAAAATTAATTCTTTGGGTTATTTAGGAAAATATCAGTTTGGAATTCAAACGTTAAAAACTATTGGTATAAAAGACAGTATGGCTTTTTTAAACAATCCAACACTTCAGGAAAAAGCTTTTATCACTTTGCTTTCTAAAAACAAATATGAGTTGAAAGCCTATATCAACTATTTTGAAGGCAAATTAGTTGACGGAGTTAAAATTACAGAATCCGGAATTTTAGCAGCTGCCCATCTTGGTGGTACAGGTTCGGTAAAACGTTTTTTAAATTCTAATGGAGAGAAAAAATGTAAAGATGATTATGGAACGTCTGTTAGAACTTATTTAAGGGATTTTGGAGGTTTTGAAACCATGAGAATTAAAGCAGTTAAAAATGCTCAAGTAAAATAGATTACATTTTATGTATGATAAAAATAGTAGGTCGATTGTGTAAATCGACCTTTGTTTTTTTCCAATCTGCCACACGCATCGTTTTTATATATTCTGTTGGCAATGTAATGTCAGTTGCAATACATAAGTCTGTATTGGGTTGTAAGGCTTGTATAATATCTTCAAATAATTTGTTGTTTCTGTATGGTGTTTCGATAAAAATTTGAGATTGATTTTTATCATAGGATAATTTTTCAAAATTTTTAAGCGTTGATTTTTTTTCAGCTTTATCAATGGGAAGATACCCGTTGAAGGCAAAACTTTGTCCATTCATTCCTGAGCTCATCATGGCTAATAGAATAGAGGAGGGCCCTACTAATGGAATTACTTGAATGCCTTTTTCATGAGCCATTTTTACAATGGCAGCGCCAGGGTCAGCCACTCCAGGGCAACCAGCTTCACTCATTAATCCAATATTTATGCCGTTTAAACAAGGTGAGATCATGGTGTTATGTTCTGTAATTTCAGTATGTTTATTAAGAGTTGAGATTTTTAAATTGGCTTGAATTTTTTCTGGATTGATTGATTTGATGAATTTTCGTGCTGTTTTTTCGTTTTCTACAATATAAAAATCAATAAAATCAATGGCTCTTTTTACAGTTTGCGGCATTACATCATGAGGATTCATTTCCCCTAAAGTAGTTGGGATTAGATATAATTTACCTTTAAGAGTTACTGGTTTCAACTATTTTTTTTAATTATCTTATTTGTGAGATGTTTTGTAAAAGGTATTTTAGGGATGTTTTTCAATTAGTTTTTTTGCTAAAATAACACAAGTTTCCTCTAGCATTTCATAGACCATATCAAAGCCATTTTGTAAACCATAGTATGGATCAGGAACATCAACATTTTCACCTGGAAAAAGATGATTTAAGATCATATCCACCTTGGATTTTTGTATTTCGTTTTTTGCTAAATCAATTACATCACTGTAGTTTGAACTATCCATCACATAAATATAATCAAAATCATCAAAATCATTTGAATTAAATTGTCTTGCTTTTTGATGGGTAATATCTAATCCGTTTTTTTGGGCTGTAGCAATAGAACGAGTGTCAGGTTTTCTACCAACATGGTAATTTCCAGTTCCTGCTGAGTCTACTATAAATTTATCTTTTGGGAGTTTTGACGCTAAAAGTCCTTCTGCCAAAGGAGATCGACAAATATTTCCTAAACAAACCATTAAAATTTTAGTGGGCATAACTTAATTTTCTAAGTTGCAACTTGATCAAAAGTAAATTATAGAGATAATTTTTTATGAATATCTTCTACAAATTTTTTGAATTGTTTATCAGTTGAAACTAAGTTATCTACTGTCTTACAAGCATGTAAAACTGTAGCGTGATCTCTATCGCCAATTTTAGAGCCAATGTTTGCTAAGGAAGATTTTGTAAATTTCTTAGCGAAAAACATGGCTAATTGTCTGGCTTGAACAACGTGACGTTTTCTTGTTTTGGATTGTAAAGTATCAATATCTAGTTGGAAATAATCAGAAACTACTTTTTGTATGTAGTCAATAGATATTTCACGTTTTACATTTTTAACAAATTTTTCAACTACGCTTTTAGCCAAATCTAAAGTAACTTCTTTTTTATTAAAAGATGATTGTGCAATTAATGAAATTATTGCGCCTTCTAATTCTCTAACATTAGATTTGATATTTCTAGCTACATACTCAATAATTTCCTCGGGCATTTCTACTCCATCTCTGTAAAGAATATTTTTTAGTATTGAAATGCGAGTTTCGTAATCTGGTTGATGCAATTCTGCGGATAATCCCCATTTGAAACGAGACAACAAACGTTGTTCGATATCTTGCATGTCTACAGGGGCTTTATCTGATGTAAGTATTACTTGTTTTCCGTTTTGATGTAAGTAATTGAAGATATGGAAGAAAACATCTTGTGTACCTGTTTTTCCTGAAAGGAATTGAACATCATCAATAATTAATACATCGATTAATTGATAAAAATGAATAAAATCATTTCTATTATTTTTCTTAACAGAATCTATATATTGTTGTGTAAAAACTTCTGCTGAAATATATAAAACTGTTTTTTCTGGATATTTATCTTTTATTTCAACACCAATAGCATGAGCTAAATGCGTTTTTCCCAAACCTACTCCGCCAAAAATTAATAACGGATTGAAAGATGTTCCTCCGGGTTTGTTTGCTACTGCCATTCCTGCAGAACGAGCTAATCGGTTAGAATCACCTTCAAGGAAATTATCAAAACTATAGTTTGGGTTAAGTTGGGACTCTATTTTTAAGTTTCTAATTCCAGGAATCACAAAAGGATTTTTTAGCTCTGGATTAAGATTTTTGTAGGGAGCATCAACATCTTGAGATTTTATTGGGCTTCTGTGAGCACTAGGCAATTGTTCTGTAAAAGGTTGTTTATTGCCATAAGTGTTCTCCATTTTAATTTTATAGAGTAACTTTGCGTTTTTTCCGAGTTCTTTTGTTAATGCTACTTTTAATAATTTTACGTAATGTTCTTCAAGCCATTCATAGAAAAATTTGCTAGGAACTTGAATGTACAAAGCATTATCAGTAAGTTCAACAGACTTAATCGGTTCAAACCAAGTTTTGAAAGCTTGATCTTGAATATTGTCTTTTATAAATGCTAGACAGTTTTCCCATACCGATTGCGCAGTTTTGCTCATATTTGCTTAAAATTATTGTATTAATTATTTAGGTTTTATACTATGTAAAATTATAAAATTTTTACATTTTTTTGGGATGACAAATATGTGAATAAAATTCGTTAAAAAAAATTTAAAAGCTATTGATTTTTTAAAAATATTGTTGTAATGATTATTGTAATTATAGATTAAATGCAAAAAAAGCAGATGAAAGAACATCAAATAAAAGTTAGAGTTCGTTATTCAGAAACCGATCAGATGAGTGTGGTTTATCATGGCAATTATATTCCTTATTTTGAACTGGGTCGAGTTGAATGGCTTAGAAACAAAGGGATTTCATATAAATCATTGGAAGAAAGCGGTATTGCGCTTCCTATTGTTTCAATGACTATAAATTACAAAAAACCTGCGCGTTATGATGATTTACTTACAGTTACCACAAAATTTAAAAGTCAAAGCTCTGTAAAGATCGAATTTGATTGTGAAATTCATAATGAAAATCGCGAATTGTTAACAACTGCACATTTTTTATTGGTTTTTGTGGATATGAATTTAGGAAAACCTATTATCCCTCCTAAATACATTTTAGACATATTATAAAACTAAAAAAAAATTATATTTTATTAATTTCAATTTCGAACATGTTTTTAAAAATGGCGCATATTATTGTGGCATTTTTTTTTCGAACAGAAATGATGACTTCGCAACTTTCGTTCAATTTTTGAGAAGTAATGGTAAGTTTTTTTTCTTTTATTATTCTCATTATCTTATTCATGTTTTTATAGTCAAACTTAATTTTAAGCAGAATGTCAATTGTTGTTTCTTTAATTTCAGAGGCATCTAAAGCCATTTTTGCAGTTGTTCGATAGGCTGAAATTAACCCGCCAACACCCAGTTTTACTCCGCCAAAAAATCGAACTACAACAACTAATACATTTGTTAAATTAAAAGATTGGATTTGCCCATAAATAGGCATTCCTGCTGAATTACTGGGTTCGCCATCATCATTGGCTCGGAAGATTGTTGTTTCTGTTCCTAATTGAAAGGCATAACAAAAATGAACAGCACCTTGATGCTGCTTTTTTAAAAGATCTAAATGCGTTTTGATTTCTTCTTCCTTAGTAACAGGAAATGCATAGCCATAAAACTTGCTATTTTTTTCTTTAAATAAAATTTCTGACGAAGGACTTGTTATGGTTTTATAAGTGTCTTTGTCTATCAAAACTTAAAAAGTAAGGTGTTTTTGTTCAAATAATTCTACTACATCTTCTGTACCAACTTTCAAATTCCATATATGTAAACCTAAACTTTCTGCAACATCAGTATTTTGTTTTTTGTCATCAATAAACAAAGTGCGTTTTGGAGATAAATCATGTTTGCGAATTAAAGTATTGAAAATTTCTGGGTCAGGTTTACTCCGACCCATTTCATAAGAATAATATACTTTTTCAAAACAACGGTAAAAATCACTATAGAAAGACATTCCCACTTTGTGTTCGAATCGACTTATGTGAATAGCATCCGTATTGGTTAAAAGAAATAAGCGGTATTTATTGGAGAGCATTTGTAAAAACTCTAATCGATATAAAGGGAAATCTCCAATTGAGGCATTCCAAGCTTTTCTTATTTCTTCAATAGTTGCCTTTGGAATGTATTTCAAAAAACACTCAATAAATTGTAATTCAGTTATTTTTCCTTTTTCAAATAAATCATTATGGGCTAATAATTCTTCATTTGGACCCTCTAATCCTAATTTTCTAAACTCTTCAATAGATGCTTCCTTTTCAAGATTAATGAAAACATCTCCAAAATCAAAAATAATAGCATTAATCATGGTTTATAAAAAGTTTAAGTTGGTCTTCTTTTATTTTGCTGAAATTGTAATTTCTATTCAAAATGGGAGCTTTTACTCCACTGTTAAGATGTACATTACCAATAAATACTCTTGCTTCGTCCCAAAAATTGGAGTCGATAAAAGATTGAATTGTTGTTCTTCCTCCTTCTATTATTACCGATTGTATGTTATTGTTAAATAATACATTGCAAATGCTAGATGGAAGGCTATTATCAAAGATAACATTTTCATAACTAACATTTTCACTCGAGGTTAAATTTTCTTGTTCTGTAATAATTATTGTTTTAATTGATTTGTCTTTGACAAAGTAATTATCATTTATTTTTCCAGATTTATCTACTATTATTCTTATAGGATCATTGCCTCTCCAATCGCGGCTATTTAATTTTGGATTATCATCTACTACGGTTTTTGTGCCCACTAAAATAGCTTGTTCTTCTGTACGCCATTTGTGAACTAGCTGTCTAGAAAATGGATTGGAAATCCAAATAGGTTCTAATTTATCTTTAGAAATGGGAGCAATATATCCCTCTAAACTTTCGGCCCATTTTAAAATTATGTAGGGACGTTTTTTAGTATGAAAAGTAAAGAAACGCTTGTTTAATTCGTTGCATTCTTTTTCTAAAAAACCAACAGTTACATTCACATGGTTTTCAAGTAATCTTTTTATACCTGAACCAGCAACTTTGCTATTTGGGTCAATCGTTCCGACCACAACATTGGGTATTTTATGGGTAATAATTGCATCACAACATGGTGGGGTTTTACCAAAATGACTACAAGGTTCCAGAGAAACATAAAGGGTTGATTTGGATAATAAAGATTTATCTTTTACTGAGTTTATGGCATTAACTTCGGCATGAGGTTCACCCGCTTTTTTGTGCCAACCTTCGCCGATAATCTTTTCTTCATATACGATTACACATCCAACTAATGGATTAGGAAAGGTTGTTCCCAAACCATTTTTGGCCAATTTAATACAGCGATTTATATATTTTTCATGTATCTTCACCTCACAAAAATAGTTAAATTTAAATAGTGATTCAAGATTAATGATTTAAGATTTTTGAAGTACAATAAATCTAATCTGAAATTAACATTCGTCAATCATCAATCTAAAATCAATGATATGATTAGAGAAATTCAAAAGGAAGATAACCTTCAAATTGCTAACGTAATTCGGGAAGTTTTTATCTCGGATGAATATCCTAAAACCGGAACTGCTTTTGCTGATAGACAATTAGATTTTATGTTTGAAACCTATGATAAACCAAGATCAAGTTATTTTGTTGTTGAACAAGACGGTAAAATAATTGGCGGAGCGGGAGTGAGTCAATTGGAAAATTCTAATGAAAATATTTGTGAACTACAGAAAATGTATTTTTTAAAGGAAGCCAGAGGTAAAAGATTGGGTTTGCAAATGATAAAAAAATGTATTGATAAAGCAACTGAATTTGGATATGAACAATGTTACCTAGAAACCCTATCTGAAATGTTGATTGCACAAAACTTATACAAAAAAGTAGGTTTTGAATATCTTTGTTCCCCTATCGGAAATACTGGACATTCGACTTGTCCTGTATGGATGATTAAGAGTTTATAGATGCTATTAAAAAATTATAAAACTATTTTCCTTAATGAACTGGCTTCTCTTTATGACGAAAAAGAGATTGAGAGTTTCTTTTACCTTGTTTTAGAAAAATTTCACCACCAAAAACGTATAGATTTAGCACTAAATCCAGAAATGATTTTGGATGAAAAACAAGCCTCACTATGGAATAGTGTGGTAGCAGATTTAAAAAAACAAAAGCCCATTCAATACATTTTGGAAGTAACTGAGTTTTATGGGTTGCCATTTATAGTCAATGAAAACGTTTTGATTCCTAGACCAGAGACCGAAGAATTAGTTGATTTAATTATTAATAGTGAGAGAAGAGAGAACAGGGAAGATAGAAAAGTTAGCATTCTAGATATAGGAACGGGTAGCGGTTGTATCGCTATTTCGTTGGCTAAACATTTATCAAATGCAGAAGTCTTTGCTATTGATGTTTCTGAAAAAGCATTGGAAGTGGCAAAAAAAAATGCAGCACTTAATAATGTGGCTATTACTTTTCTTTTAAAAGATATTTTAAAAGTTGAAAATTTAGGACAGCAGTTTGATACTATAGTTTCTAATCCGCCCTATGTTCGAAATCTAGAAAAAGCAGCAATTAATCCAAATGTTTTAGATTATGAACCCCATGTAGCTTTGTTTGTAGCTGATATTGATGCCTTGCTTTTTTATCGAAAAATAACGCAATTGGCTAAGTTACATTTGAAGCCAAAAGGAAAGTTGTATTTTGAAATCAACCAATATTTAGGGATAGAAACAATTGCTTTAGTGGAAAGTTTTGGTTTCAAAAATGTGACTCTTCAAAAAGATATTTATGGAAATGACAGAATGATTGTTGCTTTTCTATAAATATTTATTCATATCTCAATGCTTCAATTGGGTCTAGTTGTGATGCTTTGATAGCTGGATATAATCCAGAAACTAAGGCTACAATAAAACTAGTTACAAAAGCGGCAAAAATGGCTTGCCATGGGATCACAAAGTCCCAGTCTGCAGCTAAGCAAATTAAATATCCCACAACAATTCCAAAAACAATTCCGATAACACCACCCAATTGCCCGATGGTTAAGGTTTCAATAAAAAACTGGAAAGCAATCGTGCTTTTTTTTGCTCCAAGCGCTTTTCTAACACCAATTTCACGGGTTCTTTCTGTAACAGAAACCACCATAATATTCATTAAGGCAATAGATGAACCAAGAATAGTAATAATTCCCATTACCCAGGCCGAAATATTTAATACATCTGTTATACTAGCTATTCTATTAATTAAATCATCACTTCTAGAAATGGCAAAATTATTTTCCTCCACAGGATTTAGCTTTCTCACTTTTCGCATAGTAATTAAAGCATTGTCAACAGCGTCATCAAACAGTTCTGATTTTTCAATCATAGTACTTAATGAGTAATTTATATTAGGTGCCGAAAATAGAGAACGAGCTACTTGAATAGGAATCAATACCCTTAAATCTTGGCTGTTGCCAAAGGTTGAACCTCTCTCTTTTAGCACGCCAATAACTTTGAATTTGGCACCACGAACTGAAAGAATTTTGCCAATCGGATTGCTGTCTTTGAATAGTCCTTTTGTAACAAAATCTGAGCCTACTATACAAGAGTAGATGTTGTTTGAAATGTCAAAATTGTTGAAGTTTCTCCCTTGCGTTATTTCCAAGCCTGAGTTAGATAGAAAGAATTCATCAATACCCAAAACTGAAATTTCTGGATCGGTTTTTTGGTTATCATATTTTACTTCGGCAGATGAGGTTGCAATAAAAGATAATGAAGATTGCGTGAAAGGATAGTCATAGATTTCCTTAAACCTTTTGGCTTCTATATAACTGATTATTGGATTTATTTTTTCGCCTTCTTGTCCACCGTGTTGTCTGCTTTTAGTTTCATATTGGTTGATATTAAAAGTATTGGAACCCATAGAAGCAAAACTTGAATTCAAAGTATTGTCAATAGCGGCAACTACTGTCAAAATACCTACCAAAGCAGTAATTCCTATAGCAATAATGATGACGGTTAACACCGTACGAAGCAATTGAGTTCGAATGGCACTCAAAGCTATTTTTATATTTTCTATAAATAATCCAATCATAACGGTTATTTGGCACTAAATTACAGCTTTTGTTACAAGAATATTACCTTTAGTATAGAAATTAGTTTCAAAAAATAAGATATTTGCAAAACAATTGATAATTGATATTTAACAATTGATAATTCTTAATTAAATAAGATGGCACAAAAACCAAGCATTCCAAAGGGCACAAGAGATTTTTCATCTGTAGAGGTTGCCAAGCGCAATTATATCATTTCCATCATGCGAGATCATTTTGAGAAGTTTGGTTACCAGCCAATCGAGACTCCTTCTTTTGAAAACTCTGACACTCTTATGGGGAAATATGGTGATGAAGGAGATAGATTAATTTTTAAGATATTGAATTCGGGAGATTATCTAGATAAAGTTTCTTCAGAAGAATTACAGAACATAAACTATAAAAAACTAACAGGAAAAATTTCTGAAAAAGCCCTTCGTTACGATTTAACTGTGCCGTTTGCGCGCTATGTTGTGCAACACCAAAGTGAGTTAGAATTCCCTTTTAAACGCTATCAAATACAACCTGTTTGGAGAGCTGATCGTCCTCAAAAGGGGAGATTTAGAGAGTTTTATCAATGCGATGCCGATGTGGTGGGTTCAGCATCCTTATGGCAAGAAGTAGAATTGGTACAATTATACGACTCCGTTTTTGCCTCTTTAGGTTTGAAAGGTGTAACTATAAAAATCAATAACCGAAAAATTTTATCAGGTATTGCAGAGGTAATCGGTGCCTCAGATAAATTGATTGATTTTACTGTTGCTTTAGATAAGCTTGACAAGATAGGAGAGGAAGGCGTAAAAAAAGAAATGCTAGAAAAAGGCATTACATCAACTGCTCTAGAAAAAGTGCAGCCGTTATTTACTTTTACGGGAACCTTACAAGAAAAATTAGAAAAGCTTTCTGCCTTACTAGCTTCATCTGAAGAAGGTATGAAGGGAATAGAGGAATTGAGTTTTATTTGTCATAACGTTTTAAAATTAGGATTACAACAAGCTAATTTAGATTTAGATGTTACCCTGGCTCGTGGATTGAATTACTACACCGGAGCTATTTTTGAAGTTGCACCACCCACTAGCGTGTCTATGGGTTCTATAGGTGGTGGAGGGCGTTATGATGATTTAACGGGTGTTTTTGGGTTACCCAATATGAGTGGTGTTGGGGTTTCTTTTGGCTTGGATAGAATTTATTTGGTTTTAGAAGAATTAAATCTCTTTCCACAAACCGTTACTACAACTACTAAAGTACTCTTTTTATATAATGGCAAAGATCAAGCTTTTGAAGCAATGAAAACCATTACTATTTTAAGAAATCATAATATCAAAGCAGAAATGTATCCAGATGCTGCTAAGATAGACAAGCAGTTTAAGCACGCGGAGCGCAAAGGTGTTCCATTTGTGGTAAAAGAAATCAACAACGAAATATTTGTAGTAAAAGATCTTAAGCTTGGCGAACAGATGTTTTTAGATGTAGATCATCTTATTACGATTTTAAAGTAATTGTGTAGACAGAATCCAAATTAAAAAAAAAATTTGGTGATACAGAAAAAGACAAAATTAATAACACCCCGTTATTTAAAGTTGTATCAGAACTTAACTGCAATTCTTAAATCTTCTTTGTATTTAGTTTATATACGAAATTAAAAATCACGGATGAATGTTTATCTATCTGCCACAAACTTTCATAACATTTTTTTACTTTATAAAATAATCCAAGAATAAAAGACTAAAAATTGCTCAAGTATTTGTATATGAATGAGTAAAGTATTGCCATGGTTTTAAATGTCTTTGACTTTTAATGTTTTACATAAATTAGACTCATTTTATAAATAGCAGCCTCTTTATTTAAATTATAATTGAAACAAATTAGCCTTATGAATGATACTTTTTCGCCAAGACTAATTTGGGGTTTTCGTATAATTTTACACAAAATATAACTTAAAAAAAATATTATGAAAACAAAAATTACTTATTTATTTTTAATCCTTCCTTTATTCATGTTTGCTCAAGGTCCATTCAATTTTGACACCTCAACAGAGGGGTTTACGTGCAATTCTTCTGGAGGAACTTTAGGAGCACACACAGTAACACAGTCTGCAGGGGATTTAAGGGTTGATTTTGTTACAGGTCAGGGTAATAATCCAATAATAAAAAAGGCAGATGCAACTATTAATGCGGATTCTAATATAAACTTTATTGAAATCCGATTGAAAAACCTAAGCGCCATTAGCTATTTAAGACTTGCTCCGGCAGGAACTACGGCTAATTATGGAAATGTTTTAATTTCCACCGCTGATACGCAGTACCAAACCTACACTATTGATGTAACCGCATGGACAGGTGCTGCTGTTGGTATTGATATTTTATGTAAAAAAAACACTGTAGGTGGTACTCCTTCCGGTCAGGCCTATACACCTGCAACAGGAGAGTATATTCTAATTGATTACATCAAGCCTTTGGCTAACCTTGTAACACCAGAAGTTAACGTTTTTAATTTTGATACTGACGCCCAAGGTTTTACTACTCTTACAAGAGCAACTGCTGATCAAGCAACCGAATCGTTAAGAGCAACTTTAAAAATTAACTGTACAACTTTAGCATCAACCAATGCTAAAGTAGCTTTGTCATCATTATTTGCCCATGTTGAAGGAACAAATAAATATGCACACATTACTTTAAAAAACACCTCAACCAATACATTGTTTCTATTAAATGGAAAAGTGGGGGGTGTAGTAACTGCTTTTAATCCAATTCAAACCTATACGCCTTCTGATACGGATTATAAAACCTATGATTTTGATTTATCTACTTGGGATAGTGGGTATCAATTTCCAGAATTAAACTTTTCTGTTAAGAATACTTGGTTAGCAACAGCAACTTATGTAATAGGTGAAATTGTAATTTCAGGGAATACCTATTGTAAAAATACATCTGGTGCAAATAGTGTCTCGCCTGCAGTACCACATACAGATACTGCAAACTGGGCAATATGTGATGTAACAGGAGCTACAACTCCAGCCGTTGGTGCAATTGTCGGCGGTGCTTTAGATTTAACTAATTCTGTATATGTTGATTCAATTGTTTTTGATAATGTTGTTCCTTCAACTCTAGGTACTGCTGATTTTGGATATGCAAACAATACCATTTCATTATATCCAAATCCTGCCCAAGAGGTTTTGAATGTAAGTTCCACTCACAGCATTACTAAAATTGAAGTATATGATTTGCTAGGAAAAAAAGTAGCTTCAAATAAAAATGCCAAAAATGTTAATGTTGCGACTTTAGGAAAAGGGGCATATATTGTTAAAGTGCTGCAAGAAAACGGTAGCCTTGTAGCAAAACAATTTATTAAAGAATAATTTACTTTTATATTTATAAATAGTACTATTAATTTTCAAAAGAGCATTCTAATTTATTTACAATTAGGATGTTCTTTTTTAATAAGCAAACCACTGGTTTTGAGTTGTATTTTTGTTCTCGTGGCACGTTTTAATATTAAGTTTTTCCTCTTAACTTTTAGTCCAAGCTAAATTAGTAAATCAATTTGATTATGAAAGTTCATTATAAACATATCGCCTTAGTTGGCTTTTTTCTATTTTTTATTACAAAATCACAAGCACAAAAAATAGCTGTGCCCATTAGTTCATATGGTGTTTGGGATCGTGGAGGAGGAGTTGATGATTATTCCGATCCAAAGGCCGACTTTGTTTTGGGCATAGAAGTGTCAGCCACATGGGCAGAAGTGCAATCCATGGGGCCAGGCAAATTTGATTTTTCGCA
>CALPPS020000023.1 GCA_943325515.2 Flavobacterium psychrophilum
AAACTTTGCTAATTTTGTTAATGCCGATTTGATTGGCATGAGCACCCATGGCAGAAAAGGCCTCTCCCACTTTTTAAACGGAAGCATTAGCGAGGATTTAGTAAACCATGCCGTTAGACCCGTGGTTACTTTTAAAATTTAACACCCCAAAGAGACTCATGTAAAACAAAAAACTCCTCAATGGCTTGAGGAGTTTTTTCATTATATAAAAGCGGTTTATTGCAAAATGATTTTCTTGATATTGACAACCTCGTTTTGCGCATTAATTATTTTAACGAAGTACATGCCTTGACCAGACCAAGTATTCAAAGGCACTAGATATTGTTGCGTATCCATAGGTTGGTTAAACACTTCTTGGCCCAGCATATTGGTGATTTTAATGCTCCAACCCGATACGTTAGCAAGATTACCACAATCTATAGTGATTTGATCATTTGCTGGGTTAGGATAGATATTAACAGTATTTGTATAAGTAACAGGATTAGTGCTTAATGGCCCTGTATTAATAGTCATTGTTAAGCATTCATTCGTATTTGCTGAATTATACAAATTAGTGATTTCTTGGTTTGTTAAGGCACGACTCCAAATTCCAACATCATCAAGTTTGCCATAATAACCTTGAAAATTTCCCGAATTTCCTATAGTAATTGGCGTGTTTGAATCGGGATTTACTATTGCAGTATTATTAGTAGCTTTTAGGATGCCATTAACATATATTGACCATACTCCGTTATCAAATTTTCCAACAATATGATACCAGTTATTAATTAAAAATAAATCAGATGAAAAAGCACCATTATATATGCCTGGTCCTGTTCCTGAACCAAAGCTAGGTCCAATAACACTCCCACCATAAGCAATTTGCCAATTAAAGTAAGGACTTGAATCCGCTCTTTTTCCCATAAAATGAAGTATATTAGTAACATCACTACTATTACACCACATTGATATTGTAAACCCAGAAGTTGATTGAAATCCAAACGAAGGATTATGAGGAATTGAAATATTATTGTTTTGAAAATTATAGCAAGAATTGTTACTTCCAAATCTATCAGAAGTCAAGGTAGCGCCATTAACCGTTCCATTATTCCCATTTCCACTCTCATCATTAGCATTACCGTTGAAAGGCCAATAAGCAACTAAACCATTTGTTGGCAAATAAGATGGCACTTGTGCCACAATCATTTGGGTTGTTAAAGCAAAACCCATTGCTAGTATAAGTAATTTGTTTTTCATAATTAACGTGTTTTTAAATTTTTCCCAAAGATATAAAAATTCTATTATATAGTGTACTTTATTTTAGAGTACTATAAAAAAGTATAATTTGTGAGTTTTGTGTATGGAAAATTCAAACTCAAAACCCAATCAAGAGGAGCTTAATGCTATTGCATTAAGACTAAAAGAATTAAGAAAAGCAAAAGGATATTCTAATTACGAACATATTGCTTTTGATTTAGAAATGAGTCGTTCCGCTTATTGGCGATTAGAAACGGGAGCAAATTTTGAACTAAAAACGTTAATAAAAATTTGTAAGTTACTTAAAGTAAGTTTAGAAGATTTTTTTAAAGGCATAGATATCCCTAAATAAAAAATAAAAAACTCCTCAATTTCCTGAGGAGTTTTTTTGTTGGTCTACTAGGACTTCCCGAAATAAATTCGGGATAAACTTCTCGTCAAAAGCAAAAACAAAAAACTCCTCAATTTCCTGAGGAGTTTTTTTTGTTGGTCTACTAGGACTCGAACCTAGAAAGACTGCACCAAAAACAGTTGTGTTACCATTACACCATAGACCAATAAGTGCCAATGCGGGTGCAAATTTAGTACAAATTTTATTTTACACAAACAATTCCCCCAAAAAAATAAAACTTCCTTTTAAATCAATTGTGTTTCGGCAGATAATAAACTTGCATTTAATCCGTTATCTATTGTAGAAAAATTTGTTCGTGCCCGTTTAATTGCGTTAAAAAAAATAGTTTCTTTGTACCATTAAAATAAAACCCTTTCATTTCATAGTATATGATGAATTTTAACTTCAACAAATGGAATACCATCCTAGGATGGACAGCATTTACCATTGCTTTAATAACATTTTCATTAACGGTAGAACCTACCATGAGTTTTTGGGATTGTGGAGAATATATTGCAACTGCAGCCAAATTAGAAGTAGGACATCCACCAGGCGCACCTTTGTTTCAAATTTTAGGAGCATTTTTTGCCATGTTTGCCACTAGCCAAGAAACTGTGGCGCTTATGGTAAATATGATGTCAGTATTTTCTAGCGCGTTTACTATTTTGTTTATGTTTTGGTCATCCTCTATAGTGTTAAGAAAAATTGTTTCTTCCTATTCAACACTAGATAAAAACAAAGCCATTGTTATTCTAGGGAGTTCCTTTGTGGGTTCATTAGCTTTTACATTCTCAGATAGTTTTTGGTCTAGTGCCGTAGAGGCAGAAGTTTATGCCATGGCATCATTATTTATCGCTATTTTATTTTGGCTGGGATTGCGTTGGGAAGAAGACATGCATTCTCCCAGAGGAAATCGTTGGTTGTTATTAATTTCATTGCTAATTGGTCTTTCGTTTGGTGTGCACTTTTTAGCGTTATTAACTATTCCTGCTATTGGTTTTTTATATTATTTTAAAAATTACAAAACCGTTACTTTTAAAAGTTTTGTTGTAGCAAATATTATAATTGTTGCCATATTGCTTTTCATTTTCAAATTATTGTTGCCCTATACTTTGGCATTCTTCGGAAAAATGGAAATCTTTATGGTGAATGATTTTGGATTGCCTTTTAATTCGGGTTCTATAATTGCAACCCTTTTAATGATTGCATTTTTCTATTTTGGATTAAAATATACGCGAGCAAAAGGACAGCCGCTTTTGAACACCATAATTTTATGTGTTCTTTTTGTTTTCATTGGTTTCTCCACTTGGATGATGTTGCCTATTCGTGCCAATGCCAATGTGGTTATCAACGAAAATAAGCCTTCAGATGCAGCCGAAGTTTTGGCCTATTATAACCGTGAACAATATGGTGTGAATCCATTATTTTACGGGCCACAATATACCGATACTTTTGCCGGACTAGATAAAGACGAACCTTATCTTGACAAAGCACCCAACTACGAAAGAGATTATAAAACAGGCAAATATGTTATCGTTAACAACTTTAAAAACGCCGAACAAAACAGTGATAACGCTCAAAAAGCAATTTTACCGCGTCTTTGGAGTACAGAACACGTAGAAAATTATATTCAATTTACGGGTGTTCCAAAATTTAAACTGAATCAAGACTATCCCTATGAAGAAGACTTAGCTCAATATGGTGTTAACCTTGACAGTCTTAGTGAAGAACAAGTTGGTCAAGCCGTAAACCAATTGAAAGAAGAAATGCAGAAAAACATTAATGAATTCAAATCGGCTTATGCTCAGAAAAAAATTGATAATGAAGACTATGTCTCGTTCCTAAAAAAGTATAGCGACTATATTTCTGTAGAAAAACCTTCTACTTGGGACAATATTAGCTTTATGGTGGAATACCAATTTGGGTATATGTATGGAAGGTATTTATTATGGAATTTTGTGGGAAGACAAAACGATGTTCAAGGCAAATACGATAACCTAGACGGGAATTGGATTAGCGGCATTAAGTTTATCGATGAAATACATTTAGGCAAAGGAGCACAAGAAAACCTACCTGACGATATGAAGAGCAATAAAGGAAGAAATGTTTATTATTTCTTGCCGTTTTTAATTGGTTTAATTGGGCTGATGTATCACGCTCAACGAGATTTGAAAAGTTTTTATGTTTTACTAGTCTTGTTTTTATTTACAAGTATTGCGCTTAAAGTTTTCTTAAACGAAAGACCTTTTGAACCTCGCGAAAGAGATTATGCGCTTGTAGGTTCGTTCTATGTTTTTGCTATCTGGATAGGTTTTGGAGTGTATGCTATTTATGAAATCATTTCTGATTACTTTAAATCTAAATTGGTTGGCCCTATTGTTATTGGCGCATGTCTTTTGGCCGCTCCCGTTTTAATGGCAAGTCAAAACTGGGATGACCACAATCGTGCTAATAGATATACAGCCACAGCCATGGCAAAAAACTATTTAGAATCCTGTGAGCCAAATGCCATACTTTATACCATTGGTGATAATGATACTTTCCCGCTTTGGTATGCCCAAGAAATCGAAGGCATCAGAACCGATGTGAAGATTGTAAACACAAGTCTGTTTATGACTGATTGGTATATCGATCAAATGAAATTTAAAACCTATAAATCTGATGGATTACCTATTTCATTTACTCACAACGAATATGTAGGCGATAAATTAGATTATGTAGCACATATTCCAAAAACAGAAGCACGTTGGGACATTAAAGACTTTATCAATTTCATCAAAAACCCAAAATCAACTATTGAATTACAAAACGGGCAAACCATTCATTTTTATCCCACAAATAAAATCAGAATTCCTGTAGATAAAAATGCCATTATAGCCAACAAAGTGGTAAACCCAAAATACATTGACTCTATTGTTCCTTATATAGATATGGATATCAAAGGAAGTGCGATGTATAAAAACCGTTTGATTATGTTGGACGTTTTGGCTAATAACAATTGGAAACGTCCTATTTATTTCACGGGTGGAAGTTTTGGCGATGACGATTATCTTTGGATGAAAGACTACCTTCAGCTGGATGGATTGGTTTATAAATTAGTCCCACTTAAAACACCTGTCGACAAAGAAAATCCTTATGATATGGGTCAAATTGACAGTGATAAAATGTATGATTTAGTAACAAAATGGGCTTGGGGGAATGGTGATTTGACCACTATTTATCATGATCCAGAAACCAGAAAAAATAGTATTTCCTACAGAACCAATATGGCAAGATTGATGGAGCAACTCATCAATGAAGGAAAAACAGCAAAAGCTAAAACCATTATTGACTTAGCGCTAACCAAAATGCCAATGGATTATTATGGTTATTATACCATGGTAGAACCCTTTGCGGGTGGTTATTATGAAGTGGGCGAAAAAGCAAAAGCCAGACAATTGTTAGAAAAATTAATGACCAAGTACAAACAAAGTTTACTGTATTACACGGGTATTCAACCTTCTGTACAAGATGGGATTGCCTCAGATATTATTACTGATATTGAACGTTATAGAAGTTTATTGATGGTAATGAAAGATCGCGGAGACACAGTATTCTATAACAAAAACAAACCCGTTTTCAATTCTTTTGTGCAACGTTTTACTCGTTTTGGAAGAGAGTTAGAATAACTTAATTTGAAAATTTTACTCCGCTACGCTCCATACAATTCGGCTGCGCCTCGGGTGAAAATGTGTCAATTTGAAATTTCTTATTGGCGCATTTTTTTACATCTAACCTATGAATTTTTGGATGAAAACAAATCGTTTAATAAAGTTGCTTTTTCCTAAGTATGTTTGGGATATTCCAAATGATGAGCAAAAAGTATTTCTCACTTTTGACGATGGACCAACTCCAGCAATCACCGAATGGGTTTTAGAACAACTTAGACAATATGACTCTAAAGCGACTTTTTTTTGCATAGGCAAAAATATTGAAAAACATCCTGAGATTTTCAAGAAGATAATAGCCGAAGGACATGCCATAGGCAATCATACTTTTAATCATTTGAACGGCTGGAAAACAACATCAAAAGATTATTTTGAGAGCGTAAAACTTTGTCATTCACAATTTACAATTCACAATTCACAAATCTGCAATCTTTTTCGTCCACCTTACGGAAAAATAAAACCATCACAATCTAAAAGATTACGAAAATTAGGATATAAAATAATTATGTGGGATGTGTTGAGTTATGATTTTGATAAAAAAATCACACGAGAAAAATGCCTTGATAATGTTTTACAGCATATAGAGAGTGGAAGTATTATTGTTTTTCACGACAGTAATAAAGCTTGGAACAATTTAGAATATGTTTTGCCAAAAACATTAATTTTCTTAAAAGAGAGAGGATTTATTTGTGATAAAATTGACTAAATCTGGTCTTGAACAATTCCAATTAGCGTGTTAGCATCTAATTCGCCGGATTGTCTCCAAACCATATTGCCTTCTTTGTAAATCATCAAGGTTGGTAATCCTTTGATGCGCAATGCATCGGCCAATTCTTGATTCTTATCAACATCAATTTTTATCACTTTTGCTTTATCACCAAGTGCTGCTGCTACATCTCTTATCACAGGATGCATGGATACTGAAGATTCGTTCCACTCTGTGTAAAAATCAATTAACACAGGCACTTGAGCATTGATTAATTCTCCAAATTTTGACATAGAACCAAAATATTTTTACTTTCTTTTAGTAATTAAAAAGAACTATTAATATACAAATGTAGCACTTTTAACTAATTATACGACATTTTTGCCCTTTTTTAGTTCGAAAACTGAGATTTCTGGCCAAATTCCAACGCGTCCAGGATAAGCATGGAACCCAAAACCACGATTTACATATATTTTTCTACCAAATTCCTCATACAATCCTGCCCATTGTTTGTAAACATATTGTACCGGACTCCATTTAAAAACTCCAGGAATTTCTATGCCAAACTGAAAACCATGGGTGTGACCTGATAGTGTTAATTGAAAATTCTTTGGGTGGTTTTTTATCTCATATTCCCAATGGCTTGGGTCATGACTCATCAAAATTTTAAAATCTTCAGATTTTAGATTATCAGAAGCTTTAGTAATATCTCCGGCTTGCTTGAAGTTATGCCCCCAGTTTTCAACCCCTACCAATACTATTTCATCATTGCCTTTTTTGATTTTCACATGTTCATTTAATAATAATTGAAAACCTATTTGACCATGTAAATCTTTTATAGCTTGAAAATTTTCATCTTTGGCTTTTTGAGAAGGCCATGACACATATTCGCCATAATCATGATTGCCAAGCACGGAATATTTTCCATATTCATGAACATCAATCTTATTGAAAGTGTCAATCCAAGGATGCATTTCTTTGGCATGAGTATTTACGATATCGCCTGTAAATAAAATCATGTCTGTTTTCTGATGGTTAACTAAATCAATAGCGTGATTTATTTTTTCGGCATCATCAAAACTCCCACTGTGTACGTCAGAAATTTGTGTGATTTTAAATCCATCAAAAGCATCGGGTAAATCAGGAAAAAAAAGCGTTTGATGAATGACTTTGTAATTGTATTTGCCTTTTGTCATCCCATATATCAAACTCAAAAACGGAATCGAAGCTATACCAAGAGCTATTTGACTAACAAACTTTCTTCTTTCAGGCAAAAATTTCCCGTTGTCATTATCACCCATAAAATGAGTAACCGTTCCTAGAAAAACTCTTGAAATGTCTTCTAACAACAAGAAAAAAGTTAAAATTAATTTAGGAACTAAGACTAATAACAATAGCCCAAAGGTGAAAAGAGTCTGTTTGGTTTGTCCAATACTTCTATCAAATTTTGTAAATTGATATATTATGAAAATAATTATTGCTAAAGACACTAGTTGATAGGTTATTAAAACCCATTTTAATTTTGTAATTGTCTTAAATGCTTGAAAAGAATAGAACTCTACAAAAGCAATAATTATTATTAAAATTAACCAACGAAGAGCCATTATTTTTTTTCACAAAGAAACAAAGAAACCAATCTAATTTTGCTTTCATTTAATTTATTTTTAACTAAATATTTCGCTTCGCTATAACTTAAAGTTTCTTTACTTTTACAATTCATAATTTTTAGAATATGTCAACACAAAAACGTCTTTTCCTTCTTGATGCTTATGCATTAATTTTTCGCGGTTATTATGCTTTTATCAAAAATCCTCGAATTAATTCAAAAGGCATGGATACTTCAGCCATTATGGGATTCATGAATTCATTGATGGATGTAATAAAAAGAGAAAAACCAGATCATTTAGCAGTTGCTTTTGATAAAGGCGGAAGCGATTACCGCTATGAAATGTACCAGGAATATAAAGCCCATCGCGATGAAACTCCTGAAGCCATAAAGATTGCCGTTCCATACATACAAGAACTATTAAAAGCTATGCACATTCCAATTATGGAAAAAGCAGGTTTTGAAGCAGATGATTTAATAGGAACACTGGCTAAACAAGCTGAAAAAGAAGGCTATCAAGTTTTTATGGTGACCCCTGATAAAGATTTTGCACAATTGGTTTCCGAGAATATTTTTATGTACAAACCGGCTCGTATGGGCAACGATATTGAAATATGGGGCATTCCAGAAGTCTTGAAAAAATTTGAAATAGAAAGACCAGAACAAGTAATTGATTTCTTAGGAATGATGGGCGATTCTGCCGATAATATTCCCGGTTTTCCTGGCGTTGGAGAAGTTACTGCTAAGAAATTATTAAAAGAATTTGGCAGTATGGAAAACCTTTTGGAAAATACTGATAAACTTAAAGGCACGCTGAAAGACAAAATAGAAAACAATAAAGAATTGGGGATTCTCTCAAAAAAATTGGCTCGAATTCTATTAGATTGTCCGGTGACTTTTGATGCCGCAGATTTTGAATTATCAAAACCCGATGTGGAGAAAACCGATGCTTTATTTCAGGAACTGGAATTTCGACAAATGAAAGCACAATTTGATAAATTATTTGGAACAGGAAAAGATTATGACGAAATTGACAATAATAGTGCTGAAAGTGAAACGCCTCAACCCATAAAAAAACCAGTTGCTAAAAAATCAAATGAAGAGCAATTCGATTTATTTGGTTTTACAGATGAAGAAAATGATACGTCAAAACACAATTCTTATTATGCTTCAATTGAAACTACCGAACATCACTATCAAATCATTCAAGGGGATTTGCCAACCAAGTTATTTATACAAAATTTGATGAATCAAAAATCAGTCTGTTTTGATACTGAAACTACAGGGATTAATACACTTCATGCTGAAATTGTCGGGTTGTCATTCTCCTATGAAAAAGGAAAAGGTTTCTATATTCCATTTCCTGAAAATCAAGAGGAGGCTCTAGCATTGGCTAATAAATTCAAACCATTTTTTGAGAACGAAGCCATTGAGAAAATTGGTCAAAACATTAAATATGATTTAAAAATTTTATCCAATTATCGCATACAAGTAAAAGGAAAATTATTTGACACTATGATTGCTCATTACTTGATAAATCCTGTCATGCGTCACGGTATGGATGTATTGAGTGAAACCTATTTAAAATATTCGCCAAAATCTATTGAAACATTAATTGGGAAGAAAGGTAAAAACCAATTATCGATGCGTGATGTGTCCTTGGAAGACATCAAAGAATATGCTGCCGAAGATGCTGATGTTACATTTCAATTAAAGGAGGTTTTCAGTCCTATATTAGATAAAGCCGAAACCAAAAAACTTTTTGAGGAAATCGAAATTCCGTTAATTCCAGTTTTGGCAGCAATG
This sequence comes from Flavobacterium psychrophilum, assembly GCA_943325515.2. GTDB lineage: Bacteria > Bacteroidota > Bacteroidia > Flavobacteriales > Flavobacteriaceae > Flavobacterium > Flavobacterium psychrophilum_R. Next base: position 9,453 of record CALPPS020000023.1, read on the forward strand.
GAATTGGAAGGCATCAATCTTGATGTTCCTTTCTTGAAAGAAATGTCAGTGGAAATGGCAAAAGAAAGTTCTGAATTCGAACAAAAAATATACGAAACTGCTGGGGAGAAATTCAATTTGGCTTCCCCTAAACAATTAGGTGATGTTTTATTTGATAAACTGAAAATTGGCGGAACCAAACAAAAGAAAACCAAAACAGGTCAATATGCTACTGGCGAAGAAGTTTTGTCTTATTTGGCAAATGATAATCCGATTGTAAAAGACATACTTGAATGGCGACAAATGGTAAAACTACAAAGCACTTATATTGACGCTTTGCCCAACCAAGTTGATGCAAAAACCAAGCGTGTTCATACTGATTATATGCAAACAGTTGCTGCTACGGGCAGATTAAGTTCTAATAATCCAAACCTTCAAAATATTCCAATTCGCACTGAGCGCGGACGATTAATAAGAAAGGCCTTTGTAGCAAGAGATGAAAATTATGCTTTGCTTTCAGCCGATTATTCTCAAATAGAATTACGAATCATCGCAGCACTTTCAGGTGAAGAGAATATGATTAAAGCATTTCAAAACAATGAAGATATTCATAGAAGCACGGCGGCAAAAGTGTTTAATGTGCCAATAGAAGAAGTTACGGCAGCACAACGTAGCAATGCTAAAACCGTGAATTTTGGAATTATTTATGGGGTTTCTGCTTTTGGTTTGAGTAATCAAACATCGCTTTCAAGAAAAGAAAGTGCCGAGTTAATCGATGCTTACTATGCAACGTATCCAAAATTAAAATCATACATGTCTGAACAAGTAGATTTTGCAAGAGAAAATGGTTACGTTCAAACTGTTTTGGGCAGAAGACGTTATTTGAAAGATATAAATTCGGCAAATGCTGTGGTGAGAAGTGGTGCTGAAAGAAATGCTGTGAATGCACCTATTCAAGGAAGTGCTGCGGATATTATCAAAATTGCGATGATAAATATTTACAAAAAACTAACTTCAGAAAACTGGAAATCGAAAATGTTGTTGCAAGTGCATGATGAGTTGGTTTTTGATGTTCACCTTTCGGAATTAGAAAAAATAAAGCCGATGATTAAACACGAAATGGAAAATGCTATTAAGCTAGATGTTCCTTTAGATGTTGAAATTGGTGTCGGGAAAAATTGGCTGGAAGCGCATTAACGTATCTTATTGCCTAGCAAATTTAATTACATAAACTTTTTTTACATTTGTTCAACTAATAGGTTACACTATATCATACAAATCAAAATAAACGATACCTTTTGGAAAGCCTTAAAACAATATTATACTTTTCTATTTTTAGATATCCTTTAAAAATAGAAGAAATTTATGGTTATACTAATCATTTTGAAATAAATGAAACTTTAAAAGAATTAGCATATTTGATTGAAGAAAAAATAATTTCTAAAACGGATGAATTTTATGTTTATGCCGATGATTCAGAAAGTATAAAAAAAAGATTAAAAGGTAATCTTCAAGCAAATAATGCCATTATCAGAGCTAAAGAACAAGCTAAATTAATTTCAAAATTTCCTTATGTAGAAGCCGTTGGAGTGTCTGGTTCTTTATCAAAGGGTTATTATGACAATGAAAGCGATATTGATTTTTTTTTAATCACAACTCCAAACAAATTATGGATTTGTAGAACGCTATTAATACTTTATAAAAAAATATTTCTCTTTAATTCAAGAAAACATTTTTGTGTGAATTATTTTATTTCTGCCAATCAGCTTGAAATAGAAGAAAAAAATTTATTTACGGCTATTGAATTAAAAACATTGATTCCGATGGAAGGAAGAACAACTTTCAAAACATTTTATCAAAATAATACTTGGGTTGTTAATGATTATTTTTCGAAATTTAGCTACGATGTAAAAAGTGTCAATGAAATAAAAAAACCTATTATTAGTAAAGTAATAGAGTTGATTCTCAATACAAACATCGGAAATATTTTTGATGATTTGTTTAAATTAATTACAATTCGAAAATGGAAAGCTAAATTTAACTTCATGAATGAAGAAGATTTTAAATTAGCGCTAAAATCGACCAAAAACATCTCAAAACATCATCCTTTGCACTTTCAAAAAAAAGTTATTTTATCTTTGAATTCTAAATTGGATGAAGTTCAACTAAATTATAACATTGTAGTTACAAAAGAACATGTCTAACATTCTTTTTTCGCATTCCTATTATTATCCTCTCGACCCAAAGCAATGGAAAAACAAAATGCCTTTTCCGCCTTTGGGGACTTTGTATGCTGCAGCTTTATTAAGAAAGAACAATTATAATGTCTCGCTTTTTGATACTAATTTGTTGGATAATGCTTTATCTATTGCATCAGTTTTAGAGGAAAAAAAACCAAACTATTTAGTTATTTATGACGATGGTTTTAATTATTTAACCAAAATGTGCTTGACTAATATGCGTGAAGCATGTTTTGAAATGATTCGGTTAGGGAAAATAAACAACAGCATTGTAATTGTTTCCAGTTCAGATGCTACAGACCATTATGTTGAATATATTGAAAAAGGCGCTGATTTCATAATTCAAGGAGAAGGTGAAATTACACTTTTAGAATTAATTAATTCAATCGAAAACAAAGCTTCTTTAGAGAAAATTTCTGGAATAGTTTATAAAAATGTTGATGAAATCCAAATCAATTCAAAGCGATCTGTTTTAATTAATCTAGACGAATTACCAATGCCTGCTTGGGATTTAATTGCGATAGATTCCTATAAAAAGATTTGGAAACACAGCGGTCAAGAATTTACCCTAAACATTGCTACAACTCGCGGATGTCCATACAAATGCAATTGGTGCGCAAAACCTATTTATGGCAATCGATATAATGCTCATTCACCAGAATACATAGTTAATCAAATGTCATTTTTAAAAGAACTGTTTGGAGTAACTCGATTTTGGATATGTGATGATATTTTTGGATTAAAACCCTATTGGGTACAAGAATTTAATTCGATTTTAAAAGATAAAAATTTAAAAATTAGCTATTTTATTCAAAGTCGGGTTGATTTGTTACTAAAAGAAGATACCATTGATTCTTTGGCAGAATCAGGTTTGGAAGAAGTTTGGGTTGGTGCAGAAAGTGCTTCGCAAAAAATTCTTGATGCTATGGATAAAGGAATAACTGTTGATCAAATTTACAAAGCAACTCGATTATTAAAAGAGAAAAAAATTAAGGTTGCCTTCTTTTTACAATTTGGTTATCTTAACGAAAACCAAGAAGATATTCAAAAGACAATTGCAATGGTAAAAGAACTAAAACCTGACAACATTGGCATATCGGTTTCGTATCCTTTACCTGGAACTACATTTTACGAGAAAGTTAAAGCCGATTTAAAACTCAAAGCCAATTGGACAGACTCGGACGATTTTGAAATGATGTTCAATGGGACTTACCATTCAAATTACTACCGAAAATTGCAGCGATTTGTTCATAAAGAATTTAGAAAAACACAAGGAATTGAAAATTTAAAACAGTTGATTTCCAATCCTTTTTCTGCTAAAAAAGTAACATCCATTTTAAAGTTGGGTTATTATATTCCGAGTGCGTTTTTAGATTCCATTTTGTTAAAAAAACTCCAGTAAAAATGGAAGCTAGTTTTGACAAAGCGGCAACAAATTACGATACCACTTTTACTCATTCGGTAATTGGAAAACTGCAGCGCAATAGGGTTTATTTCCATGTTTCAAAAAAATTAAATTCTGTTAAAACCCTACTTGAAATTAATTGCGGAACCGGTGAAGATGCGATTTGGTTGGCTCAAAAAAACATTCAAGTTACCGCAACGGATGTTTCGAGTCAGATGATTGAAATGGGGAAATTAAAATCAAATTTAAATAATTTGAATTTCATCCAGACTGATATAAATGAAATTAAAAATCAATTTTCAAATGAAAAATTTGATCTGATATTTTCAAATTTCGGAGGTTTAAATTGTTTATCGAAATCTGAATTGACAAAGTTTTTCAACTCTTCCCAATCTTTACTTTCCGATAAAGGAAAACTTGCTTTGGTAATTATGCCAATAAATACTCTTTGGGAACAATTGTATTTTGTAATGAAATTGGATTTCAAAAATGCCTTCAGGAGAAGAAAAAAAATTGCTATTGCCAATGTAGATGGAAAAAAAGTTACAACATATTACTATAATCCGGAAGACATTTTAACATTATCCAGCAATGATTTTAAAATTTTAGAAACAAAACCCATTGGTTTTTTTGTTCCGCCATCCTATTTAGAATCTTTTTTTCATAATAAGCCCAAACTAATTTCGTTTTTAAATACCTTAGAAAAAAAAATTACCCATCAATCGTGGTTATCAAAATATGCTGATCATTATTTAATTATTTTAGAAAAAAAATGAGTATTTTATTAACGCATGCTTATTATTTATCCGATGATCCAAAAGAACAAAAGATAATGAAACCCTATCCTCCTTTAGGATTGTTATATGTGTCTGCCTACTTATTAAGCAAAAATATTCCCAATGCCGTTTTTGATAGTACCTTTTATTCTAAAGAAGAACAGCTTACTTTCATTTTAGACAAAAAACCCAAGATCATTTGCTTGTACACCAATTTGATGACTAAGATTGAAGTGGTTAAATTGATTAAAATCCTAAAAACAGAGTCGTTTGGATATCCTAAAATTATTCTTGGAGGACCAGATGTGACCTATAATATTGAAAATTATCTTAAAACTGGAGCCGATTTTTTAGTGATTGGCGAAGGAGAAGAAACGACATTCGAATTATACAATGCTATAATGAATAATAAAAATTTCCATACTATAAACGGAATTTCCTTTATTGAGAATGAACAAATTATTCAAACAACAGCTCGAACCAAATTCAGAGAATTAGACGAATTGCCATTACCAAATCGGGAAGCCATTTCTATGCAAAAGTATCTAGAGACATGGAAAAATAATCACGGGAAAAGTTCTATGACGATTTCTACCCAACGTGGTTGCCCCTATACCTGCAAATGGTGTAGTACGGCGGTCTATGGACAAAGTTATAGAAGGCGTCCAGCCAATTTAGTGGCTCAAGAAATGAAAATGCTAAAAGATAAATATAATCCTGATGCTATATGGTTTGTAGATGATGTGTTTACAATAAGTCATAAATGGCTAACTGCCTTTCACGGTGAAGTAGTGAAACAAAATGCTCAAATACCCTTTGAATGCATTACCCGAGCCGAAAGATTGAACGACGAAATCCTGCAGCTTTTGAAAGAAGCTGGTTGTTTCAGAATTTGGATTGGTGCTGAGAGTGGTTCGCAAAAGATCATTGATTTGATGGATCGTCGTGTAGATGTAAATCATGTTAAGAAAATGATTCAAGACACGAATGCTTTAGGAATTGAAACAGGGACATTCATAATGCTCGGATATCCTGGCGAAACAGAAGAAGATATTCATAATACTGTTCAGTACTTGAAAGAGGCAAATCCGACTTTGTATACAATTACGATAGCTTATCCCATCAAAGGAACGAGTTTGTACAACGACATTGAACACAAAATTACCACACAACCCGATTGGGAAACTTCCACCGACAGAGAAATTGATTTTAAACGAACCTATTCCAGAAAATACTACCAATACGCGGTGAGTAAAGTGGTGAATGAAGTCGAGTTTCACAGGGCAATTTCGAAAACGAGTATAAAAGCTTTGAAATTGAAAACCAAATCGATTTTGGCCAGCGGATTAATGAAAATAAACAAATAAAACATGGAAAAGCTTCTTTTATCGCTATCATACTATTATTTGTTTCCTGTGAAAGTAACGCCTATTATGAATTGCAAAACCACGATGATATTATCGACAAATTTATTATTGGTTTGAAATGGGCTTTGTCTTACATTTGACAACTATAATAAGTTAAGACCTGTCTTATTGAATAAAAAATGGTGGTCTACTTGAGTGATTATGTTAGAGGAATTGGATTTTATTCATAGCAAAAAATGGTACACAAATGAACATAAAAAATCTCAATAGAGTCGGATTTATTTCATCTACTGCATCGCGCCAAATTTTGGTTTCTGCTATTGGAATGGTCATTCCGTTTATGGTCGTTCAACATCTTTCTAAAGAAATTTGGGGAGAATTTGTATCACTATTATTGTATTCTTTGTTGGTGACACAAATCATCAACTGGGGGAATAAAGAATATTTAATGCGGAAATTCAGTGAAACTCCTAGTACAATTAAAGTAGATTTTTCTTCTATTCTGCTAACGCGATTTCCTTTAGTTTTACTCTTTTCATTAGTTGGATTTTTCTTTTTTGGAATTGAATTTGGATGCTATCTAACCATTTGGATTTTGGGTAGATTTTTAATTCATTCCTATGAAGTGTTAGTTGTTTATGAAAAAAAGTTCAATGCTTCATCAATAATAGAATTGTGTTGCTTCTTGATTTTTGTAATTTTTTTTTACAGCTTATCAACAGCAATAAACTTAGAAAAATTATTAATTGTGTATAGTTTTTATCAACTTAGTAAAGGAATTTGCTATCTGCTTTATTTTAAAGACACTTTTTCATTAAATACAAGCTTTAATTTTACTTATTATAAAAATAGTATTTGGTTTTTATTATTGTCTATTTTTGGCTTTTTAGCTTCCAAAATTGACGTGTACATTATTGAACAATTTGACAACAAAACAACGACTTCAGATTACCAAATAATTAATGGTTTATTGGTTTTTATTATGTCTATTAGTACTTTTATTTACACACCATTTACTAAAAATATTTATAGAAATTCCTACATTACAATCGAAAAAACTAAAAAAGTATTAGAGGTAATCGGACTGATTATAGTTCCTATTTTTCTGCTTTTTGTTTATGGAATACTACACTATTTCTTGAACTTAGAACTAACTATTTGGTTTTATTTTGTTGCTTTTTTTTATGTTTTCCCGTCGTATGTATATGGAATAGAAATTATTAGTTTGTTTAAACAGCACAAAGAAAAGCGAGTAGTTCTATTTTTATTTATTGGTACCATTTGTAATTGGATGTTATCCTTTTTGCTGTTGAAAGTCCATTTTGGAATAATAGAAAATCTTATAGGAGGAGCTATTGCACAATTGGTTATTATGTTTTTATTCAAATCAAAAAAAAAATATGAAAAAATACATTAATTTATACAAGAGTCTTTTATTATTAGTAGTTGTTGTGATGTGTCATTCTTGTTCCGAAGATGGCATTACAGACACTATGTTAAGCTCTATTGAAATCTCTACAGGTTCAATTTATCCCGAATTTAACCCTGAGACAAAAGACTATTTTATTACATCATTGAACACTTTGAAAAACATTCAAATCACTCTGAATGATTATGATCATTCAAAAAAAATATACATCAACGGCGTAAGAGTGAAAAACAAAATTACAAGTTTGAAATTGAACATTGGTGATGATATTGTTATTCAATCGGGGAAAAATAATGAAACTTCTACCAAATATACGATTCACTATTTGCCATCAGATATGCCTAAAATAAATGTAATTACTAAAAATAATCCTTCTGATGGATATATTTTTATAAATCAGTTTCATCTTTCAAATTCAAATCCAAATTCAACCAATTACTTAGCCATTCTTGATAATGATGGTTTCCCAGTGTATTACAAAAAAACAAATAATCAAATTATTAATTTTAAATATTTTGAAACAAATACAAACCAAAAAAGATATTCTTATAACGACCATACTTTAGGTAAAATTATTGTTATGAATGAAAATTTTAATGAAATTAAACAGTTAGAATTACTACCAAATAATGGACATGGCTCTATTAGAACGGATAATCACGACTTTGTTTACTTTAATGACAATCATTATATTTTACCAGCTTATATTAATAGGCCTGGTGTAAATATGAATGCTTATGGTGGTGCTAACTCCGTTGAGTTAATTGATTTTGCCTTTCAAGAAATATTAAATGGTCAAGTTATATTTGAATGGAATAGCGCCAATTTTCTTGAATTTTTGCAACATACAGATCCAATCTATTACCAACAATATGCTACAAATCCTAAGGTAGATTATTTTCATTTTAATTCGATTGCCATTGATCCAAATGATAATAATTTTATTGTTTCAGCAAGACATATGAATCAGATTTATAAAATTAACCGAACTTCAGGTCAAATTATGTGGCGATTTGGCGGAAGTAATGATGATTTTAATTTAACAGGAAATAAAATTATATCTCATCCACATCATGCAACTATTTTACCCAATGGAAATCTGTTACTTTTTGATAATGGCGTAACGAAAACACCACAACAATCCAGAGTTGTTGAGTTTGATATTGACGAAAACAATTTTACAGCCACAATTGCAAACCAATACACTGAAACAGGCAGGTATTTTGATATCATGGGCTCTGCTCAAAAATTACAAAATGGCAATTATTTTATTGGTTGGGGTGGTAATATTACTTCCCAAGTAAATGCTAATAAATCAGACATAACAGAAGTAAATGCAAACGGAAATATAGTTTTAGACATGAGTTTTAGTAACAATCCAAATAGTTTTAGGTATTCTTACAGAGCTTTAAAATATAATATCAGTTTTTAATGATAGTGAATCTTATAAAAAAAGCAAACCAAAAAATTTTACCTAACAGCTATTTTTTCTCACCAGAGTGGATTGTATTGGGTGTGAATAACGTATGCAACCTGCATTGCAAAATGTGTGATGTCGGAACAAAAACAATGGAAACCAATTTTGCTCAAAACCTCATCGGCACACAACCCCTGAATATGCCATTGGAATTATTAAAAAAAATAATTGATGATATAGCGTTATATTATCCGAAGTCAAGATTAGGCTATGGATTTACAGAGCCATTGGTGTATCCTTATTTGGAAGAATCCTTGTTATATGCCAAAAGTAGAAACATCAAAACATCCATAACTACGAATGCCCTCACACTGAAACAAAAAGCAAAAACACTAGTAGAAAATAATCTTGATGAATTGTTCATTTCTCTCGACGGACCACAAGATATCCATAATGAAATAAGAGGTCATCAAAAATCTTTTCAAAAAGCAATTGAAGGGATTGACGCTATTTGGAATTTAAATCCCAAACAGAATATCTCTATTTTTTGTGTCATCACCGAATGGAACATTGGCTACTTAAAAGAATTTGCCGATTTTTTCAAAGAGTACCCGTTAAAAACCATTGGTTTCATGCACACCAATTTCACGCCGCAGTCTGTAGCTGACAGACATAACCTGCTCTGGGGAAATAACTATTTAGCGACAGCTTCAAACGTAGAAGAGACGAATATTGATAATTATGATTTGGAATTGCTTTGGAGCGAAATACAAGAGATTAAAAATACTGATTATGCCTTTCCTATTTCATTTTCACCTGAGATTAAAACCCAAGAAAAACTAATTGAATTTTATCATAAACCCGAAAAAATAATCGGCAAAATATGCAATGATGCTTTTTCTAATGTGATGATTAAGTCTGATGGCTCTATTATTCCATCACATGGTCGATGTTATAACTTGACGATTGGTAATCTTTATGATAACTCGCTTCAGGAAATCTGGAACGGTCAAAAATTAAAAAAATTCCGTGCCGACTTAATGTCCAGTGGCGGCTTATTTCCGGCTTGTAGCAGATGCTGCAGCGCATTCTAAATTATGAAAAAAAACAAAATCATCCTATTCAATCCAAAAAGTGCAAACGGTAAGCACCGCATTCCCAACTCTATTCTACAAGTTGGCGCTTCTATTCATGGTAAATACGAGTATATTTTTGTAGATGGTAATTTGGAAGAAAATCCGTGGCATACTATTGAAAATCATCTTAAAACGGGTGAGTATAAATATTTTGGTTCTACAGTAATGCCAGGACCTCAATTACGTCAGGCGATTCCTTTTACCAAAAAAATTAAAGAACAATTTCCTGAAATAACAACTATTTGGGGCGGCTATTTTGCTTCCAATCAGTATAAGGTTAGTTTAGATTCGGGTTATGTAGATTATGTTATCAACGGTCCTGGCGATATTGCTTTTCCATCATTGATTACGGCATTGGAACAAAACAAAAAAGCAGAAATCTTTCTCATCAAAAACTTAATTTATAAAGATGAAAAAGGCGAAATCATCAAAACCACTGTCGAAGCTTTACTTGACCAGGACACCTTACCGAAGTTTCCATATGAGTATTTAAACTCATTTTATCCTGTACAAAATTATTTGGCCAAAACCTTTATGGGTAATAAAACCTTGTCATATCATTCGAGTATGGGCTGCCCTTTTTCCTGTTCCTTTTGTGCGGTTGTACCGATTTTTAATGCAAAATGGAAAGGTATGTCGGCAAACAGAATTTATGAAGATGCCAAATATTTCAAAGACAAACACAATATAGACGCCGTCGAATTTCACGACAATAATTTCTTTACCGCTAAAAAAAGAGTTTTGGAATTCTCAGAACTAATTTTAAATGACAACATTAGCTATTGGGGCGAAGGACGCATTGACACCATCAATATGTATTCAGATGACGAATTAAAATTTATGCGAAAAGCAGGTTGTAAAATGATTTTTTTAGGCGCAGAAACCGGAAATGATGCCGTACTAAAACAAATGAATAAAGGCGGAACGCAAACAGGTCAAATGATAAAGGATTTTGTTCTTCGAATGAAAAATGCCGATATAATTCCCGAATTGTCTTTCGTGTTGGGAATGCCTGCCGAAACTGAGAAAGATGTTTACGACCAAATTTTATGGGATATCAATTTTATTAAAGAAATCAAACAGATTAATTCCAATGCAGAAATCATTATTTATTTATTCAGCCCAGTGCCTACAGTGGGTTCCGAATTGTACCAACAAATTCTCGCTGCCGGATTCTCTTTTCCTAAACATTTAGAAGATTGGATTTCTCCGAGTTGGGAAAACTTCGATTTGAGAAAAAATCCACTAACGCCTTGGCTGAAGCCTTATATGATTGATACGATTAAAAATTTTGAAACAGTATTGAACGGTTATTACCCAACAGTTTCTGATTTTAGAATTCGCGGATTTAAGAAAACCATTTTACGGTCGGTTTCGAGTTGGCGCTATAAAACTGGGATTTATCATTATCCATATGAAATAAAGGCTTTGCACAAGCTATGGAAATACAGACAACCTGAGATCGAAGGTTTTTATTCGGAATAATTCGATATAAATCTAAAGGAAATTATGATTGAAAAATAAACCTGTAAGATTTGCGCAAATCTATTGTGTAAAATAGAATTTATGAGACACTTATTGAAGAAAATATCGCATCCTTTTTTGAAGTTTGGTTTGAATCTCTACTATTCCATACCGAGAAATTTTACATATGATGATATTAAAATCAAAATCCATCCCGATGTTTTTCCGCCTCAGTTCACCTTTAGCACCAAGATTCTGTTAGATTTTATCCAAGATTTGGAATTGGAAAACAAAACCTTTTTGGAATTGGGTTGTGGCTCGGGCATCATTTCTCTTTTGGCCAGAAAAAAAAGAGCTGAAGTCACCGCTTCTGACATTAATAAAATTGCTTTGAAGTATTTAAAAAAAAACGCTCAAAAAAATAATTTAGATTTACAAGTAATATATTCTGATTTATTCGACAAAATCGAAAATAAATTTCTAGATTATATCGTTATCAATCCGCCATATTATTCGAAAAAGCCAAAAAACATAAAAGAACAAGCTTGGTTTTGCGGAGAAAACTTCGAGTATTTTGAAAAACTGTTCAGACAATTACCATGTTCCCTATCATCAGAAACCAAATGTTATATCATTTTTTCCCAAGATTGTGATTTAGAAAAAATAAAAGCAATAGCATTAAAAAATAACATGACTTTTGAACTTGTATTTAAGAAAAAAGAATTAATAGAAACTAATTATATTTTTAGAATAATTTCTTCGTAGAATCTCTTTGTCTTAATTCAGTCTTAATGGTTGTTGTTGAAAAAGTGTAGGCTTCATCTTTGCTTTCTAATTTATTGATAAGCAATTTGGCAGCTACTTCTCCAATTTCTGGTGCATGTTGGCTAACTGTTGACAAACTTGGAGTCATTCTGCGCGACCAGAGTCCGTCAGCAAAACCAATAATAGAAAGTTCTTGCGGAATTTTATAACCGTTTCGAATTCCGAGTTTCATGGCCGTTACTGATGCATGTTCATCAAGAGCAAAAATACCATCGGGTTTGTTTTTTATAAAAAAGTCGTCAATTTTAGAATTGAATTCATCATTGTTATTAGTCAAAATAACCAAATTTTCATCTGCTTTTAATCCATTGTTTTCCATAGCTTTAAAAAAACCTTGCACTCTGAGTTTTCCAACACTCAAATTATCACTAGCGGAAAGCAGTGCTATTTTTTTACATCCAGTTTTAATCAAATGTTCGGTAGCATTAACTGCCGATTCGAAATCATCTACAATAACTTTATCACAATTCACCTCATCGGCTATACGGTCAAACATTACTATTGGAGTTCCTTCATTAATGATAGTGGTAAAATGATCAAATTTTTGAAGCTTCTGAGATTCTTCGGCAATCGATAAAATAAATCCGTCTATAGTACCATTGCTCAATATTTCGAGAGCATTAATTTCTTTTTCAGAAGACTCGTTTGAAATGCAGGTAATTACTTTGTATCCCTTCTCATCAGCTACTTTTTCGATACCACTAAATACTTTGGCAAAAAAGGAAATTAAAATATTTGGAATAATAACGCCAATGGTTTTAGTATTTCTGTTTTTTAAGTTTAATCCAATTACATTAGGTTTGTAATTTTTTAATTTGGCATATTCCTGAACACGTTGCTTAGTAGGTTCACTTATCTCTGGACTTCCGTTCAAGGCTTTAGAAACAGTGGAAACAGAAACGCCTAACTCTTTTGCAATTTGTTTTAATGTAGCTTTCGATTTCATTTTATCTTGGTTAAAGTGTAAAAATAGCAAAAAAAATACTGTATTGTGGTGCAAAAGCATGAAACTTAAATAAAAAACAACAAAATCGTAACTCCTATTTTATCATTATTTTGATTAAAACATCCTTCCCAAGACCTATAAATAATAGGATTTTTACAAAAAATAAAGACTAAAAAAAAATATTTAAAAAATCGTATTTGCTTTATTGATAAATAATTGTACTTTTGCGCTCCCTTTATTGGGAATGGAATGTTTAATTAAAATAAATTATTGTGAACACATTAAGCTACAAGACAGTTTCAGTGAACAAAGCCAATGCCGACAAGCAATGGATTGTTGTAGATGCTGAAGGTCATAACTTAGGTCGTTTTGCTTCAAAAGTCGCGATGCTTTTAAGAGGTAAATACAAGCCGAGTTATACGCCGCACGTTGATTGTGGGGATAACGTTATAGTTATCAACTCTGAAAAAATCAACCTAACTGGTAACAAGTTGGATGACAAAACGTACATCAGACACACAGGTTATCCAGGAGGACAAAGAAGCTTGACTGCTAAAGTAATGCAACAAAAAAATCCTGCATTATTAGTAGAAAAGGCTGTAAAAGGAATGTTGCCTAAAAACAAATTAGGTGCTGAATTATTCCGAAATTTAAATGTAAATGTTGGTTCCGAGCACAAACATGGCGCTCAACAACCAAAAACCGTTAATCTTAACGACTTAAAGTAATGGGAGTTATTCACAAAATCGGTAGAAGAAAATGTGCTGTGGCACGTGTTTATGTTTCAGAAGGAACTGGAAAAATTACCGTAAACAAAAGAGAATTTGAAAACTACTTCCCAACAGCTACTTTACAGTATAAAGTATTGCAACCCATGTCTATGACAGAAAATGCAACTAACTTTGACGTAAATGTAAATGTGCATGGTGGTGGTTCAACTGGCCAAGCAGAAGCTGTGAGAATGGCAATTGCAAGAGCTATGTGTGAAGTGGAAGCTGAAAACAGAGCTATCCTTAAACCAGAAGGATTACTAACAAGAGATCCAAGAATGGTAGAACGTAAAAAATTCGGTCAGAAAAAAGCGAGAAAGAGATTCCAATTCTCTAAACGTTAACACTGAACTCGCTTTAGTATCTTTTGAGATTGTTTCTGAACTCGTTTCAGTATTTTTTCAAGATTACTCGAATTATTACAAAAAGTTGCTGAAATTAATGCAGCATTATAAAATTGAAATTAACAAAGTTGTCGATATTCCTTGTAAAAAGGGAATTAGTTTAGCATCTAAATGAAGTCGAAAGTCTTAAAGTCATAAAGTCTTCAAGCCGAAAAAAAGAGACTCATTGCTAATCATACGGAACGTAAACTATTACACAATGACAAACAAAATTGACGTAAAAGAATTATTAGAAGCAGGTGTTCACTTTGGGCACATGACTCGTAAATGGGACCCAAACATGGCTCCCTACATTTATATGGAGCGTAATGGTATTCATATCATTAATCTATATAAAACAGCTGCAAAAATTGAAGAAGCTAATGAAGCTTTAAAAAAAATCGCAGCATCAGGTAGAAAAATACTTTTTGTAGCTACCAAAAAACAAGCAAAAGATATCGTATCTGAAAAAGCATTAGCTTGTAACATGCCTTACATCACTGAAAGATGGCCTGGTGGTATGTTGACCAACTTCGTTACTATCCGTAAAGCCGTTAAAAAAATGGCTTCTATTGATAAAATGAAAAAAGATGGTACTTTCATGACATTGTCTAAAAAAGAAAGATTACAAGTTGATCGTCTTCGTGCAAAATTAGAGAAGAACTTAGGTTCTATCGCTGATATGTCAAGATTACCTGCTGCGTTATTCGTAGTAGATATCAAAGCTGAACACATCGCAATAAAAGAAGCACAAAAATTAAACATTCCAGTTTTCGCAATGGTTGATACTAACTCTGATCCACGTGAAGTAGATTATGTTATTCCATCCAATGATGATGCTTCAAAATCAATTGATAAAATTTTAACTTTAGTAACTGACGCTGTTAAAGACGGATTAGCTAACAGAACTTCTGATTCTGATGTTGCTCCTGAAGCTGAAGTAGCAGAGGAAGTAGTTGCTGCTGTTGAAGCACCAACTGTTGAAGCTACTCCAGAAGTAGAAGCGGTAGTTGAAGTAGAAGCGGTAGTTGAAGTAGAAGCTGCACCAGAAGCAGAAACTACTGAAGAGACTAAATCTGAAGAATAAAACAAAACAATTACGAATTATGAATATAGGATTACGTATATAAAGCGTAATTTTTAATTCGTAATTCGTAATTTATTTTTACAAAAAATTTGAACTTTTAAAATAAAAAATATTATGTCAACAATCACAATTACTGCTGCAGACGTAAATAAATTAAGACAAACTACAGGTGCCGGAATGATGGACTGTAAAAAAGCTTTAGTCGAAGCGGAAGGAAATTTCGATAAAGCTATACAAAACCTAAGAGAAAAAGGGCAAAAAGTTGCTGCTAACCGTTCTGACCGTGATTCTTCTGAAGGAGCTGCTGTTTCTTTTATCAATGCTGACAATACTAAAGGAGCAATCATCACTTTAAACTGCGAAACAGATTTCGTAGGTAAAAATGAATCTTTCGTAACTTTAGCTAAAGAATTAGTGCAAAAAGCAATCAACTTCTCTTCTAAAGAAGCATTCTTAGCATCAGATTTCAACGGAATTACTGTGGCTGAAAAATTAATCGAACAAACTGGTGTTATCGGTGAAAAAATTGAAATAGGTGGTTTTGAAATCTTAGAAGGGGCTTTCGTTGGATCTTATGTTCACGTTAACAAAATTGCTGCCTTAACTGCTATTTCTGCGCCAATTGCCAACGGAGACGTTTTAACAAAAGATATCTCAATGCAAGTAGCTTCAATGGGAGCTGATACATTATCTTACAAAGATTTTGATTCTGATTTTGTTGCTTCTGAACTTGCTGCTCGTATTGCTGTAATTGAAAAAGAAAATGAAGAAGCAAAACGTTTAGGAAAAACTTTGAAAAATGTTCCTAAATATATTTCTTTCTCTCAACTGACTGAAGAAGTTTTAAAACAAGCGGAAGAAGATGCTAAAGCAGAATTAAAAGCGGAAGGAAAACCAGAACAAATTTGGGATAAAATTATTCCAGGAAAAGTACAACGTTTCATCTCTGATAATACAACTTTAGATCAAGAGAAAGCCTTATTAGACCAAAACTTCATCAAAGATGATAGTAAAAAAGTAGCCGATTATGTTAAAGGATTCAATGTTGAAATTACTGGTTTCAAAAGAGTTGCTCTAGGGTAATTATTAAATTCAAGATTTTAAAAAACCCAAATCAAATGATTTGGGTTTTTTGTTTTACAATTACTTCTTATCAACAGGGAAATTCCTTGCTCGCATTAAAGCATCAGAGTTCGCACTTCTGCCTCTAAATTTTTTATAAGCAATCTCAGGGTCAATTGTATTCCCGACGCTAAATACATTATCATAAAGACGTTTTGCCACTGCAGCATCATACATTCCTTTTCCTTCGGTAAAGGCTTCAGTAGCATCAGCACTGATAACATCTGCCCACAAATAGCCATAATAGCCTGCAGCATAATCATCGCTAGAAAAGATATGCCCAAACTGAGGAATGCGATGGCGCATAACAATTTCAGATGGCATTTTTAAATCGGCTAAGGTTTGCTTTTCAAATTGCTTTGGGTCTATGTTTGGGTTTTCCAACAAGTGTAGTTTCATATCTACTAAAGAACTCGAGATTGTCTCAACAGTAGAAAAACCTTCATTAAATGAAGCTGCTTTTTCAATTCTGTTTACTAAATCCATTGGCATTGGTTCACCTGTTTTATAATGCATAGCAAAACGATTTAATACTTCTGGAGTTGCTAACCATCTTTCTAATATTTGCGATGGAAACTCTACATAATCTCTAGGAACATTAGTTCCTGATAAACTTGGGTAAGTTACATTCGAATTTAAACCATGTAAAGCATGACCAAATTCATGGAATAACGTACTGGCATCTTCCCAAGAAATTAAAATAGGTTCGTTGTCATTTCCTTTGATAAAATTACAGTTGTTAGACACCATGGTAATTATATCACCATCAACTCTGCTTTGGTCTCTGTAAGCTGTCATCCATGCTCCAGAACGTTTCCCCTTTCGTGCATATGGATCAAAATACCAAACCCCAACAACTTTACCAGTTTTAGTATTTGAAACTTCAAAAACTCTCACATCAGGATGAAAAACAGGAATGTTATATACTTGTTTAAACCCTAAATGAAATATTTCACCTGCTACCCAAAACATGCCTTCTCTTAGTTTCTCTAATTGCAAATAAGGTTTAATTTGATTTTCATCAATATCATATTTTGCTTTTCTCACTTTTTCTGCATAATAGCGATAATCCCATGGTTGTATTTTGAAATTTCCTCCTTCGGCATCAGCTAATTTTTGCATTTCGGCTACATCTTGATGTACTTTTTCTACGGCTGGTTTCCATACGGACAGCATTAAATCTAAAGTTTTTTGTGGTGATTGCGCCATCGTATTAGACAAACTCCAATCGGCAAAGGTTTTGAAACCAAGTAGTTTTGCTTTCTCAGCACGAAGTTTTAATATTTGAACTAAAGTTGCATTGTTGTTATTCGCATTTTCATTGTCGCCTCGACTAGTGAAGATTTGAAATGCTTTTTCTCTTAAATCTCTTCTATTAGAAAAGGTTAAAAAAGGCTCCACAGACGAACGGGTATTAGCAATACAACCCATGACGTTAATTTTTCGCTCTTTGGCTTCTGCTATGGCAGCATCTTTTAACTCTTTTGGCAAGCCATCGAAATCAGTTTCTGTTTTTAATGATACATAATAATTACTTTCATCAGCCAATTGATTTTGACTAAACTTAGTAAAAAGTCCAGCTAATTCTTGATTGATTTCTCCAATTCTTTTTTTGCTTTTGGCATCGGCTTTAGAGCCCTCTCTAACAAAATTTGAATAATAATACCAAACTAATCGATTTTGTTCTCCACTCCATTTACTTTTTTCTTTTGAATTATAAACTGCTGAAATTCTATCAAATAACATTGCGTTTTGATATATTTTGTTGTTCAGTTCTGAGAATTTTGGTGTCATTTCAGTTTCAATAGGCTCAAATTCTGCACTATTTAAATTGGAACTATAAATATCAAAAACAGCTTTTACCTGACTTAGTTTTTTACCGGTTTTTTCCAAAGCTACTATAGTATTTTCAAAAGTTGCTGGTTTTGGATTGGATGCAATTTTAGTAATCTCATCCAGTTTTTCCTGAATTGCTATTGCAATAGCAGGTTTCAAATCGGCTACTTTATAATCGTTAAAAGCTGGAATACCACCGTAAGGTCCATTCCAAAGTTTCGATAGAGGATTAGTAGTGTTTTGAGCGTTAGTTTCTAAAATTGGGACAATCATAATGAGTGCTAAAATTATTCTTTTCATTGTTTAAAAGTATTTCCTCAAAAGTAATCAAAAAAATAGTTGAAAATCGTTTCACATATTTGTATAAATTTGAGAAATCAGAAAATTAAATTTTATGTTTCAATCAAAAAAAGATACCGTTTACGTTGTTCTGGCTGGAATTTTCATTACCAATGCTGTAGTGGCAGAACTCATTGGCGGAAAGTTAATTCATGTGGGTTCGGCTGTCATGAGTATTGGTATTTTGCCCTGGCCAATTGTTTTTGTTACCACTGATTTAATCAATGACTATTTTGGTGAAAAAGGTGTTCGTAAACTGTCTTTAATAACGGCTAGTTTAATAGCTTATACTTTTGTAATTCTTTATTTGGCGATGCAAATTCCGGCCGTTGATGGAAAAAACCTAGTTACCGATGCCCAATTCAAAGGCGTTTTTGGTCAAAGTATGTGGATTATCGTTGGAAGTATTATCGCCTTTATGGTTTCACAATTGATAGATGTTACTATTTTTCATTTTGTAAAAAACAGAACGGGCAATAAAATGATCTGGCTTAGAAGTACAGGCTCAACCGTTATTTCGCAATTGTTTGATAGTTTTATTGTCTTGGGTATTGCTTTTTGGATGACAGGAAAAATGAAAACAGAAGTTTTTATTACATCAGCATTTACAGGATATTTTGTTAAATTAATAATTGCAGTCTTAATGACACCGTTTATTTATTTAGGCCATTACTTGATTAGAAATTACATTGCAAAAGATGGAAAATAAAATTCGTTGCGCTTGGTGTGAAAAAGACGATTTGTATAGAGATTATCACGATAACGAATGGGGAAATCCAATTTATGAAGATGATAAATTATTTGAATTTCTAGTTTTAGAAACATTTCAAGCGGGATTAAGTTGGTACACTATTTTGAAGAAAAGAGATAATTTTCGCAATGCTTTTGACTTTTTTGATTACAAGAAAATAGCCAATTATAATGAAAATAAAGTTCAAGAATTATTGCAAGATGCTGGTATTATCCGAAATCAACTAAAAATTAGAGGAACAATTGCCAATGCCATTGCTTTTATGAAAGTGCAAGAAGAATTTGGGAGTTTTTCAAACTACATTTGGAAATTTACCGATGGAAAACCTATTGATAACAACATAAAAACCATTAAAGAAATTCAAGCCACAACGTCTCTTTCTGATGAAATTAGTAAAGATTTAAAAAAGCGTGGGTTTAAATTTATAGGCTCAACTGTAG
>CALPPS020000024.1 GCA_943325515.2 Flavobacterium psychrophilum
CTAAAAATTTGCTCGAGATTTTTGCTTCTCAAACTTATTTGAAGTGTTTTTAAACCATATTCTTGAGCGAAGTCAAAAACTTTCGGTCGCATGTCTTCTTCGGTGTTAAAAGTCAGTATCCAAATGTTATCAGAAGTATTTTTGTAGGTTTTGATGTTTGTTAAATTTGCCAATAAAGCTTCGTCGATAGTTTTGTCAAATTCCACTTCTATAATTTGTTCTTTTTCTTCAGAAACCAGTTTGTCTAGTTTTTTATCGGTAACGATTTTTCCATGGTCAATGATGATTACGCGGTCACAGATGGCTTCTACTTCTTGCATTATGTGCGTTGAAAGAAAAATAGTTTTGTCTCTACCTACATTTTTTATGACATTCCTAATTTCAACTAATTGATTTGGGTCAAGACCAGTGGTTGGTTCGTCTAAAATCAATACATCAGGATTGTGTAAAAGCGCGGTGGCTAAGCCAACACGTTGACGGTATCCTTTAGATAATTGTCCAATTTTTTTATGACTTTCAGTTGATAATCCTGTGAGTTGAATTACTTCTTCAATTCGTGATTTAGCTACATTGTAAACATCAGTATTAAAAGCTAAATATTCGCGAACGTATAAATCTAAATACAACGGATTGTGTTCCGGAAGATAGCCAACAGATCGTTGTACTTTCAATTGGGAATCGTTTACATCATTGCCATTCACAAAAGCAGTTCCTTCATCTGCATGAATAAAAGTTGTCAAAATTTTCATCAATGTAGATTTTCCGGCTCCATTTGGACCAAGAAAACCAACAATTTCTCCTTTTTTTATGGAAAACGAGACATTATCAAGTGCTTTTTGAGCACCATAACTTTTTGAAATATTTAAAACTTCTATCGACATAGCGTATTATTTGAAGCAAATGTAATAATTAATCAAAGGATAAAGAAGTAATCCGCTTTTTAAGATATTACGAAAACGTTAGCGTAAATTTTTTATTTATTTTTTATAAAAGCTATACTTTATTTTTCTACTTTAGCAAAACAACAAAACAAAGTTATGTTACAAAACGCTACATATTATAACAATTCTTTTTATTACTTCTGGGAAAGAAAAGGGATTGTCGTATAGTTATTTTAAAAGAAATCATTTAACTAAAGATACAATCCCGATGTAAATCGGGATTTTTTTTATTCTGAATTTAATAACCAAATTTTAAAATGGAAATAAAAATTGCAATACAAGGCATAAAAGGTTCTTTTCATCATCAGGTGGCAGAGGAATATTTTCATCAAGAATTCGATTTGGATGAATGTATGTCGTTTGATGATTTAGTGAAAAGCTTGGTTGAAAATAAGACACAGAAAGGCGTAATGGCATTAGAAAATTCTATTGCGGGTTCTATTGTTCCAAATTACGCCCTAATTGATAGAAACAATTTGCAAATTATTGGCGAACATTATTTAGATATTCACATGAATTTGATGGCCTTGAGAGGACAAAGAATAGAAGAAATCAAAGAAGTACATTCCCATCCCATTGCGTTATTGCAATGTGCTGTATTCTTTAGTCAATACCCACATATCAAATTAGTGGAAAGTGGAGACACTGCAGAAACTGCAAGAAGAATTCAAGAAGAAAAACTAAATGGAATTGGTGCCGTTGCAGCACCAATTGCAGCAAAATTGTATGATTTAGATATTTTGGCAGCAGGAATTCACACGGTGCAAAGTAACAAAACCCGATTTGTGATTGTGAAAACTGAAAATAAAGAATTAATCAAAGAAGAAATCAATAAAGCATCTATAAAATTTGAATTGGATGATACACCAGGAAGTTTGGCAACTATACTAAATGTAATGAATAACAGTAAATTGAACTTAACCAAAATCCAATCGATGCCCATTATTGAAACCCCTTTTCAATATTCCTTTTTTGTAGATGTAGTTTTTGAAAAATACAAACATTATGAGAAGGCCAAAAAGATTTTAGAATTAATGACTACACATTTTAAAGTGTTGGGCGAATATAAAAACGGAAGACTATGATAAAAACCGCTAAACGATTACAAGCAGTAGAGGAGTATTATTTTTCCAAAAAACTAAAGGAAGTTCGTCAATTAATTGCCGAAGGAAAACCAGTTATAAATATGGGAATTGGTAGTCCAGATTTGACTCCACATCATTCAGTGATTGAGGCTATTCAGCGAGCCATGTTTGAAGACAAAGCCCACGAATATCAAAGTTATCAAGGTTTACCAGAACTGAGAACAGGAATAGCTAGTTTTTATAAAAATAAATTTGATGTCACACTAGATTTCAATACCGAGATTTTACCATTGATGGGTTCTAAAGAAGGAATTATGCACATTTCATTGGCTTTTTTAAACGAAGGGGATGAGGTGTTAATTCCAAATCCTGGTTATCCAACCTATGCTTCGGTTACAGAGTTGGTGCAAGCAAAAGCTATAACGTATGATTTGGTTGCAGAAAAGAATTGGTTTCCTGATTTTGAAGCTTTAGAAAAAAAAGATTTATCCAGAGTAAAATTAATGTGGGTTTCCTATCCTCATATGCCTACTGGAGCCAACGGAACCTTTGAGTTATTTGAAAAATTTATTGCTTTTGGCAAAAAACATCATATTTTGATTGTAAATGACAATCCTTATTCTTTTGTTTTGAATGACAATCCAATTTCGATATTGCAAGTTGAAGGAGCAAAAGAGGTGGCTTTAGAATTAAATTCATTGTCAAAAACGTTTAATATGGCTGGATGGCGTGTTGGCATGGTGTTAGGAAATGCAACTTTAATCGAAGCTGTCTTGAAAGTTAAAAGTAATATGGATAGTGGCATGTTTTATGGAATTCAAAAAGGAGCCATTGAAGCATTGAAACTAGGTAAAACATGGTTCAAAAGTCAGAACGATATTTATGCTAAAAGGAGAAATTTGATTTTTGAACTAGCCGAAAAATTACACTGTAGTTTTGACAAGAACAGTGTTGGATTATTTGTTTGGGCAAAATTACCAAAAGGCATTTCATCAGCAGAAAAATTCATTGACGAAGTATTGATTGAAAAACATGTCTTTATCACCCCAGGAACTATATTTGGTAGCAATGGCGAAGGTTATATACGATTTTCATTATGTGTTACCGAAGCCAAAATACAAGATGCAATAAATAGATTTTAATAGAAAAGAAATTAATTTTATAAAAGATAAAAAGCTATGAACATAACAATAGACAACAGAAAATGGTTGGATGATTTTAAACTAATACATCCTTTAGTTATTGCTGGACCATGTAGTGCCGAAACCGAAGATCAAGTTTTGAAAATTGCACACGAATTAAAAGATTCAGATGTTTCTATTTTTCGTGCTGGGATTTGGAAACCTCGAACGCGTCCAGGAGGATTTGAAGGTGTTGGTGTCATAGGATTAAAATGGTTGCAAAAAGCAAAAGCCGAAACAGGTTTGCTAATGGCAACTGAAGTAGCTAATGCTGCTCATGTGAAATTAGCTTTAGAACACGATATTGATGTGTTGTGGATTGGTGCCAGAACTACCGTAAATCCATTTGCTGTTCAAGAAATTGCAGATGCTTTACAAAATACGGACAAAATAGTTTTAGTTAAAAATCCCGTTAATCCTGATTTGGCTTTATGGATTGGTGGTGTAGAACGATTGTATAATGCAGGAATAAAAAAACTAGGAGTAATCCACAGAGGATTTTCAACTTATGAAAAAACTAAATATAGGAACATTCCCGAATGGCAAATTGCCATCGAGTTACAAAGTCGTTTTCCTGACTTACCATTGATTTGTGATCCATCGCATATTACTGGAAATCGTAACATGATTCAAGAAGTATCACAACAAGCCTTAGATTTGAATTATGACGGACTAATTATAGAAACACATATTGACCCAGACAATGCCTGGAGCGATGCAGCACAGCAAGTTACTCCAACGGTTCTGAAACAAATTTTCGAAGATTTAAGAGTAAAGAAAATGACAGTTGAAGAAGATGATTATAATACCAAAATGAGTAAACTTAGAGCTAATATTGATATAGCAGATAGTAAAATATTAGAGATTTTAGGAAATAGAATGAAAGTGGCGGAACAAATTGGTACTTTGAAGAAAGAAAAAAACGTTGCCGTTTTACAAAACAAAAGATGGAATGAAATCCTAGGAAAAATGATTCTCGATGGCGAAGAAAAAGGACTGAGCGAAGAATTTATTCTAAAACTTTTTAAAGCCATTCACCAAGAAAGTATCAGTCATCAGGAAAAAATCATAAATGGATAAAATAAGTCAATTACAGTTGCATTTTTTTACCTTTGTAATTAGTAATTCATAACTCGAAATTAATTTGACTGGTCTAGTTTATAAATCTACCGGAAGTTGGTATACCGTAAAGACAGCAGAAAATGAAGTCTTTGAATGTCGTATCAAAGGTAAATTCCGCATGCAAGGAATCAAAAGCACCAACCCAATTGCGGTAGGTGATATAGTAGATTTTGAATTAGATGACTCTTCAGATACAGTAACAGGAACGATACATAACATTCACGATAGAAAAAATTATATCGTCAGAAAGTCGGTCAATCTGTCCAAACAAACACATATAATAGCTTCCAATATTGATATAGTTTTTCTTTTAATTACTATCAATAATCCGCCAACCACTACTAGTTTTATAGATAGGTTTCTTGTTACTGCCGAAGCTTATGGCATAGAAGCCATCTTGGTTTTCAATAAGATAGACACATTTGATGAAGCAATGGTAGATGAACAATTGTTTTTACAATATGTCTATTCCCAAATAGGATATAAATGTTTGAGAGTTTCCGCCAAAGAACAAAAAGGATTAGACCAACTAAAAGACATGATGCTAGGAAAAGTAAGCATGTTCTCAGGGCATTCTGGTGTTGGAAAATCTACTTTGGTTAATGCGTTAGAGCCTAATCTAAACCTAAAAACAAAGAACATTTCAGAGCAAAGCAAACAAGGCCAACACACTACTACGTTTGCTGAAATGTATGACTTGTCCTTTGATGCCAAAATTATTGACACACCAGGAATAAAAGGTTTTGGAATTGTAGATATGCAACCAACAGAAATAAGCGATTATTTTCCTGAGTTTTTTAAACTAAAAGACCAATGTAAATTCAATAATTGTCTCCACAAAGAAGAACCAAATTGTGCAGTGAAAGCGGCTCTTGAATCCGATAAAATTGCTTGGTCACGTTATAACAGTTACCTTAAAATACTCGAAGGCGATGATGAGCATTATCGATCTGATGTCTATAATGACGACCGAATTACCAGTGATGAAACAAGAAAAAATTAGTTCACAGTCACAGTTTTCAGTATTACAAACATCTTCAATCAAAAATCGTTAATCTTCAATCAAAAATTATTTTGAGAGCCATCATCCAAAGAGTAAGTCAATCGTCAGTTACTATCAACCATGAAAATGTTGCCAATATTCAACAAGGCTTACTTGTGTTTATAGGTTTTGAAGATGCCGATAACCAAGAAGATATCAATTGGTTGACTCCTAAAATAGCCAACCTTAGAATATTTGCAGATGAAGACCAAGTAATGAATCTTTCAATCAATGACATTCAAGGAGAAATAATAGTGGTGAGTCAATTCACATTGCATGCCTTAACAAAAAAAGGCAATCGCCCCTCGTATATCAAAGCTGCCAAACCCGAAATTGCCATTCCATTGTATGAAAACTTCGTTCAACAATTAGAAAATGAATTAGGCAAAAAAGTCCAAACAGGTCAATTTGGTGCCGATATGAAAGTAGCACTTGTGAATGACGGACCCGTAACCATAATTATTGACACAAAAAATAAGCAATAAAATGAAACAAAAACTTATCACTTTCATAACTGGTTTTATAATTTACGGATTGCTTTTTGGAGTATTAATGTATTTTTCAGAAGCCGATCACAATTTAAAGGCGGCAACTCAACAAGGTTTGTTTTTTGGAGTTTTTATGGGACTTTTTGATACTTTTATATTACCTAAAATCAATGCTTATTTTGCCAATAGAAATAAAAAACAATAAAATGAACTTAAAAAACTCACAACTAGAAGTAGACAATTGGATTAAAAACCATGGTGTTCGTTACTTTAACGAACTAACCAATATGGCACAGCTTACCGAAGAAGTGGGCGAAGTTGCCCGTATCATTGCCCGTCGCTATGGTGAACAATCCGAAAAAGAGAGTGATAAAAACAAAGACCTTGGCGAAGAACTAGCCGACGTGGTTTTTGTAGTTTTGTGCTTAGCTAATCAAACAGGAATTGACTTGCAATCCGCTTTTGATAAAAAAATGGATTTGAAAACTAATCGTGACCATGATAGGCATCATAACAATGAAAAACTGAAGTAGTATTAAGTATTAAGATTTTCTCTGTGTATCTTTGTGCTCCTTTGTGTCTCTCTGTGAAATAACTAAAAATGGATCTACTTCTAAAACATATTGCAAAACTCGAAACTCGTGACTCGAAACTCGAAATTTCAATCACGGGAAGTAAATCCGAAACCAACAGATTGTTATTATTGCAAGCTTTATTTCCAAACTTAACTCTGAAAAACACCTCAAATTCGGATGATTCAGAAGTGATGAAACAAGCATTGCAAAACTCTCAACCCGAAACTCATAACCCACAACTTATAGACATTCACCATGCAGGAACCGCCATGCGATTTCTAACGGCTTTTTTTGCCATACAAGAAAACCGTGAAGTAGTGCTAACTGGTTCTTCTCGAATGCACGAAAGACCCATTAAAATTTTAGTAGATGCACTGCGTCAACTTGGAGCGGAAATTAGCTATGAATCAAACGAAGGTTTTCCACCTATAAAAATAAATGGAAAGAAACTAACACAGAACAGAGTTGCACTAGCTGCCAATGTCAGTAGCCAATATATCTCAGCTTTACTTTTAATCGCTCCAAAACTTGAAAATGGATTAGAATTGACATTAGAAGGAGAAATTACTTCTGTTCCCTACATCAATATGACTTTGGAACTACTTAATGAAATAGGTATTGAAACATCGTTTGTTGGAAATAAAATAATAATAAATCCTAAATCCCAAATCCTACATCCCAAATCAATAATTATTGAATCCGATTGGTCATCAGCATCCTATTACTATTCCATAATAGCTTTATCTGAAATTGGAACTGAAATAACACTTTCTAGTTATAAAAAAAATAGTTTACAAGGCGATAGTGCTTTAGCTGAAATCTATATAAACTTCGGGGTGGAAACAATTTTTGAAACCAATTCAATTATCCTAAAAAAGACTAATAATTATCAATCATCTATTATCTATTATCAATTAAACAATTCTCCCGACATAGCACAAACCATAGCAGTAACTTGCTTCGGGCTAGGATTAGGTTGCCATTTAACAGGTTTGCATACACTTAAAATAAAAGAAACCGATAGGCTAGTAGCATTGAAAACGGAGCTTTCCAAATTAGGCGCACTAGTTTCTGTTACAAATGATAGTTTAACTTTGAAACCATCAAACCACATCAATCCAAACTGTAGCATAAAAACCTATCAAGACCATCGAATGGCGATGGCTTTTGCGCCTTTGGCACTAAAAACATCTATCATCATTGAGGAGGCTGAAGTAGTTTCAAAATCTTATCCGACTTTTTGGGAAGATTTAAAAAGAATCGGATTTAATATTTCCAAACTTTAGCAAAATCTAACATCCTAAGCAACTCAGTGCTTCAGAACCTTTTACAAAAATAAACACCAAAACACTTGACATTCGCTATCTCACGATAGTATATTTGCACACGATTTAAATTTAGAAGTAAAATACTAAATACTAAATCCTAAATCTTAAATTATATTTATGAAATTATCGCACTTCCAATTCAATTTACCAACCGAATTATTAGCAGAATTTCCATCAGAAAACAGAGACGAATCAAGATTGATGGTCGTAAACAGAAAAACCAAAACCATTGAACATAAATTATTCAAAGACATTATCGAATATTTTGATGATGGCGACGTAATGATTTTGAACAATACTAAAGTTTTTCCTGCTCGAATGTATGGAAACAAAGAAAAAACCGGTGCACGTATTGAAGTTTTCTTATTAAGAGAATTAAATGCTGAACAACGTCTTTGGGATGTTTTGGTTGATCCTGCTCGTAAAATTAGAATTGGAAATAAACTATATTTTGGTGAAGACGATTCATTAGTAGCTGAGGTAATAGATAATACAACTTCTCGTGGTAGAACTTTGCGTTTCCTTTATGATGGTTCCTATAACGAGTTTAGAAAAAAATTAACGGAACTAGGCGAAACGCCAATACCAAAATACATCAACCGTGAAGTAACTGAAGAAGATGCTGAACGTTACCAAACTATTTATGCTAAAGAAGAAGGAGCAGTGGCAGCCCCAACAGCTGGTTTACACTTTTCAAAACATCTTTTAAAAAGATTGGAAATAAAAGGTATTAATTTTGCAGAAGTTACATTACACGTTGGTTTAGGAACTTTTAATCCTGTTGAAGTAGAAGATTTATCGAAACACAAAATGGACTCAGAAGAGTTAATTATTTCTCAAGAAGCTTGCAATATAGTAAATAGTGCTAAAGCAAGAAAAGGAAAAGTATGTTGTATTGGTACTACATCTATGCGTGCGATTGAGAGTTCAGTGTCATCGGCGAGAAAGTTAAATCCTTATACAGGTTGGACCAATAAATTTATTTTTCCACCTTATGATTTCAGTATTGCTGATTGTATGGTTACTAATTTTCATACACCAAAATCAACTTTGTTAATGATGATTTCAGCTTTTTGTGGCCATGATTTAATGAAAAAAGCCTATGAAGAAGCCATTAAAGAAAAATACCGATTCTATTCGTATGGTGATGCCATGCTAATTATTTAATTTGAATTTGTTTCAAATTCTTACTATTAATCCCAGCAGATATGTTGGGATTTTTTTATCCTTATAAATTTTGACCAAATTTCTTTCTTCTTTCTTCTTTCTTTTTTCTACTTTTTTCTACTTTTACAATTCAAACGAAACAAACAATGACCTTCAAAAATACCCCCGAATTTGCACAACAACTCGATTCAAATGACGAAATAAAAAACTATAGAGACAAGTTTATTTTTCCACAACACAATGGTAAAAACGTTATTTACTTTACTGGAAATTCTTTAGGATTACAACCCAAAAGTGCAAAAATATATATAGATGATATCATGAACGATTGGGCAAATTTAGCAGTTGAAGGTCACTTTTATGCAGAGAAACCATGGTGGGATTACCACGAACGTTTCGCTAATCCGTTGAGCAAAATAGTAGGAGCAAAGCCATCCGAAATAACGGTAATGAATACGTTAACCGTTAATTTACATTTGCTAATGGTTTCTTTCTATCGCCCTACTGCAAAGCGTTATAAAATCATTTGTGAAGAAAAGGCCTTTCCTTCCGATCAGTATATGTTTCAAACCCAAGTCAATTTTCATGGTTACAAAGCAGAAAATACTATTGTAGAAATCAAAAGACGAGAAGGCGAACACAATATTCGATTAGAAGATATTATTGCTAAAATTAACGATGTGGGTGATGAGTTAGCATTAGTGTTAATAGGAGGTGTAAACTATTATACTGGACAAGTTTTTGATATGAAAGCAATCACCGAAGCTGGACATAACGCAGGAGCCATGGTTGGTTTTGACTTGGCCCATGCTGCTGGTAATATCGAATTACAACTTCATGATTGGGATATAGATTTTGCAGCTTGGTGCAGTTATAAATATATGAATTCAGGACCAGGAAATGCTTCCGGTTGCTTTATTCACGAAAAGCATCATACGAATAAAGAGTTAGCTCGTTTTGGTGGATGGTGGGCCCAAAATAAGGAACACCGCTTCAAAATGGAGTCAGAATTCGACCCAATTATAGGGGCAGATGGATGGCAGGTAAGCAATTTACCAATACTTTCTTTGGCACCTTATTTAGCTTCAGTAGAGATATTTGCCGAAGTAGGAATGGAAAAACTTATAAAAAAAAGAAATCAATTAACGGCATATTTAGAATTCATTCTTCATGAAATTGATAACGAAATTGATGGGACAGAATTCGAAATTATTACGCCCAATAAACAAGAAGAGCGTGCTTGCCAACTTTCAGTATTTCTTCACGGTCAAGGCAGAAGCTTGTTTGAGTATTTAATGAAAAATGGAGTAATTACCGATTGGCGTGAACCAAATGTTATTCGATTAGCACCAGCACCATTCTATTGTTCTTATGAAGATATGTATGAATTCGGACAAATTTTGAAAAAAGGATTACTTAATTAAAAATTAATATGATTTTACAAAAACAATTTGTTGATTTGTGAATTATATATTTCAAAAAATTACTCAATTAAATTGATATGAAATTCAAACTAAACTATATTATTTTAGCTATCTTAGCTTATGCAACCATCAGCAATGCACAAACTTCTCCAAAAGAAGCAGAGGCCAGGGCTTGGATACTATCAAATAAAAAGTCTTTAGAAATAAATCCTGAAGATAGTTTTTCTTTGAAAATGGTAAGAAAAACCCAAGCAGGTGAAACTTTGCGTTTCCAACAAGTAAAGAATGGAATTCCGGTGTTTGACTCTGAAATCCTTATTCACTTTTCGCCTGACAATGAAATTACTAGCACTGCATCTACCTATGATAAAAGGGTAGCCAATATTAATGTACAACCTTCGTTTACTAAAGAAAATGCAATTGCTATTTCAAATCAAACATTAAAAATCGATAGCGATATTATTTTTCAAGAATGTAAATTGTTTGTATATAACAAATTAGAATGCACAAAATTAGTATACAGAGTTTTAACAGATTCATATGCAAAAACAGGAAGTTGGGAAACCATTATTGATGCGCAATCGGGTGATGTATTGAGCACAAAAGATGTGGCTTATTATTATGGTAAACATGAAAAAAAAGGAAAAAAATCAATGGCTCCAATGGCACCTTTAGCCTTAGTAACAGGAACTGCAAAAGTATTTAATCCTGATCCATTATCTAAAGCTGGTGTTTCTTATGGCGGAAGTTATGCAGATGGAGCAGGAATAGGAGATGTAACCAATACGGCTTTGGATAATGCTAGAGTTGATGTGATATTACCAGAAATAGATTTAACGGGAACTACTTATAAACTAAAAAGTGCTTATGCAGAAATCAAAGAACTTGGTAGCCCTAATAAAGGAATGTTTACACAAACAACCCCAAACTTTATTTTTAACAGAAATCAAGATGGGTTTGAAGCAGTAAATGCTTTTTATCACATAGATAAAAGTTTAAGATACATTAATCAAACATTAGGAATTACATGCGTTCCCTATCAATCAGCCAATGCTGGCGCAGTATTTTTTGACCCACATGGCGCCAATTCAGACGACAACTCATTTTATGCTGACGGGCAATTGCAATTTGGAGAAGGTGGAGTTGATGATGCAGAGGATGCCGATGTAGTTTTACACGAATTAGGACACGGTATTCATGATTGGATTACTGGTGGTGGACTTTCACAAGTTAATGGGCTTAGCGAAGGTTGTGGCGACTATTGGGCAGTGTCTTATAGCAGAAGTTTAAATCAATGGGCAAATACAACTGCAGAATACGATTATGTTTTTAGTTGGGATGGACATAATACTTTTTGGGATGGAAGAATTACAAATTATGATGCTTCTTATAGTGGTGGTTTAGTCAATCAAATTCATACCGATGGACAAATCTGGTCAACAGCATTAATGAAGATTTGGGATGCTATAGGTAGAACGAAAACGGATAAAGCCTTCCTTAATGGATTAGATTTAACAGTAAGTTCCACTAACCAACAAAATGCTGCAATAGCTGTTAGAGCTGCGGCTATCAATATGAATTATCCTTGTGTAGATATAGCTACAATGACTGAAAAATTTACAGAAGCAGGATATACAATGCCAATGTTGTCTTTAACAATGGCTTCAATTCCTAATCAAACGGTTCAAGCTGATGTAAACAATACTTATACTTTGCCAAGTTATGCTACTCTAGCTAATCCAATTACTGCAAACTGTAATGCAACATTGACACAATCCCCTGTAATTGGAGCAGTACTAGCTCCAGGAGATTACACTATTACTATAACTGCAACAAGTGGATCCTCTAGTAGAGTTAGAACATTTACTCTTACTGTAACATCTAACTTAGGGATTGAAGATGCAACAAAAAATAATTTTGTTTTATATCCAAACCCAGCAAACAATCTAGTAAACATCAAAGGTGAATTTGACTCAAACGAAAGTATAACTATTTATAATATGCTAGGACAAGTAGTATTGAAAAAAGCAGTGATCTCAAATGAAGAAGCTATTGATATTACAACATTAGCTTCTGGAGTTTACACTATGTCATTCAACAGTGCTAAAGTATCTCGCAAGTTTGTAAAGAACTAACAAAAACTAAAACATGTATACAAAACCACAGAGAGCCATCTTAGAGGTTTTTTTATGTAAACACATCAAAAAAACTGTACCACTTTGTACCTTTGTCACTTTCATACTTTAAAAAATGACAAAACAACAAATCATTGATTCTTTTGACCCATCGCAACCTGGTCTAGCAGATGCTACAGTTTTTGGGTTACCATTCTCAGCCGAACAATCAGAAATCATAATTATTCCGGTGCCATGGGAAGTAACAGTAAGTTACGGCTCTGGAACTTCAGAAGGACCAGAGGCAGTGCTTGACGCTTCTTTTCAGGTCGATTTAAATCATCAAGATTTCCCAGAACTATGGAAATTGGGTATCTATCTTGACGAAGCACCTGCGCATTGGAAAACCAACTCCGATAAATACAAAGCATTAGCGCAACCTATAATCGAAATGCTCGAAAGTGGCGAAGCCATCGAAACCTATCCTGCCTTGCAAGCCGATTTAGATAAAATCAACAAAGCCTGTCGCGACTTGCATTCAGAGGTGAAAGAAAAAGTTTTGTTTTGGATAAAACAAGGAAAAAAAGTTGCATTACTAGGTGGCGACCATTCTACGCCATTAGGCTATTACGAAGCCTTGGCAACGATACATGATAACTTTGGAATTTTACATCTCGATGCCCACATGGATTTGCGAATTGCTTATGAAGGCTTTACCTATTCTCATGCGTCTATCATGTATAATGCGTTAAAAATACCTCAGATAACCAAAATTTCCCAAATTGGAATTCGCGATTTCTGTGAACAAGAAGTAGCCGTGGTCCAAGAAGCCAAGGGAAGAGTTTTAGTAAACACCGATGCCGATATGAAAGCCGAAACCTTCCAAGGCAAAACTTGGGAAGAACAATGTGAGGATATTATAGCAACATTACCACAAAAAGTCTGCATCAGTTTCGATATCGATGGCATGTATCAATGGTATGCGCCATCCACAGGAACACCAGTTCCAGGAGGTTTTTCATTTGAGCAAGCTACCTATTTGTTCAACAAATTAGCGGCTAGCGGCAAAGAAATCATAGGATTTGATTTGGTAGAAGTAGCACCAGGCGAAACCGATTGGGATGGGAATGTTGGCGCACGTATGTTATTCCACATGTGTGGCGTTCTAGCAAAAAACAACGGACTAAACGTGGGACAAAAAATAAATTTCGCAAGAAAATAATAAGATGTTTTTATAAAATAAGTTGATATAATATTAATAATAGGTTCCCAAAGTTCTATTTTGTTACCTTCAGTATCTATATAAAAAGTAGTTACTATGCAAAAAGTTTGAGCATTGATTTCTTCATCGCTATAAATTTTTTTATGGTTATTTTTTAGGATTAAAAGCTTCTTCGTTTGAAAATCTCATTAGGGATATAATTTCTAACAATAGTAAATAATTCTTTAATTTATAAAACTTCTTTTGAGTCTGAGCAATTGATAAAAAGTGCATCAGCTTATAAGAGTTTAGCTAAAAAAAACTAACGAATAACAATCTGAACACTTACATCTATTAATTACATTTGTCTAAACTCAATATCAAAATGAAACTATTTAAGAAAATTTTATTATCGCTTCTAATTGTAGTAGCCATAACAATAATAGCCATTATTTGGTATCTCCAATATACCAAACCAAAATACGAAGGAACCGCAACTCTAAAAGGAATAAACCAGCAAACCACTGTCTATTTTGACAACTACGGCGTGCCACACATCTACGCTAATAACCAAAAAGACGCCATGACCACGCTAGGCTACGTCCACGCACAAGACCGCCTTTGGCAAATGGAACTCATGCGTCGCATTGCGCCAGGAAGATTGGCAGAAATCTTCGGAACACCGGCCCTAAAAACCGATAAATTCTTCGTAGGCATTGGCATTGACGAAAGCTCAGCAATAGCAGTAGCAAAACTTGACAAAAACTCCCAAACCTTTGTACTTGCTAATGCTTATCTTGATGGTATCAACCAATACCTAGAGGAAGGGAAAACCCCAGTTGAGTTCACATTACTAGGCATCAAAAAAGAAAAGTTCACACTAAAAGATGTCTATAATATTTTCGGGTTTATGTCCTTCAGCTTTGCCATGGCACAAAAAACCGACCCATTACTAACAGACATCCGCGACCGTTTCGGCATGAAATACCTAAAAGACTTCAACATCACCGGAGAATTAGGAACCAAACAACTAAAATCCTTCAATGGAAACTATAATGAATACAGCGAAATCTCCAAATCAGTAGCTTTACTGTTAGAAACATCACCAGTACCACCTTTCATCGGGAGCAACAGTTGGGTAATAGGCGGTGCCAAAACCAAAAGCGGCAAAGTAATCCTAGCCAACGACCCACACATCATGTATTCTCAACCCGGCACTTGGTACGAAGCACACATCGTTTGCCCAGAATACGAAATGTATGGCTACTACATTGCAGTAACACCATTTCCACTACTAGGACACAACAGAGACTACGCCTACGGACTAACCATGTTCGAAAACGACGACGTTGATTTCTTCCAGGAAGAAGAAAACCCGAACAACCCAAAGCAGTATATCGTTGCTGATGGATTTAAGAACTACACCTACAAACAAAAAACCATTAAAGTAAAAGACAGCACCCTAGTAAAACTAAATGTAAAAACCAGCATACACGGGCCCATCATCACAGGACTATTAGATGGTTTAACAACTAATAAATCAGTAGCCATGTCATGGATATACACCCAACAAAAAAGCCAAATCCTCGATGCTGTTTATTCGTTATCACATGCTAAAAATCTTGAAGACTTTCATAAGAACATCGAACTCATCAAGGCGCCAGGGTTAAATATTATGTATGGCGATGCCAAAGGCAACATAGCTTGGATAACCTCTGGAAAACTATACAAAGTTGATAAATCTGTAAATACTAATTTCATCTTAAACGGAGCTAACGGCATTGATGACAGAAAAGAATGGATACCTTTTAACAAACATCCTGCCGCTATAAATCCAAAATGGAATTATGTCTACACCAGTAACAATCAACCAGAACCTATTGATGGCTATCTTTATCCGGGCTACTATTTACCAAAAGACAGAGCATTAAGAATAGATGGATTATTATCCCCAAAAAGTGATTGGACCAAAGAAGATGTTTCGAAAATGATAGTAGATAATACGTCAGCTACCGCTCAAAATATTATAGCAAATTTGACAGCAGTTTTAACCATGAGCAAAATGAGTACCAATGAAAAACGAGCATTAACCATTTTAAAAGAATGGACAGGTGAAAATGATTTAAACGATGTTGCACCAACAGTATTTAATAAATGGCTCTATTGGTATTTGAAAGATACTTTCGAAGATGAATTTGGAAAAGACAACTTTACTATTTTATTAAATACACATATTATTAAACAAACCATAGAAGCGCAATCACAAAACGCCAACTCGCCTTGGTGGGATAACATTACTACAAAAGATAGAAAAGAAACCCAAAAAGAAATCTTAACCCAATCCTTCAAAGAAGCAATTACTTCTCTAGAAAAACAACTTGGAAAAGATATAGGACAATGGCAATGGGCAAAAGTGCATAAAATAACCTTCCAGCATCCAATTGGGAAACTAAAACTATTTAGTAAATTTTTCAACGTTGGTTCCTATTCAATTGCAGGCACCAATGAAGTCATCAACAACCAACTCTTCATTTACACCGATGACGCTGAAATAAACACCAAAGGCGGACCATCCACCCGAAGAATTATCGACTTCTCTGATATCGAAAATAGTTGGAGTGTATTGCCAACAGGGCAATCAGGCAATCCAATGAGTAAACATTATGATGATCAATCAGAACTTTTTGTTAACGGTAAATTTAGAAAAATGATGATAAATAAGAAAGAAATTGTGTCTACCTCCACTAAATTAGTTTTTGACCCTAAATAATGGTTAGCCCTTAATACAGGAGTATTATTTTGAGTAAAATAAAAAAGACATTCGTGTATTCGTGGCAAAATTAATAAACACTATTTCATGTATATTATTTTTTCATATAAAAAGATAAGTAATAATTATCCCAAATACATTCGTGTATTCGTGGCTAATAATTAAATTTGCAAAACCGTTTAGTAAAATTTAATGCAAACTCCTCAAAAAATTGCTGTAGTTGGTTCTGGCTTAGTCGGGACTTTATTAGCAATATATCTCAAAAAACAAGGGAACATCGTTCACGTCTTTGACAGAAGTCCAGACATTAGAACAGTCGAGTTTTCAGGTCGTTCTATAAATTTGGTAATGTCTAATCGTGGTTGGAAAGCCATGGCAGATGTAGGTCTAGAGGATGAAATCAGAAAGATTGGTATCCCGGTAGATAAAAGAGCCATACATCTCAAAGATGGTAATCTCAATTATCAGTATTATGGTAAAGATGGCGAAGCTATTTTTTCTTTATCAAGAGGCATTTTGAATAGAAGAATGATTGATTTGGCAGAAGCCGAAGGCGTAGAGTTTTTCTTTGAACACAAAATTTGGGATGTTACCTTGGCAACTTCAACTTTACACATAGGAGAATCTGAAAGAGGCGAGTGGACAGAACTACAATACGACAAAGTTTTTGGAGCAGATGGTGCTTTTTCTAGAATTCGTCACCGCATGCAACGCCAAAGTATGTTTGATTACTCGCAAGAGTTCATGAAGATTGGATACAAAGAATTACACATTCCTGCCAATGCTGATGGAACTCACAAAATAGATAAAAACTCTCTACATATTTGGCCTAGAGGAAACTTTATGCTCATGGCTTTGGCAAACCTTGACGGGAGTTTCACCTGCACATTATTTATGCCTTTTGAAGGCGAAAACTCTTTTGAACAATTAATTGACGAAGCTACTTTAGTAGCTTTCTTTGCTAACTTTTTCCCTGACACGAATGCAGTAATTCCTGATTTGGTAAAAGATTTTTTCAAAAACCCAACAAGTTATTTAGCCATTATGAAATGTTATCCTTGGACCTATGAAGACAAAGTTGCCCTGATAGGTGATGCTTCACATGCCATAGTTCCTTTCTATGGACACGGAATGAATGCCGGTTTTGAGGACATCACTGTTTTAAGCGAAATGATGGCAAAATATGGGGATGATTGGAAAACAATATTTTCAGAATATCAAAAGTCACGTAAACCTAATGCAGATGCTATAGCAGAACTTTCATTGAGAAACTTCATAGAAATGAGTACTAAGACAGCCGATGTCAATTTCTTGTTACAAAAGAAAATCGAAAAATCATTCTCAGACAAACACCCTGATAAATGGATTCCATTATACAGTAGAGTAACTTTTAGTCTGCAACCTTACTCTGAAGCACTTGCCATAGGCGACTTTCAAAACAAGATTATGGAACAAGTGATGCAAATTCCAAATATTGAACAGATTTGGAATAGCAAGGAAGTAGAAAATAAAATCATTGATTTATTAAATTCCAATTAAAAAATTTCAAATCCCAACAACTAGATTTTTTTATTGGGGTTTTATTAAAATTAAAGTCAATTTGATAAATTGAAGCATCATCAAACATATTGAGATATTTCACTCTTGTATTTTATCAATAAATTTCATGATTTTATTATACCAAAATCTCAGGTTTATGTGTTTATATTATGTGTTTAACAATTTGTAAAACTTTTAAAATATGAAATGAAAAAATCTTAAGTTAAAAATAGTTTAATAAAAATACTTTTAGAATAAATTTTACGTTATACCTATAAATATCTATTTAAAGATTAAAAAAAACTCTAATAATTCATGTTTTAATCGATGATTTTTTTAAAAGTTACAAATGCTTCACAAAAAAGTTACAAAATCTTAACATCTTTTAAATTAAAAAAAGTTTTTTTATTACAAGTAAAAAATTAAATTTGCTACCAATCAATTTTATTAATAACTAAAACTTATAAATTAATTAAAAATTAAAATTTACAAAAATGGCAAACGTTAAAAAAGAAAGTGGTTCGAACGGAGGAAATATGTTCTCTGGAATTGTGATTGTAGCATGTATTTTCGTCGGAGTTCTAGTGTGGAATTTCATTATGGGTGCAGGTTCAAATTTTGAAGGTGGTGTAAACACTGGTCATCCACTTCCAGGAAATTATTTAGCAATGGTTTACAAAGGTGGACCAATTGTACCAGTTTTAATGGGGTTATTATTAATGGTGGTAGTGTTTTCTATTGAGCGTTTTTCAGTTATATCAAAAGCATCAGGAAAAGGTAAATTAGAAGTTTTTATGAAAAATGTACAAGCAAGTATCAAACAAGGAAATATTGAGGATGCTATTGCTGCTTGTGACAAACAAGAAGGTTCAGTTGCTAATGCGGTTAAAGCGGCTTTAGTTAAATACCAAGAAGTTAAAAAAGAAGGTTTCAATAGTGAAGAAGCATCCGAAACTATCCACAAAGAAATCGAAGAAGCAACAGCACTCGAAATGCCTATGCTAGAGCAAAATTTAACTATTTTATCAACACTTGTTGCGCTTGGAACACTTGCTGGATTATTAGGAACAGTAACAGGGATGATTAAAGCGTTTGGTGCATTGGCTTCTGCGGGAACTCCAGATCAAGCTGCATTAGCAAATGGTATTTCTGAAGCACTTATTAACACGGCTACAGGCATCTCAACTTCTGCTTTAGCAATCGTTACTTATAACTTCTTTACTTCTAAAATCGATACATTGACTTACTCAATTGATGAAGCAGGTTCAACTATCGTGAATACATACAGAAAATTTAGAGGAAGTTTAAAATCATAATTCAATTAGTAGCAACTCTATTAATTGTAATTAAAAAAAATAAAAAATGGCTAAAGTAAAAATGACCAAAAAAGCTACATCAATCGACATGACAGCGATGTGTGATGTGGCTTTCCTTTTACTAACATTCTTTATCCTTACGGCGACGGCAAAAGTACCCGAACCACTTCCAGTAGATACCCCATCATCAACTGTACAAACCAAATTACCTGAAACAGGATTGGCTACTATAACAATTGGTAAAAGTGATGCAAAAGAACAAGTATTTTACGGAATGAAGGACAGAGATGTACGTTCAGGGGCTCTTGACTATATGGCTCAGAAATATAAATTAACTTTCACAGATGAAGAAAAAGCCCAGTTTGCTCTTGTAGAAGAGTTTGGTGTGCCAATAGAAAGCTTAAAACAATTACTGGCAATGAAAGGAGCTGATAGAGCTAAAAAGGGTGTGCAACCTGGTATTCCTTGTGATTCTATCAACAATCAATTACAAGATTGGATTCAATACGCTAGAAAAGCACATATAGATGGAGGCGCTACAAAAGAGCTTCAATTTGCTATCAAAGGTGATGCTAAAGAAGAATATCCACAGATTAAAAGAATCATGGATATTTTACAAGACCAAAAAATCAATAGCTTTAATTTAGTTACTGGTTTAAGAGGTAAAGACTATTAATTTAATAACACTATTATACAATGGCTGAATTAAATACCGGCGACGGTGGAGGCAAAAAAGGTGGTAAGGTAAGAAGTAAAAAATCCAATGCAAAGGTAGATTTAACTGCCATGGTGGATTTGGCATTCTTATTGATTACTTTCTTTATGTTGACAACTTCTTTATCTAAACCTCAATCTATGGATTTAGGGTTACCAGATAAAGAAGATGATAAAACTAAAGACAAACCTATCAAAGTTGACCAAGTAAGAACGTTAACTTTCATCTTAGGAAAAGACAATAAAATTAAATGGTATCATGGATTACTTGAAGCACCAGAAACTGGAGGAGGCCCATCAAATGGTGTTTATGGTAAAAATGGTATTCGTAAAGAAATTTTAAAAAGAATAACGTCAATTGTACAAGCTACAGGAGATAAGAAAAAAGGAATGATAGTAATTATCAAACCAACAAAAAAATCTACCTACAGAAACTTAGTTGATATTTTGGATGAAATGGCTATTTGTGATGTACCAACTTATGCTATCGTAAATGATATTACTCCAGAAGAACAAAAGCTAGTAGATGAAATGAACAAGTAATGCTCTTGTGCTAATCTTAAAAATATAAAAAATGAAATTAGACTTATTAACGAGACAATGGATTGACATCGTTTTTGAAGGCCGTAACAAATCATATGGTGCATATGAATTGCGTAAAGATAGCCCAAAAACAACGTTGCGTTCTATGTTGATTGGAGCATTAATTTTTTGTTTAGCTGTAGCTGCTCCGCTTATTGCAGATTTGATTCCAGATTTGTCAAGCGATGATGCTTCATTAGATAAAAAAATTGTAACTATTAAGTTACCTCCAAAAGAAGAACAACCAAAAGATCTTCCACCACCTCCACCACCACCTCCAAAAGTAGATCAGGTGAAATTTGTGAAACCAGTTGTGGCAAAATCAGAAGAAATTGTGGAAGAGCCACCAAAAGTGGAAGAAATCAAAGATAAAAAACTTGGAAATGAAACAATAAAAGGTGATCCAGATGCTCCTTTAACTATAGAGCCAGTTGGAAATGGACCAAGTGTTGTAGAAGAAGATAATAATATCTACAATACTGCAGGTATCGAGGTTAAACCAGATTTTCCAGGAGGATTAGAAAAATTCTATAAATTCATTGGTAAAAATTTCCAGGTTCCTGAAGAAGAAGGATTAAAAGGAAAAATATTTGTGACCTTTGTAGTAGAAAAAGATGGTTCATTAACTGATATCAAAGTACTAAGAGATATTGGTTATGGAACAGGAAAAGAAGCTATGAGAGTTTTAAAATCATGTCCAAGATGGAACCCTGGAGAACAAAATGGAAAAAAAGTTAGAGTATTATACTCGCTACCAATTTCTATTCAATCAGCAGAATAAATGATTTCAAAATTCATAGAAAACTTTCAGAAGAAATCGCTTAAAGAGCGATTTCTTCTCGTTATAGGCATACTGTTTTTTTTGATTTATTTAACATTTGGCCTAATAATTATTTTTTGGAAGTCACTTCCTTTAACATTACCCTATAATTATAGAATTGTTCTTGGAATTTTATTGATTGTATATTCTTTTTTACGATTTTTGCGTTTCTTTAATAAAGATTAACCATAAAATGAATAAAATAACCAAAACAGTTATTGGGTTTTTATTGATAGGATTATTATTTCTATTGGCTTGTCAAAATAAATCAACAGATAAATTAGACACTATTATAAAAGGGAAAGCTACTATATATCTTGACGAGTCCATATTGCCTATAGTAGAAGATGAAGAAGCAGTTTTTGAAACACAATATGAAGCAAAACTGCATTTAGTTCCTCGATCAGAAAATGAAGTATTGAATGCATTATTAAATGATACCGCTAAAATTGCTGTTTTAACAAGAAAACTTTCAGACAAAGAATTAAAAGTATTTAAAGCCAAA
Source organism: Flavobacterium psychrophilum (assembly GCA_943325515.2). Taxonomy (GTDB): domain Bacteria; phylum Bacteroidota; class Bacteroidia; order Flavobacteriales; family Flavobacteriaceae; genus Flavobacterium; species Flavobacterium psychrophilum_R. The sequence goes on from CALPPS020000024.1 coordinate 21,915, forward strand.
AAAATTGTGCCAAGGATGACGCCATTTGCTACCGATGCAGTTGCGTTAATAAGAAATAAAACCTCTAATGATACTTTAGTGGCGTTACAAGATATTATCGATTTTATAAATGGAAAAACAGTTGCTTCTATAAAAGGCCTTGTTTTTGACAATGCTAATTCTAGCACAGTGAGATATTTTAATGAAGTCATAGGTGAAACGATTACGAATAAAAAAAATATTTTTTCATTTAAAACTAATGAAGAAGTTATAAAATATGTGGCTAGTAATAATGGAATGGTTGGAGTAATAGGCATTAATTGGATTTTTCAACCACCATTAGCCTTACAAGAAACCGTTGATAAAGTAACTGTTTTAGGAATTAAAGGGTTGAATACAAATGATTATTTTTCTCCAACACAAGATAACCTTGCCATAGGGAATTATCCTTTGGCACGTCATTTGTACATTATAAATTGTCAAGGATATTCAGGATTAGGAATGGGATTTGCTTCCTTCCTAGGTGGAGAAAGAGGACAACGCATTATTTTAAAATCAGGTTTAGTTCCTGAGCGTATTCCAACAAGAAAAATTAGAATAAGAAATACAATTACTAAGAATAATAATTAAAAATTGCAAAATGAACAAGTTTAAAATTTTCAGCTTAGCGCTAGTAGCATCAACATTTGCTAAAGCACAAGATTTAGAGCCAGCAAAGAAAGCTATTGATGCTGAACAATTTGAAAAAGCAAAATCGTTGTTAAAATCATTTATTCAGGCAAAACCAACTAATGGAAAAGCAAGTTTTCTTCTAGGAACTATATATTTGAAACAAAATATTGCTGACTCAGCATCTATCTATTTTCAAAAAGGATTAGCCTCGAGCGAAGCAGCACGATTCAACAATATTGGCCTAGGTCAAATGGATTTGGATGCTAATAATAAAGCTGCAGCACAAGCAAAATTTGATTTGGTGACTAAAGATTTGAGAAAGAAAGACACAGAAGAATATATTTATATAGCTCGTGCTTTTATGAATGCTGATAAGCCAGATTATCAAAGTGCTTTAGCGGTATTGACAAAAGTAGCTACTGTCAACCCAACCGATGCTCAAGTTCAATTGGCATTAGGGGATGCGTATTATGGGGATAAAAAGCAAAACGAAGCCTATGTTGCTTATAGAAATGCTTACCAAACAGATAGTTCTTTAATAAGAGCCAAGATGCAATTAGGTGTGTTGTTGAAAGGAGCAAAAGCCTATACTGAAGCAGAAAAAGCTTATAATGAAGTTATTTCTATCAATGCAAATTATGGTCCTGTATATAGAGAATTAGCAGAAACCTATTATTTATGGGGAAATAATGAGCCAAAAACCTATACGGAAAACATTCAAAAAGCGTTAAGTTTTTATGAAAAATACATGAGTTTAACAGATTATTCTATCACATCACGTATGCGTCATGCCGACTTTTTAATCTTAGCAAAAGATTATAAAGCTCTAGAACTTGAGGCTAATAAAATGAAAGAACTGGATGGGGTAAACCCTAGAATTCTTCGTTATCTTGGATATTCAGCTTATGAAAATGGCAATGTTGAAGCTGCTTTAGACGCATTACAAAAGTTTACTTCAAACTCTGCAAACAAGATAATTCCGCGTGATTATTTGTATTTAGGTCAAGCCAAAATAAAAAAAGGAACCACTGCTGATGGGAAATCTGTTGACCCAGCTCAATTAGCATCAGCTATGGCGGATATTAAAAAAGCAGTTGAAATAGAACCTTTAGCGGCAAATGAATTGAATGAAATTGGAAAAAAATTGTACGATCAAAAAGCATTTAGTGCTGCTGCAACAATATTCGAAGTAGCAGTAAGCGTTCCGACTTCTAAAAATTATTTGATTGATAATTTCTATTTAGGAAACGCAATCTATTATGACAATACTAGAAAAGATGTCGTAAAACCAGATCCAATTGCTCTACAAAAAGCGGATGTTGCTTTTGGAAATGTTATTACTGCTTCTCCAACAACACAAGATGCGTATTTGTTCAGAGCAAGAACTAATAATTTGATGGAGAATGATGAAATGATGGCTAATTACTATCAACAATATATTGATACAGTTACTGTAAAAGGTGAAGCAGAAATTACAAAAAATAAGAATAAGTTCATAGAATCATATAACAATATGGCTTCGCATTTTGCTAATACGGACAAAGCAAAGGCAAAAGATTTATTGAGCAAAACACTAGCTCTTGACCCAGCCAATGCATACGCTCTTGAGGCTATCAAACTATTGAAATAAACTCTAAAAGGTTATACATTACAACCGTTCTGATTTCCAGAGCGGTTTTTTTATTATCATCATTTTCAAATTAAGTATCTTTGCAATCTATATTGAATACTATGTTATCAAAAGAAACCCAATTAGCTGTTGAAAAAGGAGAAATGCTGCCGCTTATGGAAGAATTTTATACTATTCAAGGTGAAGGTTATCATACAGGAACTGCTGCTTATTTTGTTAGAATTGGCGGTTGTGATGTGGGTTGCCATTGGTGTGATGTTAAAGAAAGTTGGAATGCTGCATTACACCCGCCAACGGCAACAAATATAATTGTAAATAATGCAGCCAACTATGCAGATACTGTTGTGGTTACCGGAGGTGAACCATTAACTTGGGATATGTCATTACTAACCCAAAAATTAAAAGAAAAAAATTTAAAAGTACATATTGAAACTTCTGGTGCTTATAAAGTAACAGGAACTTGGGATTGGTTTTGCCTTTCGCCAAAGAAAAATAAACTTCCCGTTCATGGTGCTTATGAAATAGCCAATGAATTAAAAGTTATCATTTATAACAAATACGATTTTATTTTTGCTGAAGAACAAGCAGTAAAAGTAAACAATCAGGCTATTTTATTCTTGCAACCCGAGTGGAGCAAAAAAGAAGAAATGACTCCATTGATTGTTGACTATGTGATGAAAAATCCAAAATGGAGAGTGTCATTGCAAACACATAAGTACTTGAATATTCCTTAAAAGTTAAATTTCAAACAATGTTTGGGATTTTTGTTTTTATAAAGTCAATCTGGCTAAGTAGTCAAAATGTTCTCCTTCCAATATCAATTCGCATTGTAAACCGTTAGCATAAGCGGCATTCTGAAGTGTATTGTAATCAAGATATAACCAAGGGAATGGTTTATCAGTTTCTCCTTTATAGGAAATAGTAAAAATTAGTTCGCCATAATACTGGTCAGCAGGAACTGAGAAACTTCCATTTTCATTTTCATCATACATATAAATGATATCAGAACTATCTATCAATATTTGTCCATTAGGATTTAAAAGTGATTTTAATTTCTGTAAATATTTTGAAGTTTCCGAAAGTGTTCCAAAAATTCCTGTTCCATTCATTAATAAAAGAATAGTGTCAAATTTTTGCTTCGCCAGTTCGCTTTCGCTCGTGTCAGTTGAAACTTCTAATAAATTCTGAACTCGAGCATTTTGCACTCCACGTAATTTACAAGCTTTTATGACATTTGCCGATATATCTATAGCAGTAACGTCAAATCCCTTTTCTTGAAGAAACAACGAATGGCTTCCTCCTCCACAACCTACATCGAGAATTTTTCCTTTAGAAAGTTGCATGGCTTCCTTTTCTAGTTTGGGCATAAAGTTGTAATTTCTAAAAAGATACGCTACGCTCATGTCATCCGCCTCGGAAATATTGGTTTCAGTCACCAAATCCTCTGGAGAATTATTAGTTTGAAAATCGAGTATGGCTTTGCCGAAAAGGTCTTTCATTTATTCTGAATTTATTTCAGAATCTTTTTAGATTCTATTTTTATGTTATTTGGTTATTCGTTTTATGTAATTTTGCACTATGAGTATCAAACCCTCTTTAAACGAAATCCAAAAGTTAGCCAAAGATAAGCATATCGAAAACAAAAAGTATTTTGATAAGCTGAAAAAGAAAACACCAAAAAATTTGGATTATGTGATGCAAGATTTACATGATACCGAATTCAAAAAAACGAATTGTTTAGTTTGTGCTAATTGTTGTAAAACCACTGGGCCGCTTTTTACTTCTGCAGATATTGAAAGAATCTCCAAACATTTGAAGCTAAAACCACAGCAATTCATTGATCAGTATTTACGCATTGATGAAGACAAAGATTATGTATTGCAAAGTGTTCCGTGTACTTTTTTAGATTCGGATAACACTTGTTTTATTTATGATGTTCGTCCAAAAGCATGTCGCGAATTTCCACACACCGATAGAAAAAAATTCCAGCAAATTACTGATTTAACTCTGAAAAATATTGCCATCTGTCCTGCAGCTTATAATATTGTTGAGAAAATGAAGGAAAAACTCCCTCTTTAGTAAATCAAATACTTCTTCCGCATTATTTTAAAATCTGATAACCCTTTCTCCCAAGATTTCCTAATTTCTTCTTCCGAAATACTCAATTCTATTTGTTGTTGCAGTTTTTTTGTTCCGGCCAATTTGGTGAAGAAATCATTAAAGAATTTAGATTTATCAGAAGTTGAATAATAAGCTTTTATCAACCATTTCAATTCTAATTTATTTACTTTTTGAATAGTTGTCAAATCATCTCCATAACATAATTGATTTTTATAAACGGGTTCCTTCGCACCAAAATTAGGAATAGGTGTAAAACTAAAATCATTTTTTGGAAGAAAGGGCGAGCCATAAATTTGGAATTGTTTTTCGGTGCCACGACCTATACTAACGTTTGTCCCTTCAAACAAACACAAACTGGCGTATAGATTTATAGCTTGATCGTTGGGTAAATTAGGCGATGGTTTTACAGGCAAACTATAAGCCATTTCGCGTTTGTAATTCAAACAAGGAATTACAGTCAATTTGCATTGAATGTCATTTTTCAACCATTTTTCGCCGTTAATCATTTTGGCATATTCACCAATAGTCATTCCGTGCAGCATAGGAATGTGATGCATGCCTACAAAACTTGTAAATTCAGTTTCAAGTATTGGTCCGTCTACAATTCCTCCATTAGGATTGGGTCTGTCAAGAACTAATAATTGAATATTATTTTCAGCAGTAGCTTCCATAATATAATGTAACGATGAAATATAAGTATAAAAGCGTGCGCCAACATCTTGCAAATCAAAAACCATAACATCAAGTCCTTCCAATTGTTCTGGTTTTGGTTTTTTATTGTCGCCATAAAGTGATATTATAGGCAAACCAGTTTTAGCATCTTTTCCATCAACGACATGTTCCCCAGCATCAGCAGTGCCACGAAAGCCGTGCTCTGGAGCGAAGATTTTTTGAATGTTTATTTTTTGGTCTAAAAGGAAATCGACAATACTTAAAGTATCTCTTTTTGTTGCTTTAGCACATCCATTTGGGTCTTTTGAAGCATTGTAGAAACTAGTCACAATAATTCTCCCTGTTTGATTCGTAACGATTCCAACTTTTTTATCCTTTAATAAAGGCAGATAAGCCGAATAATTGTCAGCACCGGTCTGAATTCCATGAGTTGCATTCTCAGCAATATCCTCTCTTCCCTTTTCCCTTTTTCCTTCTCTATTTTGCGATGCTCCACACGAAAACATTAGCAAAACCAATAATAAAACTGTATTTTTGAAGATTGAATTTGAAATCATACCATTGAAATTAGAATATTTTATAGCTAAACGACTCATTACTGCTAAAGACTATAAAAGTAGTATATCCGCACCAATAATAAAAATTGCCATAACTGCCATAGCAATTGGAATGATTATGATGATTGTGTCTATTGCTACAGGTATAGGTTTGCAACAGAAAATCCGGCAAAAAGTATCAGCCTTCAACGGACATATTGTTATTTCAGGTTACAACGATAACAATTCGGATGTTAGTACAACTCCAATTTCAATCCATCAAAATTTTTATCCAAAATTTAAAACAGTCGATGGCATTACTCATATTCAAGGCGTTGCTAGTAAAGCGGCTATGATTAGAACCGAATCAGCGGTTGAAGGTGTTATATTTAAAGGTGTTGGTAAAGATTATCAAGTTGATGGTTTAAAAGAATATTTAGTTCAAGGAACAATGCCTAATTTGAAATCTAATCTAAACGAAGAAGTGCTGATTTCTAAGTATTTATGTAACCGATTAGGGTTAAAATTCGGCGACAAATTTGTGACCTATTTTATGAAAGAGAATAGCGAAGGTTATAATCTTCGTAATTTTAAAATCGTTGGAATATATGATTCCGGTTTTCAAGAATTCGATGCTAATTATGTAATTGGGGACATACGTCACGTGCAACGAATAAACAAATGGAGTCCAAGACAAATCGGTTCATTTGAAGTTTTTGTTGATGATTTTAGCCAAATAGAACAAAAAGGTCAACAAGTTTATCAAGAAACATCTTCTACTTTAGATTCTCAAACCATTGTAGAAAAGTATTATTATATTTTCGAGTGGCTCAAACTTTTTGATTTCAACATCATCGTTATTCTAATAGTTATGATTATAGTTTCTACTATCAACATGGTAGTAGCGCTTTTAGTACTAATACTCGAGAGAACTCAAATGATAGGAATTCTTAAATCGATTGGAGCAGATAATTGGTCTATCCGAAAAATATTTCTTTTTAATGCCGCTTACATAATCGGCAGAGGATTGCTCTGGGGTAATGGTATAGGAATTAGCCTTTTACTAATTCAAAAATATTTTGGCATAATCAAATTAAATCCAGAAAGTTATTATGTCAATGAAGCTCCTGTTGCTATTAATATTTTCTATATACTACTTTTAAACTTAGGAACAATTGCTATTTGTCTTCTCGTTTTACTTATCCCGTCCTATATTATTACTAAAATTACTCCGTCTAAATCTATCCGTTTCGAATAGAAGCAAATCGCTTGGAATTTATTTATATATTCTATTTCAATTCACTTTTTATTAGATCAATACTAAGAGATCTAGTTATTGTTTATTGCTATTAATTTATTTTATTTGATACAAGTTACAAGGAATCAATATTTTAAAAAGGATATAAATTTATTTGGATATGGTTGTATTATTTTTTTATATTTGCACCCCGCAATAGGATAATTTATTTAATGAATTTATGGGATAAGATGATTTAAAATAAATTCTAAAAATAATTTTAAAAAGCCTTGTTAGTTAGAAAA
>CALPPS020000025.1 GCA_943325515.2 Flavobacterium psychrophilum
GCCCAATCAAATTGTTTGTTGGCTTGAACTAACGCTTCAATCATTTGCATACTATTTTGAACATGCACATTATCATCGGCTGTGCCATGAATTAGTAAAAAGTTTCCTTTTAACTTACTCACATGATTAATTGGTGAATTCTCGTCATATCCACTAGCATTTTCTTGAGGGGTTTGTAAATAACGCTCTGTGTAAATACTATCATAAAAACGCCAATTGGTGACTGGAGCAACGGCAATCGCCATTTTGAAAACATCGGCACCTTTGAACAAACAGTTGCTTGACATGAAGCCACCATAAGACCAGCCAAATATACCAATTCTTGTTTTATCAACATAAGAATAGTTTCCTATCACTTTTGCAGCGTCTATTTGATCTTCTACTTCCAGTTTCCCTAATTGGTTTTGTGTACATTTTTTAAAAGCTGCACCTTTAAATCCTGTGCCTCTTCCATCTACACAAGCAATAATATAGCCTTGTTGTGCCAGCATCATAAACCAATAATCATTGGCAGTATTCCATTTGTTATCTACTTGTTGGCTTCCTGGTCCGGAATATTGGTACATAAAAACGGGATATTTTTTATTGGCATCAAAATCGGTTGGTTTTATCATCCACGCATTGAGTTTATTGCCTTTTTCAGTAATGAGTTCAAAGAATTCTTTGGTTGGTAGATTGTATTTTTTTACTTTTTCAGCTAACGTTTTGTTATCAATAATGGATTGCATTTGTTTCCCATCATTGGTGCTGTTTAAAGTATTGATTGTCGGTTGACTTGAACTGGAAAAAGAGTTGATAAAAAATTGAAAGTTTGGACTAAAAGTAGCACTGTTTGTTCCCACTTGCTGTGATAGTTTCAGTTTGTTTTTACCATCCAATCCTATTTTATAAACGTCTCTAATGGTTGAACCGTTTTCTACGGATTGATAGTAGATCGTTTTATTTTTTTCGTCAAAACCATAGTAAGCCGTTACTTCCCAATTGCCCTTGGTAACTTGGTTTTTCAGTTTGCCTGTTTTGTCGTATAAATAGATGTGATTGGACCCATCTTTTTCCGATGTCCAGATGAAGCTGTTGTCTTTTAGAAAAGTCAAATTATCGGTAACGTCAATATAGGCTTTGTCTTTTTCGTTTAAAACTATTTTTGAAGTTGCTGTTGTACCATCAATAAAAAGCAAGTCTAAATTATCTTGATGACGGTTTAAAATTTGAGCAGCAAGCACATTAGCATCGTTAGTCCATTTTATACGTGCAATATAAAAATCATTATAATTGCTCAAATCAACCGTTTTTGAACTACCAGAAGCAACATCATAAACTAGTAGCGCCACTTTTGAATTTTTTTCACCCGCTTTTGGATACTTGAATGTTTCTACTGTTGGGTACAATTCTTTTTTAAAAATGTTCATTGAAAACTCTGGAACTTCAGTTTCGTCAAAACGAATAAAGGCAAGCTTTTTACTATCGGCGCTCCAATCGTAAGCTTTAACAAAGGCAAATTCTTCTTCGTAAACCCAATCCGTAATACCGTTAATAATGCTGTTCTTTTTACCATCGGTAGTGACTTGAGTAGTTTTTTGGGAAGCAATATCATAGATGAATAGATTATTTTCTTTAGCAAAACCAATTTTAGTGCCATCTGGTGAAAATGTAGGTTGTTGCACTTGTTCCAGTATTTTGGTCAACTTTTTGGTATCTATATTAAACAGAAAAAAATTGGCAGTAAAGGAATAACGGAAGATTTGATTAGAATTATTTGCCAATAACATTTGTTTCTCATCTTTGCTAAAAACAAAACTATCTATTCCGTCTGCAAGTTCCGGAAAGCTTTTTGTGTCAATTATTGTGTTTACTTTTTTTAAGGTGGCAAAATCATACAAATCAATTTGTGAACTTCGTGTAGCTCGATCGAAATTGAGCACTGTATATTGATTAGTATTTTTCATGGCGAATAATTCATCCATTGTTTCAGGTCTAAAAACACCTGAGTATATTTCTTCAACAGACAGTTTTTGTTGGGCTACTGCTGAAAAGCACACAAATAAAAATAGAATGATGGCAAGTTTTGATTTCATTTAAAATTTTGATTTTAAAAACTGTCAATTTTAGTGAAAAATTTATAAATAACCGCATATTTTCGTGTGAAAAAGCATATTTAACCTGATAATAAGGTAAAATGTTGGAAGTGTGTTTTTAAACCTGTTCTGCAAAGAGTATCCAATAATATGCAGCAGGAGTTTATGTAATAAAGTATCTTAAAATGAAAAGACCAAGCTTGCAGATTTGAGGTAGTGGACTCATTTTATGCTTCGAGAATCGCTTTTATAATTGCCTCGACAGTTAAGTTTTTTGCCCAAATAATTTCCGAATTTAAAATTTCTTGTGGTGAAACATAGGAAGTATTAATTTTTATGGCAATTAATTTATTTCCATTTTTTTTACTTTGTGCTAATTCAAAATTTATCCAATTTTTATAACCAATCTCTATGTAGTCATTATTCCAAGAATTGGCATACTTACCAATAATACAAAGAGTATATTCTGTCGTATTTATTTTTTTTGTTAAGCCAGCTTTAACTGCAGGAATTTCGGATGTCTTTATTTTAGAAGTTAATTTATCATTGAAAGAAATTTCAAATAGGTCATTAGCACTTAAAGCATTCAATAAAAATTTGTAATCCTTGTCATTTTCATAATCAAAGCTAATGAAAATTGATTTTTTGGCCATTATATTTTATTTTAAATTTATTTATTTTTTAACATGTTAGTTTCTTAAGTCTTCCTATGACTTATTAATAAATTGTTTATTGGCAAATATTCAAATTCCTTTGCTTTTTCAAATTAAAATAATCTTAAATTATAGTTAAGTTAAAATGCTATTTAAAAGGTTTTTAATTTTTAAAAATAAACTTTGTAAATATATAGAGTCATAAAATATTTCTTTTTAATGCAGATTAAAAAATGAATTAATTAATATTAAAATTTCTTGTCCTAAAAAAGTCTTACACTAAAGTATAAAATACAGGTCGAAAGTCTAGCAATGTTGTTAGTAAGCAAAGGGATTTACTTGACCAAATTTCATTTAAAACGATAAATGAGAAGTAACTACAAATAAACTTTTAAGTATTTAAATATGGTTACAGATTTTGTAAACAAATTGAAAATTGTTTTACACAATGTTTTTAAAGAAAACAGAAAACCCTTGAAAATCAATAGATTATCAAGGGTTTAAGTGGTACCTCCAGGAATCGAACCAGGGACACATGGATTTTCAGTCCATTGCTCTACCAACTGAGCTAAGGTACCTTTTTTGATGAGGGTGCAAATATAGAACGATTTTTAATTTATCCAAAACAAATACTAAAAAAAAACTATTCGTACCTTAGCCCTATCAAAAACACCTATATGCTTTTAGCCATTGATGTTGGAAATACCAGAATTAAAGCCGCTTTATTTGAGGCAAATACGCTTGTAGAGACCTTTGTTTTTGGCAAAGAAGAATTTATTTCTCGGGTAGCATTTTTTTTGGAATTGCATCCAAAAACTAAAACTATTGTTGTAGTAGCTGTTGGAAATCTTGAAAAAAAGCTACTTTCAAGTTTTGAAAATAGACTTTCAATTGTTTACATTACCAATGAAAGTAAGTTCCCTTTTCAAAATTTATATACCACTCCTACAACACTTGGAATTGACAGAATGGTTCTAGCAACTGGGGCAGTTATAACATTTCCTGCTCAAAACAGATTGATTATTGACGCTGGCACCTGCATTACTTATGATTTTGTAGATGAGAATAATAATTATTTGGGAGGTGCTATTTCTCCTGGATTACGCATTCGATATGAGGCTTTACATCAACAAACTGCAAAATTACCACTGTTATCAAAAACTTATGCCGAAAATTTCATTGGAAATTCTACTGAAGAATCAATTCATTCAGGTGTTGTAAATGGTGTAATTCATGAAATTAGTGGGTTTATTGAAGAATATAGAAACCAATACGCTAAATTTATCATAATTTTAACGGGTGGCGATGGAGTATTTTTGGCTAAACGATTAAAAAATACCATATTTGCCAATTCAAATTTTCTGCTTGAAAGTTTGAACCAAACTTTTCAATACAATCAAAAATGATTAAAAAAATTATAGTAAGCTGCTGTTTACTTTTTTCATTAGCAACATGGGCGCAAGAAGGAACATCATCTCCTTATTCTTTTTACGGAATTGGTGATGTTAAATTTAAAGGAACTGTTGATACACGATCTATGGGAGGAATTGCTGTTTTTCCTGACAGTATTCACATCAATCTTCAAAATCCTGCACAATTTGCTAGCTTGAAACTATCTAGTCTTACTATTGGTGGTACTTATGCTAATTCTAAAACAAAATCTGAAACGCAAGAAGAAAAATCTAGAAGAACCACTATGGATTATCTTGCTGTTGGAATTCCAGTTGGAAAATTAGGCATTGGTTTTGGGCTTGTTCCTTATTCCTCTGTTGGCTATAAAATTGGGAAAACAGTTTATGAAACAAATAGTGCTGGAGATACCCTGCGAGCTATTTATTCTAAGTATAACGGTTTAGGTGGTGTCAACAAAGTTTTCATAGGTGCTGGATATAAAATCACTAAGAAAATAAACTTTGGAGTTGATGTTCAATATAATTTTGGAACGATTACGACCACCAATTTGCACTACCAAAGTGATGTTCAATACGGAACTAGAGAAAATAATTCTTCAAATGCTCAAGGGTTTAACATTGATTTAGGGTTGACCTACCAAGCTAATGTAAACAAAAAACACTCTTTCTTCAGCAGTTTAACTTATACACCACAATCAAACCTAAAATTTGGAAATTCTAGAAGTATAGACATTATACAATTTTTGAGTTCAGGTGCTGTAAGTGTAATAGAAACACAAGAGGCAATAGTTGCTAATACAACTATAAAATTACCTTCAAAATTAACTTTTGGAAATGGTTTTGGTGAAGTCAAAAAATGGTTAGTTGGTGCCGAAGTAACTTTATTAAATAATAGTGTGCTATCCAATCGTTTTGTTGATATTAATGGGGCAACTTTTGAAAACGCTACTCGTTATAGTTTAGGGGGTTATTTTATTCCTAATTACAACTCTTATTCAAGCTATTTTAAAAAGGTAACTTACAGAGGTGGATTGCGATATGAAAATACTGGACTAGTAATTCAAAATCAATCTATAACCGATTATGCTATTAATGTTGGTTTGGGCTTACCTTTAGGAGGTACTTTTTCTAATATTAATATTGGTCTTGAAATGGGCAAAAGAGGCACAAATTACAACAATTTAGTAGAAGAAAAGTATTTCAATATCAGTTTAGGTCTTTCACTAAGCGAAAGATGGTTTGTGAAACGTAAATTCGACTAAACCCTTACATTATGAAAGCTATTTTTTCTTTACTGGGTTTATTTTTTGTTATCTCAATCAATGCTCAAAAAATTGATTGTTCAGCAAAAATAGGAGCCTATCAAGAATTATTTCTAGCAAAGAATATGTCTGAGACTTTTGACACTTGGAGTGACGTAAGAAAATATTGCCCAAAAGAAAGCGAAACGATTTATAATGATGGCTTCAAAATACTGCAATACAAAATAGATAATGCAGCCAATGCAGAAGAAAAAGAAACTTGGGTTCGCGATGAACTAAAGCTTTATGACCAATACCATATAAACTTTCCATTAACCACTGCAGACTACGAAGTCAATAAAGCCATGGCTTTATATGATAATAAAATAGAAGCTAAAGAAGAAATCTTTAGTTTATTACAAAGTGGTTTTGCTAAAGCTTCCAACTATATCACCAATGCCAGTGCCATATACACCTATTTTAGCCTGTGTTTTGAAAAATACAAAGCCGATGATAAAAAATTCACTGCTGAACAAGTGCTCGACAACTATATGCTCGTAAATTTCATGCTTACCCAATTGCAAGTGTCTAATGCTAAAAAAATATCTGAATACAAAACTGCACAAAGAGGAATCAATGCACTAGCAAGAGATTTGGCAACTTGTGATAATTTAGGAAATTACTACACTAGTAATTACTCAAAACACTCCGAAGATGTTAATTGGATAACAACCGCATTGACCAATCTTTCTGGAAAATGCAGTGCTAAACCAATATTCAACACTATGGCTGAAAAGCTATATGCTAGTAAAGTCACATCTCAATCTGCCTATTTTATGGCATTAGCTTCCACAAAACAAAGAAAGTTTAAAGAAGCTATTGCTTTTTATAATGAAGCAGCTGATTTAGAAACAACCCCCGAAGAAAAAGCAAAAATATACTATACTTTAGCAACAGGATTATTAGCTAACGACATGACTAAATCTAGAGAAAATTTAAATAAAGCTTTAGCATTTGATCCAAAAATGGGTAAAGCTTACATATTCATGGCACAACTTTATTCCGATGCTGCTGAAAAATGTGGTCAAACTGATTTTGAAAAGAAAGCAATATTTTACCTGGCCCAACAAACAGTAAAAAAAGCAGGTATAGCTGATTCAAAATTAAAGCAAACTGCTGATAAAATGAGTGAAGATTATACTAAAAAAACCGTAACCCAATCGGAAATCAAAAAAGCAAAAATGAACGGAAAATCAATAAAAATTGATTGTTGGATTAACGAAACCATTACTTTTCCTTCTAAATAATGAGATATCTATCTAGAAATAGTATTCCCTTTTTGTTAGCACTTTTATCTTGTGTGACAATTATATCTTGTGAAAGCAATTTTCGTGATGTTCAAAAAATGAGCGTTTCTGAATTCACCCCAAGTAGCGATGCAGATTCTATCAATTTAAAATATACTGATTCAGGAAGAATAACCGCCAATCTAGTTAGTCCTAAAATGCTAGATTATGCCACAGTTAAATTTCCTTTTACTGAATTTCCAAAAGGGATGCATCTTACCTTATATGATAAAAATGGAAAAGAAACTTATATTGAGGGAAACTATGCTACATCTGATAAGTCAACCAATATCATTGACTTACAAGGGAAAGTAAAAATATCCAATCAAAATGGCGAACAACTGGAAACAGAGCAATTGTATTATGACCAAAAGAATGAATGGTTTTTTACCGAAAAAAAGTTTAAATTTACTTCACTAAAAGGAGTTTCCTATGGAGAAGGAATTGATTTTAGTAAAGATTTCAAAAAAGTAAATTCTCAAAAAATATCAGGACAAGTTCAATCAGAATAACTATGAATTATTTAAAATTTACCCAATACGCCTATTTAATTGCTGGAATTCTTGTTGCTATTGAAAGTTATAATCAATTCCAAGCTGGCAATAATGATAAAGCCATCATCATGGGAATTTTTACCCTTGTTGCCATTTTTATGTTCTTCTTCAGAAGAAATTTTGCTAAGAAATTTGCAGAGCGAAATAAAAAATCATAACACATGGAAATCGGAATAATCATCTTGTGTTTGATACTTTCCGCTTTTTTTTCAGGAATGGAAATTGCTTTTGTTTCCTCCAATAAAATCTATCTTGAAATAGAAAAAAAACAATCCGATTTTATTTCAAAAATCCTAACAAAACTCACTCAAAAACCATCAAAATTTATTGCTACTATGCTTATTGGCAATAATATTGCTATGGTAGTTTATGGTTTTTTTATGGGAGATTTATTAATGCATTGGTTAAATAGTTTTGGATTTAATTTTTCAGATTTAACCAATTTATTGTTGCAAACAATCCTCTCTACATTGATAGTGTTAATGACGTCTGAATTTTTACCCAAAGTATTTTTTCAGATATATGCTAACAGTTTCATTAAGTTTTTTGCTTTGCCAGCCTATTTCTTCTACAATTTATTCTATTATATCTCTTCAATATTACTTGGAGTATCCGATTTTATATTAAAAAAATTTTTTAAAACCGAAGGTGATCAAATTACACTTTCTTTTAGCAAAGTAGAATTAGGTAATTATATCTCAGAACAAATGAATGCTGTGACTGACCATGAAACGGTAGATTCTGAAATTCAGATTTTTCAAAATGCGCTAGAGTTTTCTGCCGTAAAAGCAAGAGATATTATGACGCCTAGAACAGAACTAGTTGCGATAGATTTATATAGTTCTATAGTTGATTTGAGAGACCTTTTTATAAAAACTGGTTATTCTAAAATAGTGATATACCTCAACACTTTAGACGACATTGTAGGCTATGTGCATTCCTTTGAATTGTTCAAAAAACCTAGAAGCATTAAATCAATACTTATACCAGTAGAATTTGTTCCAGAAACTATTTTTATAAAAGACACCATGAATTTGCTTACCAAGAAAAGAAAAAGCGTGGCAGTAGTTCTAGACGAATATGGTGGCACTTCGGGAATTATTACTATGGAAGATATTGTGGAAGAACTTTTTGGAGAAATTGAAGACGAACATGATACTGAGGAAACCTTAATCGAAAATCAATTAGACCATTCTAATTATTTGTTTTCCACTAGATTAGACGTTGAATATATAAATGAAACCTATAAATTAAACATTCCTGAAAGTGATTCTTATGGTACTTTGGGTGGTTTTATTGTAGATTTTACCAAAGAAATTCCTCAAAAAGGAGAAAAAATTACTGTTGGGAACTTCCAATTTATAATAGAAGAGGCTACTAATAAGAAAATAGAATTAGTAAAAATGACATTATTAGATTAAAATTCATAAAAAAATCAAAAATTAGTAGAAATTATAACGGTGTGAGTATTATTATTTCACAGATAATTGTATTTTCGCAAACTGAATTAAAATTTAACAAGAATAGAAATGGCAGTTTTAGCAAAAATTAGAAAACGTTCGGGTTTACTTTTATTAGCAATAGGTTTTGCATTATTGGCTTTTGTCGTGCAAGATTTGTTTACCAAAGGGTTTAAAAGTTTATCAAAAGACGTAGGAAGCGTTAATGGAAAAAATATTTCATTTGAAGAGTTTAGAGTAAAAGTAGCAAACACAGAAAAGAATGCTCAAAACGGTCAACAAATGACTTCAATGCAAGCTTCAAATCAAGTTTGGAATCAAGAAGTAAATGTTGCTTTATTAACTGCTGAATTTGAAAAATTAGGAATCCGTGTGGGCGAAAAACATATTGTTGAAGTTTTTAAAGCTGATGCAAATATTGGTCAAAACCAAATGTTTTTAAACGCCGCTGGGAAATTTGATTTAAACAAATTCAAAGATTACTTTAAGACAAATCCTGAAGGAGCTCAACTTTTGAAAGAAAGAGAAAAAGATGCTGAGCTTAATGCCAAGTATCAAATCTACAATTCCCTAGTTAAGGGAGCCATGTATACCACTGAGACAGAAGGTAAATTCAAATATGAAGCAGAAACAAATAAAGTAAGTTTTGACTTTGTTAGTGTTCCTTTTTCTAGCATAAAAGATAGTGAGGTAAAAATTTCTGATGATGAAATTGTTGCTTACATGAAAACCAAAGAGAAAAAATTCAAATCAGAAGAATCTCGTGAATTAGAATATGTGCTAATTGAAGAAAAACCATCAGCACAAGACGAATCAGAAATTAAGAAAAATGTTGATGCTTTGTTACTCCCAAGTGTCCGTTACAACAAAGAAACAGGCAAAAATGATACTATTCAAGGATTTAAAGGTGCAATGGATAATGCAGAATTTGTAAATGCTAATTCAGATATTCCTTTTGACTCTACCTATATTGCTAAACAAGATTTGCCAGCAGAAAGTGCTGATGCTTTATTTGCTTTACCAATAGGAGAAGTTTATGGCCCTTATATGTTCAATAACTATTACCGTATTTCAAAAGCATTAGGAAGAAAAAGTGGTGCAAAAGTTAAAGCAAGTCATATTTTAATCAGTTGGGAAGGAACAAAAGTTCCTAACAAAAAAGAAAAAAGAACAAAAGAACAAGCAAAAGCAAAAGCTGATGGATTATTAGCACAAGCATCCGCAAACCCTGGAATGTTCGCTTTCTTAGCCATGACCAATTCTGATGACTCATCGGCACAACAAGGTGGTGATTTAGGGTTCTTTGCTCCTGGACAAATGGTAAAACCATTTAATGATTTTGTTTTCAATAACCCTGTTGGAAAAATTGGGTTAGTTGAAACTGAATTTGGTTACCATATAATCAATGTGACTGAAAAGCAAGATGCCATAAAATTAGCCACTATTGCTCAAAAAATAGCTCCGTCTGAAGCTACCAACGACAAAACATACACACAGGCAACTAAATTTGAAATGGATGCTGCTAGCAAAGATTTTGCTGCCTTAGCTAAACAAATGAAATTAAACGTAAATCCTTCAGTAAGAGTAAAAGCTATTGACGAAAGTTTTGGTTCAATTACGAATCAGAGACAAATTGTAAAATGGGCTTTTGAGGGTGATACTAACATAGGTGATGTAAAACGTTTTGAAATCGTTAATGTGGGCCATTTGATTGCTAAGTTGAAAAAAGTGAATGAAAAAGGTTTGATGACATTAGAAGAAGCGAGACCTCAAGTTGAAATGCTATTGAAAAACAAAAAGAAGACGGAGAAAATTAAAACTAAAATGACTGGTTCCTCTTTAGCAGCTATCGCAGCAGCTAACAAAGTAGCCGTTCAAAACGCTATAGATTTAACTTTAGAAAATCCTTCTGTTCCTGGTGCTGGTATTGAGCCAAAAGTAGTTGGATGCGCTTTCTCATTAAAGGTTGGCAAAGTATCAAAAACAATTGATGGCAATTCAGGTGTTTATGTTATTGCAACAAAAGCAGTAACTAAAGCTCCCGCTATCAAGAAATATACTGACTATGTAAACAAGCTAAAACCACAAGTAGTGGGTAATGCTGGTAGATATATGCAAGCCTTGAAAGACGATGCTGATATTAAAGATAATAGAGCAGATTTTTATTAAGCGTTCTAAGTTATATAAAGAAAATCCCGAAGTTTATGCTTCGGGATTTTTTTTACTATCATCTCACTATAAGGCACTACAACCTCAAAACCTTTTTTATTTAAAATAACCCCTTGCATTAAATTTATCAGAAGTTTTGTTTTGACGAGGAAAAATCTATTTATCATTATAATGTCCTAAGGCAGAAATGATAATTATCACTACTTCGAGGTCAATAATTTCATAAACCAATCGGTCTTTTTTGTTTATTTGTCTTGACCAAACGTTTTCGTCCTTGTATTTCAGTTTCTCTGGTTTACCAATTCCGATTGTTGGATGGGATTCTAATTCTAAAAATATTTTTTCAATTTTTAAAATATCCACTTACTTGCCCGACTTTTTTATTTTTGACAAATCAGCAAGCGCTTCTTTGCTTATTTCTATTGTATATCTCCCCATATATTTTTGGCGTCTACTTTGGTGTAGTTTTCTCCTCTATAGGCAGGTTTCTTAAAGTTTTTATGATGTTTTTCTAACCTTTCGATTAGCTCCGGATTTGTAATTTCATTAGTTTGTTCAATTACTTCCACATCAAACACTTTCAAAATTTTTTTGATAATTGAAATCTGAGAAATGTCTTTTATGTTTACAGTAAGTGTAGTCATTTTGATAAGCAATCAATTAAGACACAAAGATATAAAAATTTCAGATTATTGATTGAGGTTTGATTATTAAAAAATGCGATAGCACGAACTTGCAATCTTTACCGAGATAGCTTATTAAGAACCACAAAATAAAATTCTATACTATCATCTCACTATAAGGCAATACAACCTCAAACCCTTTTTGTTTAAAATACGCCGTTGGGTTTTCCTTTGAAACGCTCATTACAAAATCGCCACCCCAAGCGCCAAGACTTTTTATCACGCCTTCAAAATCTGAAAAAAGAGCTTCTTTAACTGTGGGCAATTCTAATATATTGCTCAGCGCTATTTCGTGCTCTTCTAATGCCAAAGCAAAATCTTTGAGATGAGATGCTTCGACAATTCTTTTAGTAATTTTATTTATAGCAGGAATGGTTTTGTGTGCATCACCAATCTTGTTATAGTAGGAAGCAATAGCTGCTTTACTATTTTGCTTTTTATTCAAGTAAATAAAAAAAATATTTTTAGTAAAACTTGGATTAAAATCTACGATTTCTACTATCGGTTTTTCATCTACCAATTGGTATAAAATACCAGTGTTGTTTTGAGCGCAAGCAATATCATAGCCACTGCCTCCAAAACTTCTTTTCAGTAGCTCAAAGGCATCTATTTGCAACCATTGTCCAATATTGTTAATTAAGGTTGAAGAAGTTCCTAAACCCCAATTTTTAGGAAACGTCAATTGTGTTTTGATATGGTATCCTTTACCCTTTGAAATGAATTCAGGATTCATTCGATAGGCTTCGTGTAATATTTCAATTAAAGTGTTTTTTACTGAGGAATCAACTTCATTTTGTTCTTTATTACTAATAGCCGAAAATGAAAGGGTATCCTCAAACCAAATGCTCCCATCACTGTCATGACTTGTCCAGTGAATATGTTCATCTGTGGTTTCATCAACTATTAAATACTGTCCAAACTTTGTAGGCAAAGCAAAAGCTTTAGCGCCATCAAGCACTACATATTCCCCTGTGATGAGGAGTTTTCCATTACTATAAAAGGTCTTCTTCACAAGATTATTTTCTTAAATTTTCAATCAATGTTACAACTGAAACATGAGAAATGGTATTGTTTTCAAAGTGTTTCGCAATGACTTTGCGCTCTTCGGAAGTAGCTTGGTATTGATTTAGAATATTATTTAAATGCATTTTCATGTGCCCTTCCTGAATTCCGGTAGTTGTAAGCGAACGAAGTGCCGCAAAATTTTGTGCCAAACCTGCTACAGCAACCACTTGCATTAGCTCTGGAGCAGAAGGTTTTCCTAAGATTTCCAGAGCCATTTTTACTAAAGGATGCAAAGAGGTTAAACCTCCCACAGTTCCTAAAGCCAGTGGAATTTCCATCCAAAAAGTGAAGATATCGTTTTCTATTTTGGCATGAGATAAACTGGAATAGTTGCCATTGCGCGATGCATAAGCATGTACCCCAGCTTCCACCGCACGGAAATCATTTCCTGTGGCTAAAACAACCGAATCAACCCCATTCATAATCCCTTTATTATGGGTTACTGCTCTGAAAGGTTCAATCTCTGCAATGCGAACGGCTTGTACAAATTTCTCAGCAAACTCTTGTGGATTTCTTATTTTTCCTTGCTTACCGGGAGGCAGGTTTTCGGCTAGTTCGGAAACTTTACAGGAAACTTCCGAACGAACGATACAATTAGGTACGTAATTAGACAAAATACTCATGACAATGGTAATATCTTTTTCTAACGCTGAAAAGTCTATATATTGTTGCGCTTCTTCTTTCAGTGTTTTGGCTAATTGTTCTAAACAGGAGTTAATGAAATTAGCACCCATGCTGTCTTTGGTGTCAAAGGTGGCATGCAGTTGGTAATAATTTTCTAATTCGTTGGTTTTATCTCTTAGTTCCAATGACAATATCCCACCCCCACGTTTCTGCATGTTTTTGGTAAGACTTTCAGTCGAAGCGATGATATTTTTCTTTGCAACCTTAAAAAACGCTTGAAGTTTAGCCGTTTCCCCTTTGAAAATAAAATGAACTTGCCCAATTTTTTCGGTATTAATAACCGTTGCTTTAAATCCGCCGCGAGTACTCCAGTATTTAGCCGATTTGGCTGCCGCTGCTACCACGGAACTTTCCTCAATAACCATAGGCACCGAGTAATAATTGCCATTGATTAGAAAATTAGGCGCAATGCCCATAGGCAAATAGAAATTCGTAATGGTGTTTTCTATAAACTCATCATGCAATTGTTGCAGTTTAGAATCGTTGTTCCAGTACTGTTTTAGGGTTAAAATGGCTTCTGAAGGATTAGCAAAATAGTGATTGGCAATCCAATTGATTTTTTCTTCTTTGGATAATTTGGAAAAACCCGCAACTTCATTTTTCATAAATAGGTGCAAATAGTAATTTGCGACAAAGATAAGGTTTAGCTTTTGAAAATGTAACTTAAAAAAGTTAGGTAATAAAAAATGTAGCCCAATTGACAAAAAAATTTTAAAGTCTATTCCTAGACCATAAATAAACCCGAAGCTATTATCTTTGCCCAATCGTTGAACGTGGAAAGAAGTATTACTGATTTCCCATACAGCCTATGAATACAAACTACGACATATTGATTATTGGCGGAGGTGCGGCAGGTTTTTTTACAGCAATTACTATTGCCGAAAATAACCCAAAGCTAAAAATTGCCCTACTCGAACGCGGGAAAAGTGTGCTGGAAAAAGTACGCATTTCGGGTGGTGGACGATGCAATGTTACCCACGCTTGTTTTGTGCCCAATGATTTAGTAAAATATTATCCTCGCGGTGAAAAAGAATTACGTGGCCCGTTTCATCAGTTCTGTTCGGGTGATACAATTGAATGGTTTGAACGACATGGAGTGGCATTAAAGATTGAAGACGATGGCAGAATGTTTCCCACTACGGATAGTTCGCAAACCATCATTGATTGTTTTTTGAACGCTGTGTCTAAACTAAAAATTGATGTGCTTACCGGACAAAGCGTGCAATCCCTTTTCAAAGGAGAAGGCTATTGGAAAGTGGAAACCCATCACGAAACCTTTTCTTGTCAAAAACTAATTATGACTACAGGGAGCAACCCAAAAATATGGGAAATGTTGGCCGAACTGGGTCATACTATTGTTGCACCGGTTCCTTCCCTATTCACGTTTAATATAAAAGATACCCGTATCAAAGACTTGATGGGCGTTTCGGCTTTCGCCAAAGTAAAAGTAAAAGGCAGCAAGTTAGAAGCTACTGGGCCATTATTAATCACCCATTGGGGCATGAGTGGACCCGGAATATTACGCCTTTCGGCTTGGGGTGCTCGAGAATTATTTGATAAAAAATACCAGTTTGTATTACAGGTAAACTGGCTCAACGAAGTTTCTTTTGAAGAAGCAATGGATAAGCTAAAAAATCTAAAACAAGAACACGCCAAAAAAGCCGTTAGCAAAAAATCACCTTTTGAATTCGCTAATCGCTTGTGGGAAAGTTTGGTTGCCGCTTCGGGGATTGCAGAAGAAATAAAATGGGCAGATTTGTCAAAACAACAATTGACTAATTTGGCTAACCAACTTACCAATGGACAATTTCAAGTCAATGGCAAAAGCACATTTAAAGAAGAATTTGTTACCGCAGGTGGCATTGATTTAAAAGAAATCAACTTCAAGACGATGGAAAGCAAACTCCATGAAAACCTTTATTTTGCAGGCGAAATTGTCAATATTGATGCCATTACTGGGGGGTTCAATTTTCAAAATGCTTGGACTAGCGGGTTTATTGTTGCGCATACAATTTCAAATTAAAAATACATTTTCAAAACCAATATGATTTTTTGTAACTTTGATACTCAATATTAAAGTTATGGAGACCATTCGTGTTCAATTTGAACCAAAAATTAAAGCTAAATTATTAGAGTTATTACAAGTTTTTTCAACTGAAGAGCTTCATATAATTCAGGAGGATCCTTTTTTTGAACAAAATAAAAAAAAGTTAGTTGATGAATTAACCAAAATTGAAAATGGAACAGCTAAATATTCCTCTTATGAAGAGTTGAATTTGGTTTTAGAAAAACGAATTTCAAGTTATGAAGATTAGCTTTTCGGATGATTTTGTAGCTTCGCTGTTAGATCAAGTAGATTATATTGCTAAAGACAAACCTGGTGCTGCTAGAAAATTTAAAAACGATTTACTCAAAAATATTCTTAAAGATTTAAAACAACCTTTTAATTATAGAAAATCGATTTACTTTGAAGATGAATTAATCAGAGATTATGTTTTTAAAGGATATACAATAGTTTATAAAATTGATATTGAAAAAAAAGCCATATTTATTTTTGGCTTTATCAAATATCAAGAAATTATAAAATAAAAAGGAACAGAATTTATGTTATAGCTATTCATCCGCCTATCACTTCCGATTAAAATAATTACAAAAACTTTAGCGTAAATAAATTAATTATAATTTTGTTTGTAGTTTTGTTATGGTCTAAAATTAAACTTTTTATTACCTATTCAACCACCAAATACTGCCGTTCAAAACAGTAGCAAAACTTACCCATGCCAAGTAAGGCAATAAAAGATTAGCGGCTAGTTTATCAATAGTTTTAAATTGATTATAGGTTTCATAAATCATTAACCATAAAATGATAATTTCTACTAAAGCCAACAAAGGATTGTGTAACCCAAAGAAAAGGTAAGACCAAAGGGCATTCAATGCTAATTGGATTACAAAGAATGTCATAGCTTTTTTCACTTGTTTTTCCTCCTGTTCAATTCGGTTCCAAATCCTACCGGCTGCTATGCCCATCATGATATATAATAGTGACCAAACAGGGGCAAAAATCCAATTGGGTGGGTTGAAAACAGGTTTTATTAGTGTGGGATACCAAGTGGTAATACTATCGCGAGTGACCATTCCTGACAAATAGCCTATCACTACACAAGTAATGACAGTGGTCGTTATTCTTAAAATCTTTTGCATGTTGCTTTGTTTGAATTCAACTCAAATATACTAAACAAACCGTCAATTTTTTCACAAAAAAAGTATCTTTGTTCAATATTTGATTTTATGGTAACTGAAAAAGATTTTGTTTTCACCACAACAACTCATGCTGTTGAGCATGGAAACTTTC
Organism: Flavobacterium psychrophilum; assembly: GCA_943325515.2. Taxonomy (GTDB): domain Bacteria; phylum Bacteroidota; class Bacteroidia; order Flavobacteriales; family Flavobacteriaceae; genus Flavobacterium; species Flavobacterium psychrophilum_R. The sequence goes on from CALPPS020000025.1 coordinate 16,695, forward strand.
AATGGAGTGCTCCAAGCAATATTGCTTTAGTAAAATATTGGGGTAAAAAAGACAAGCAAATTCCAGCCAATCCTTCTATCAGTTTTACTTTGAACAATTGTAAAACGATTACAAAACTTTCTTTTGCCAAAAAACAAAACGACAAGATAAGTGTGGCAAATAATAGGTTTTCGTTTGAATTACTTTTTGAGGGGAAACCCAAAGAAGATTTCAAACCCAAAATTCAAAAGTTCTTCGAACGCATAGAAGAGTATTGTCCATATTTAACAGATTATCATTTCATCATTGCTACCGAAAATACTTTTCCACATAGTTCTGGCATTGCTTCTTCCGCATCAGGAATGGCGGCATTGGCAATGAATATTATGAGTTTAGAAAAAGCTTTGAAACCTGAAATGAGCGAAGAATTCTTTAATCAAAAAGCTTCTTTCTTGGCTCGATTGGGTTCGGGAAGTGCTTGTAGAAGCATTAAAGGAAGCGTTGTCGTTTGGGGAAATCATAAAGAAATAGAAGGCAGTTCTGATTTGTTTGGCATAGAATTACCTTCTACCATTCATGCGAATTTCAAAAACTACCAAGACACTATTCTTTTGGTTGATAAAGGCGAAAAACAAGTTTCGAGTACGGTTGGCCATGATTTAATGCACAATCATCCTTTTGCGGAACAACGTTTTGAACAAGCACATCGAAATTTATCAGCCCTAAAAACCGTTTTAGAAAATGGAAATTTAGATGAATTTATCAAAATAGTAGAAAGCGAAGCTTTAACCTTGCATGCTATGATGATGACATCGCAGCCTTATTTTATTTTAATGAAACCAAACACGCTGGAAATTATTAATAAAATTTGGAACTACAGAAACGAAACAAATATTCCTATATGTTTTACCTTAGATGCAGGAGCAAACGTACATATACTGTATCCCGAAAACGTTAGAGAGGCTGTTTTGCAATTTATTACTGCTGAATTAGTTGGCTATTGTCAAAATGGTAACTATATTTGTGATGCAATTGGGAATGGGGGTCAATTGATAATTGATAATTGATAATTGATAATTGATAATTGGTAATGCAAAATTAGAGAATGGAGAAAAGAAACGTTATAAAAGAGAAATCTTTTGCATTTGCAATAGAGATTGTATTTCTTTATAAAGTTTTAGTTGAAAGGAAAGAATTTGTTTTATCAAAACAAATGTTACGCTCAGGAACGTCAATAGGTGCTAATGTTAGGGAGTCTGAACACGCACAAAGTAAAGCTGATTTTATTCATAAATTATCTATTGCCATAAAAGAAGCTAATGAAACAGAATATTGGATAGATTTATTATTTGAAACTAAATATTTAAGTCAAACCGAATTTGATATAATAAAACCAAAAATAATAGAATTATTAAAATTACTTACAAGTATAATAAATACATCAAAAAAATAATTATCCATTGTTAATTGTTAATTATCAATTAAAAAGATATGAAAGGACCGTTATTTTACTCAAAAATTCTTCTCTTTGGAGAGTATGGAATTATCAAAGATTCTAAAGGTTTATCAATTCCCTATAATTTTTACAACGGAGCGTTGAAAGTAGACGAAAATCCCTCTGCTGAAGCCCTAAAATCAAACGAAAGTCTAAGACGATTTGTTGGTTATTTAGAAAATCTTCAAAAAGAGCAACCAGATTTAGTAACTTTCAATATTGAAATACTAAAAGCCGATGTGGAACGTGGAATGTATTTCGACTCTAGCATTCCTCAAGGCTATGGTGTAGGAAGTAGTGGCGCTTTGGTAGCTGCTATTTATGATAAATATGCCCATAATAAAATTACGGTTTTAGAGAATTTAACTCGTGATAAATTATTGCAATTAAAAACTATTTTTTCCCAAATGGAATCTTTCTTCCACGGAAAAAGTTCGGGCCTTGACCCTTTGAATAGTTATTTGAGTATTCCAATATTGATTAATTCCAAAGATAATATTGAGGCGACTGGAATTCCATCTCAAAGCACAACTGGAAAAGGTGCTGTATTCCTTTTAGACTCAGGAATTGTGGGAGAAACTGCTCCAATGGTGACTATTTTTATGGAAAAATTAAAAGAAGAAGGTTTCCGAAAAATGCTTAAATCTCAGTTTATAAAATATACTGATGCCTGCGTTGAAAATTTCTTAGGTGGCGATATGAAATCATTATTTGCCAATACAAAGCAATTATCAAAAGTGGTTTTGAATAATTTCAAACCCATGATACCAGAACAATTTCACGGTGTTTGGCAAAACGGAATTGACACCAATGATTACTACTTAAAACTTTGCGGTTCTGGTGGTGGTGGTTATATTCTAGGTTTTACTGAAGACTTAGAAAAAGCAAAAAAATCCTTGAAAGATTATAAATTAGAAGTGGTTTACCAATTTTAATTTTCTAAAATGTTAAGCCGAAAAACAAAACATTTATTACTGAAAATCATCAGTATGTTTTCTGTGGTTCGTGGCTATAACATTCCTATCATTGCGCTAGCGCAATATCTTTCGGCTATATTTATTATGGCTCCCGAAAAAAGAGCCCTCCAAGTAGTCTTAGATTTCAATCTTTTTATAATTGTAATTGTTTCCAGTTTAACCATTGCGTCTGGTTATATTATCAATAATTTTTACGACAGCAAAAAAGATTTAATCAATCGCCCCAACAAATCACAACTGGATAGATTAGTCAGCCAAAAGACTAAACTGCAAGTCTATTTTTCAGTTAATTTTATCGTTTTCCTACTGGCTTTCTTTGTTTCTTTTAGAGCGGTATTGTTTTTTTCGACCTATATATTTCTGATTTGGTTTTACTCCCACAAGCTAAAGAAAATGGCAGTTGTTGGCAATTTAACCGCAGCATTTCTTGCTGTATTGCCATTCTTTGCCATCTTATTATATTATAAAAACTTGTACCCTCAAATTTTTGCCCATGCCACGTTCCTATTCCTTTTGCTATTAATTCGGGAAATGATTAAAGATTTAGAAAACATCAAAGGTGATATTGCCAATGACTATTTGACAATCCCCGTTCAATATGGTGAAAATTTTTCGAAGAAAATTATAACATTGCTCACGGTTGCTACGATAATTCCAATCTATTTTTTGGTGGAACTATTTGAAGTAGGTTATATGGATATTTACTTTTATGTGAGTATGATTATTTTGATTTTCTTTTTACAAAAATTATGGAAATCCAACACCAAACCAGCTTACTTAAAACTTCATAACATCTTGAAATTCCTTGTCGTTTCAGGCGTTTTTTGCATTGTGCTGATAAATCCAGAAGTGCTTATTCACGGAAAGAAAATTGTAGAAATTATTGCGAAATAGGAGCCCAACTTCGGTTCTATTCCAAAACCATTTTCCCGCTTTACACTCTATTCCTAAAAAGGAATGCCGTTTCAATCGGGGCTAAAAACAACCCCTAGTTTCACATCGTTTTTAAAAACGTATCTTTGCACAAATTATAGCATTTATGAATAACAAGGAAGGCAATAATAAGCGAAGTGGATCTAGACCCAATAGTACTAGACCCAATTCAAATAAGCCAAAACCTGCCATGGCAAAGAGAGCCCAGGGGCCAAAAAAAGCGAAGCCAACTACCGATGACGCCACAACGAAACGCACCCCAAAACCAGCAAAAGCGGTTCAAAATAACGTACCAAAACCTTTGAAATCTGAAGATATTCGATTGAATAAATATATCTCTAATTCGGGGGCGTGTTCACGTCGTGATGCAGATATTTATATTCAATCGGGGAATGTGAAAGTGAATAATGTAGTGATTACTGAAATGGGTTACAAAGTAAAACCTGGTGATGTGGTTAATTTTGACGGTGCTGTTTTAACGCCAGAACGCAAAGAATATATAGTATTGAATAAACCCAAAAATTTCACGACTTCCAATGAAGATGACGCTGATCATAGAAATGTATTAGAATTAGTACGAGCTGCAACAAAAGCTAACATTCAACCTGTTGGCAGAATGGATAAGAACACAACCGGCTTATTATTATTCACCAATGATACCGATATGGTTAGAAAATTCAGTTTGCCTAATCAAAAGTCAACTAAGATTTACCAAGTTTCGTTAGATAAAAATCTGAAATTTGAAGACTTAGAAAAAATTGCTGGCGGAGTTACACTTGATGGACATAAATTATACGTTGACGAAATCTCCTATATAGAAAACGAGCCTAAAACAGAAATCGGTTTAAAACTGAGAACACCCAATGTAAAAGTTGTTCGCGCTATTTTTGAAAGTTTCAAATACGATGTGATAAAAATTGACCGTGTTTCTTTTTCAGGATTAACCAAAAAGAATTTACCACGAGGCAATTGGCGTTTCTTGACTGAACAAGAAATTATCAATTTAAAAAACGTTTAAAAAAGCTAAACTTTGGCTAGTACTAAATAATGTCAGCAGAGAAAAATTTATCAATTGCCATGCTTTGGTTTGAAGCGTTTAATGCACATCATCTTGAAAAGTTATTATCATTATATGATGATGAAGCACAACATTTTAGTCCAAAATTAAAAGTACGCCATCCTGAAACGCAAGGTTTGGTGACCGGTAAAGAAGCCCTTCGAACATGGTGGCAGGATGCCTTTGACAGATTGCCATCACTTCATTATAAAGTAACTTCATTGACTTCCAATTCTGACAGAGTATTTATGGAATATAGTAGAACCGTTGACAACGAAGAACAAATGTTGGTTGCCGAAGTATTAGAAATCAAAGATGGAAAAATAATTGCCTCCAGAGTTTACCACGGATAAATTATCATTCAGTTAACAATTCCTTTCCGTAAAAACTAATATATTTACTGAACTAAACGATTCAACATGAAAAACTTATATTCATTTTTGGCCCTACTCTTTTTGTCAATACTCTTTGTAAACTGCAAATCCGAACAAAAAACACAAGATTTTAAAGCCATTACTTCTTCTTATTTTGATGAAAAAAATGCACTAAATCCGTTAGATGCCACTCAAAATGGTCAGAATAAATTTGATGACCAATTGGTCTTTGAAATGACTGATTCCTACAGAAAAAAAAGAGCTGCTTTTTATGAAAAATACTTAAACGAATTACAAAGCGTTGATACCACTCAGCTTTCTGCCGAAGAAAAAATTAGTTATGATATTATCAAATGGGAATCGGAAGTGGGCACTTCGTTGTTAAAACAAAATGCCAATTTAACTCCTATTAATCAGTTTGAGGGTACACATTTGACCTTAGGCCAATTTGCCAGTGCCGAAAGCGCACAACCTTTTAAAACAGAGAAAGACTATAAAAACTTTTTGAAAAGAATCAACCTGTTTACCGTTTGGATTGACTCCGCTATGGTTTATATGAAAAAAGGAATGCAAGAAAAGGTAGTGTTGCCAAAAGCTTTAGCCGAAAAAATTGTGCCACAATTTGAAAGTATTATTACGCCAAAAGTAGAGGATAATCTTTATTACTCGAGTTGTAAAAAATTCCCATCGGATTTCAGTGAAGCACAAAAAAGCAATTTATCAAAAGAATATGCAACTGCCATAACGGCAAAACTAATGCCTCAATTTCAGAAATTCATAACCTTTATGAAAACCGAATATGTGCCTGCTTGTCGCTCAACAAGTGGCATTGGAAGTTTAAAAGGCGGAAATGCATTATATAAAGTATATGCCAAACAGTGGACCACCACTACAAAAACTCCTGAAGAAATTCATGCGTTAGGTTTGAAAGAAGTGGCGCGTATCAAAGCCGAAATGGAGAAAGTTAGAGAACAAGTTGGGTTCAAAGGCACCCTAATTGAATTCTTTGATTTTGTTAGGAATAATCCAAAACTGAAACCTTTCCAAAAACCAGAAGAAGTATTAGCCAATTTTGAGAAAATACATCAAATCATCAAACCTAATGTAGATAAGCTTTTTTCTTTGCAGCCTAAAACTCCTTTTAGAATAAAACGTACGGAAGCCTTCAGAGAAAAAACCGCTAGTGCAGAATACAATCAAGGTGCGGCTGACGGCTCAAGACCCGGCACTTTTTATGTCCCTATTCCAGATGTGGCAAACTACAACTTCTATGGTGATGAAGATTTATTTTTGCACGAAGCCATTCCTGGGCATCATTTTCAGATTTCGTTGCAGCAAGAAAATCAGCAATTACCTGATTTTAGAAAGTTCAATTGGTTTGGCGCTTATGGCGAAGGGTGGGCTTTGTATTGTGAAAGTTTAGGAAAAGAATTGGGCTTATATACTGATCCTTACCAATATTTTGGGATGCTAAGCAACGAAATGCACCGCGCTATCAGACTTGTTGTTGATACCGGAATGCATAACAAAGGTTGGACGAGAGAACAAGCTATAAAATTTTCTATGGAAAACGAAGCCGAAAGTGAAGCTAGCATTGTTGCCGAAATAGAGAGATATATGGCCTATCCTGGGCAAGCCTTGTCGTATAAAATTGGGCAAATGAAAATCTTAGAATTACGTGAAAAAGCTAGAACTGAGATGAAAGACAAATTTGATATAAAAGTATTCCATCAAAAAGTATTGGAGTCTGGTGTGATGCCTTTGGCCTTATTAGAAAAGAAAATCAATTCTTGGATTGCTACAGGGAAATAAGAAATAAAAAGGGTGTCAAAAGCCTTTTTTAGACCGTGCCTTATATTTTAAAATACATGTCTGATATTATTAATTTTAAGACAAGTATTGTCAATTTTGAATTTAAAGTAATTGAATATTCTTAATCTTTTATACAACGTACTGATAAACCAAATCCCTTTTTATAGTAATATTTGTCAACACCCCAGCTATTACAACTTAAACTCCATTGCCATGCAGAATTATAGTAAATGCTTAAATCTTTTTCAGTTGAACTCCACCAATTACCTTCAATACCAATAGATCGAAATTTTCCATCTTCAGAACGAATACCTCCAGGAAGACCTGTAAATCCACTGCTATTAGTAGCATCTTCATTGTCCCTAGCCCAATGGGTATTTCCTGCCTCTTTCATTTTTAATCCAGGTGTTCCTCCTTCATCAAGTCTATCTCCAATTGAATAGCCTACACTTTCTATACTAAGGTAGTCGGTAAGTGCACTCCATTCATCATTACTTGGTATATGAAAACCTTCAGGTGCCAATCCTCTTGGGTCATTGACAGCATACCAATTATATAATTTTCCATAAACTTCTCCAATAGCTGGGTCGTTTTTATAGTAGCACCATGCACCTGTAGTTAATTTTGACCATTCGGTTGGGTCAGATACCTCAGGGATAACTGTCCCGTCTCTATATGTTGTTACATCAAGGTTTTTAATCATCCAAACTTGTTCTTTGTTGCCTGAGCCTTGTATCCCTATACTTACAGTTGAAATTGAATAATTTGAACAAGAAAATAAGACCAAACACACTATAAAAAATATAAATATTTTTTTCATAATTCAATTAGTTTTTAAATTGCTTTGTAAATATATTTTATATTTTCATTTATTTCACTTTGTTATAATAAAATTCATATTCGAAAGGATATTGTTATTGGTGAAATATATGTTATCATTTTTATTTATCACCCAAGAATTTATCAAACTCTTAGGTATGGTTTCACTATCTTAAATTATGTATGATTTTTTTAGATAATTCGTTCTATTTAATCATCTCTGGATAAGCAAATCGGCTTCACCACTTAATAAATTTTTTTATGTATTGGCGTTAAAGACATCTTTTTTATTGTCTGCGTTTCACTTCATCTGCAATTTAATTATATAATACAAGTTGGTTTAGTCATGGTACAGCAACTTCAATTCAAAGTCAATATACTCTAATATAAATATTTATAATTATTGTATCGTATATTTTTGAAACCTAGTTTCCATTTCTAATTTGTTGTTTAAATTTTAACTTTGAACTACTTACAATGTCGTATATTAATCCAACGACAATGTAAATGAAGGCAATTATAATATAGATTTTGTAGAAAAAATTTACAATAGAATATTTACCTCCAACTAAATGATAAATCCCTATTATATAAACTAAAGAACCTATAAATAAAACTCCAAATAAAAACTGGGTTCTAGCCCTAATGACTTTCAAGTCTTTATGATTCCAAAATAATTTAACTATTCCTCTTGTTGCAAAGTAAAAAATGAATAATACAATAAGTGTATTAAGATACGAGCGGATGGCCTTTTCCATAATATTAATTTTTAATGAAACCTATTTTTTTATTTTCTGAAACTTTTATTTCCTCTTGACAAATATTTAAGAACAATGTTTCTAAATCAGCTTCTTCAACAATACACTGCATAATATATTTTTTTCGAATATTATAAATTTGTCCACCAGTAAAGGAATAATTCTCTATAGCCTTTTGGATAACATTGGGTGTCAAACTTGGAAAACTGTTCTTTAATAGTTGTAATTGAGTTTCTTTAGTTGGTTTTTCAAATTCAACTTTATACAAAAATCGTCTCTCAAATGCTTTATCTAATTTATCTGCATTATTACTTGTTACTATAGCAATCCCTGTAAAATTCTCCATTTGTTCAAGAAGTAAATTTTGCATGCTGTTATGAGCACGGTCTGATGAATGACCAACTTCTACTCGTCTTGAGAATATGCTATCTTCATTAAAAAACAGTATCGGCATAAGTTCACATTCTTTGGAAAACTCATAATACTCATCGAATATCTTTTTTACATTTTTTTCTGAGTTCCCCATCCATTTATCTACTATTTTTTCTACATCGACACAAAACATTGCACGATTGGAGATTTTAGCTAGTCTTTTTGCTGTTGCTGTTTTACCAGTCCCAGAATAGCCATTAAAGAGAATAGAGATACCTTTGCCTAAACCGTTTTCTTCCAATTGACCTACAACCAGTTGATGTTTCTCTTTACTTAAAACTTTTTCAATTGTTTTAATTTGTTTGAGTTCGTTTTCATTGTAGTACAATTTTTCATCAACAATTTCAACTGGATTTAAAATTGTCGCTGTTGAGAAAACACTTTTTTTAATAGTTTTTTTTTCTTTTTCGAATAATGCATCAATTGATTTTTTTGTCAAGCCCACAAATTCGTCAAAAATAAACCCATCTTCTTCTCTAATTAGTAAATCGTTTTTAATAAGAGGTGATGTACTATTTGCTATACTGTCTCTAAATTCTTTTTGCTTACTGAAATTATCTTCAATTTGTTTAATGGTATACTCTAGGTCAATTTGTTGTTCATTCTTAGAATATTTTATAGCAGCGCAAAAAAATAGAATTTTTTCAGATAGGCTTAAATCAGAATAGTTACAGAACCATTCAAGTTCAGCACATTTTTTAGCAGTATTTAATTCTTTTTCAATTAATTTTTTTAGAGTTTCAGCATCAAAGCAACCTTCAAATCTTCTCTCAAGATGTTCTTCTATGTATTTTAATAACTCATTAAAGTTATCCGCTGGTTTTGATTCTAATCGCTCTGATTTGTTTGATAGTAGCGCTTCGTATACTTTTTCGTCTGCTTGAAAGGTTTGCTTGACTAACGTTTTACTTAATCTGTTTTTGGTATTTGAAATAACAAAACCCTTCTCAATTAATCCATGCAATGCATCATTGATATTTTTTAAACTTGACAAGCCTCCCCCAAAATGCTCTATGAAGGCATTAATTCCAAATTCTTCTTGTCGAGTACCTCCATCAACTAGAATAGCTAGAATTACTAATTCTTCAAATGAAATTTTAAAGAAATTAAGGAGTGCTTGGGTTTCGGGTAAATCTAATAGAACTTCTTTACTGTTAGCTTTTCTGAAGCTTTCAGCAATTAAATGCTCAATCAGATTGAGTTTGTCAAATTTGATTTCTTCCATGGTTTTGCGAATTTATTTGTACAAAAGGTAGGACTTGCACCTACACAGGAATTATATTCCTACACAATAGATATATTGTGCGCGTCTACTCTCTGGGTTCTGTGCACTAAACCCATCTTCCGCCACTCTTGCTTTTGAATTATAAATTAAATTTTAACTGCCAATATCTTATAAAAATTAATTTCTAATTACAAGATTCAACCTATTATTAAAAAAATTAATATCAATGATACTTCCAATTTCATAACCAGATAGCCAATTACTAAGAACAGCTCCGACATAAATTCTAGGATAACCATTATTAGAACGTCTATTAATACTACCCTCATATGTTAGATTATTAAAAACGACATTTATAGATTCATTATCTACCCCAAAGTACTCTTCATATGCTGCTGGTATATTAATAAAACCTTGAGTTTGATATGTAGGAACTAAACTAATACTAAAATTAATTTGTTCAATAGTTGGTTCTGTTAAGTTAATTATTTGTGTTTGTCGCCCCATTGAATTCCAATCAGGATTATATTCGGAAATTAGATTATACTCTAAACCAAATGCTATATTAACTGAAAAACCAGAAATGCTTAATTGACCTTCATCGAGTAGTGTATAAATTTTAACTCTCGACTCATTTAGTGTGTTTAATATAAAATTATTTATTCGGGTATTTGTAGACTGAGTTATACTTGGGTTTTTATATTGATACATTCTATTATTAAGCCCCTTTCTAGTCACACCTATGTATTTTGGCACATCATTAACCACAAAACAATATATTAAACTGCAATTTTCTAATGGCCGTCTAATTATGTACTCTAATGAGTTATCGTTTAACAACCATTCCCCTTGTTCCACAAAACCAAGTTCTAGTAATCTTTCCATAGTAATTAATTTTTTTAACTGGCAACAAATATATAGATAAGAATAGATAATACAAAATATTCTAATTATTTTTTAAAAAAATTATATCTATATATTATCTAATCCTGTTTTAAATAAGTTTTTTTCTCTATTTTTACAGAAAAAATAACATGAATGAAATTGATTATATTGCTTTTAATCTAACAAGCAACCTTGTCTCATCAAGATTAGCTTCTTTTATGATTGACAGTAAAAGATTTAATGATGACTATTTTCAGATGGAGATATTGAAATCTACCCTAATGTTCAATAATGTTGGATTAATTGAAAATACCCATGTTTTTTTTACTGATAATAATGGCGATAAGAAATATATTGAATTTGTAGTTTTAGATAAAAATCCACTAAGTGAATTGGAAAAAGTAAACAATGAATTTGGAAATGATACTTCCTATTTTATTTTATTTACAAAAGAAAATCTTAATTCTACTGATTTAGAAAAATTAGAAAAAAATCTTAATAGAAAATTTGAAACGAAGTTTAACAGCAAATCGTTTAATTTTTTAAACGGTAGGTTCTGTGTACTATTTTATTCAAAATGTGAAACTACTATATCAGAATCTATAAAATCTAACAAAAGAAAAAAGGTTAGTCTCCCCAGAGGTAGTTATCTAAAAATTATAAAGGATATTAAAAATTGGCTAGAAACTCATGGTCAAGTAACTTTTTTAGAGTTAATGGAAAAATTCGAGTTAGAAGTCAAAAATGAATTATTAAATTTAAAAGACTCTTTAATTAATATTGAAGAAGAATTAAAAATATTTCGACAAGAGTATGGCACTGGTGCAAAACGAAGCCAAATACTCCTTCATACAGTAAATGAAAAGAATAGAGTACATTTTAGAACCAATATAACTCCAGAATATGATACATTTTATTATGTAGATAATGACGATAATGATACGAATATTAATAATCGAAAAATTTCAGCATTTAATCCACACGATAATAAACTAAGTGAAATTGAGGTTTATTATGAAAAGGGGAAAGCCCCGATTCGGGTTAAGGACTTTTCATCAAGGTATATAAAATAGTTTAATAAAAATAAATCCAATTAAAATCCGTAATAGAA
>CALPPS020000026.1 GCA_943325515.2 Flavobacterium psychrophilum
TCAATGATGCAATAATTATAAATTCTTGATGTCAATAAGTTTTTTGATAACGATAAAGTTTACAGTATTAAATTGAATTAAGAAATTAGTATATTTGAAATTACACACAAAAAATATGAAAACCCACTTAGCCCTTCTCCGCGGCATCAACGTTTCAGGTCATAAAATGATTAATATGGTTGCTTTGAAAAAAGCACTCGAAGGTATTGGTTTTGCTAATGTGGTTACTTATATACAATCGGGAAATGTGTTTGTGAATACTGAAGAGGAAAATCCGGCTAAGGTTGGTTTTTTGATTAAACAGATGATTTTTAAGGAGTTTGGACACGATGTTCCTGTTATTGTTATTGGTCAATATGATTTGCAAGCTTGCTTAGACAGAAACTTATTTATCAATGCAGAAGGCGTAGATTTAAAAAAATTATATGTTTCTTTTATTTCTTCAGAGTTGCCAGAGAATATGATTACCCAACTTAATTTGAACTTTATCAAACCCGATGAAATCCAACTGGATGGCAAAAGAATTTATTTGAAATATGATATTTCTCCCGCCAAAACTAGGTTGGACAACAAATGGATAGAGAAGAGTATGAATGTGGTTTCTACTACCAGAAACTGGAATACAGTGAATAAGTTGTTGGAAATGTTCAAAGCAGTTTAACATTGCTTAAATTTGTTGGAAAGGAATAAAACAACTTTATGCCAACAACATGAGTGCAACAACCACTTTCAAAAGCAGTATTTCAGGATTAGAATTTCCAAAACGTGAAAAAGTGTTAGGAATATCAATTCGTTCTTCAATAGTAGCTTTGATTAAAGATGAGCATCCTGATTTTGACAAGGAAAGTTGCATTGCCAATAGCGAACTCAATATTTACAGAGAAAAATATATTTCACAATTTTTGAAATCTGAAGCAGGTGAGTTGTCTTATTTGCACAAAAAAATTATCAAGTCATTGTCCGAGGATAAATCGTTTGTATCAAAAGTAGAAGATGAAATTGACAACAGAACTTTTGGACAAAAAGTTGCCGATGGAGTGGCTGATTTTGGTGGAAGTTGGAAGTTTATTATTTTATTTTTTGTATTTATTCTCGTTTGGATTGCGTCAAATGTGTTTTTGCTTTTAAACAAAGGATTTGACCCTTATCCATTTATATTGTTGAACTTGATTTTGTCTTGTCTTGCCGCTTTGCAAGCGCCAATTATTATGATGAGCCAAAATCGTCAGGAGGAAAAAGACAGAGAACGTGCTAAGAAAGACTACATGATTAACTTGAAATCGGAACTCGAAATCAGAATGTTAGACGAAAAATTAGATCATCTTATTATGCATCAACAGCAAGAACTCATTGAAATACAGAAAGTTCAAATTGAAATGATGAATGACATTTTAGAGAGAATAAAGAAATAGTTTATGTTTTAAAGTTGTTTAAAGGTTTAACAATCTTAAATTTTTAAACTCTTAAACTTTTTATACTTTTACCGAAATTATGGATGATTTCTCTCCAAAAAGAAGGAATTGATATTATAGAATTTAAAATAAAAAAAAATGTCAGTTTTAGAAAAATTAACATCTCCTGATGCCATTGCATTAGAAGACAAATATGGAGCACACAATTACCATCCATTACCAGTTGTATTAAATAGAGGCGAAGGTGTTTATGTTTGGGATGTTGAAGGAAAAATGTATTATGATTTTCTTTCGGCCTATTCTGCGGTCAACCAAGGTCATTGTCATCCAAAGATAGTTGGCGCCATGATAGAACAAGCACAAACGCTAACCCTAACTTCGAGAGCTTTTTATAATGATAAATTAGGAGTTTACGAAGAATACGTCACCAAGTATTTTGGTTTTGATAAAGTATTGCCCATGAATACAGGAGCCGAAGCGGTTGAAACTGCTTTAAAATTATGTAGAAAATGGGCATACGAAAAGAAAGACATACCTGAAAATGAGGCGCAAATCATAGTTTGTGATGGGAATTTTCATGGAAGAACCACTACAATTATTTCATTTTCTAATGATGAAAATGCTCGTAAAAACTTTGGACCCTACACAGCTGGATTCATTAAAATAGCTTACGATGATATTGATGCTTTTGAAAAAGCAATTACATCTTCCAATAATATTGCAGGTTTCTTAGTAGAGCCCATTCAAGGTGAAGCAGGAGTTTATTTGCCAAGTGAGGATTATTTGACGAAAGCTAAGGCATTGTGTGTTGCTAATAATGTTTTGTTTATAGCAGACGAAGTGCAAACAGGCATTGCAAGAACGGGTTCTTTATTAGCAGTTTGTGGTAATTGTACTTGTGAAAATAAATGTGAACAACAAGCCAGTTATGTAACACCCGATATTTTGATTTTAGGAAAAGCCATTTCTGGCGGTGCTTATCCTGTATCGGCTGTTTTAGCTAATGACAACATTATGAATGTGATTAGACCAGGTCAACACGGTTCAACATTTGGTGGAAATCCAATTGCAGCTGCAGTAGCCATGGCCGCTTTGGATGTTGTAACCGATGAAAATCTATCTCAAAACGCAAGACGACTTGGAAAAATATTTAGAACTGAAATTGGAAAATATATTGAAACATCAAAAATTGCTACTCTAGTAAGAGGTAAAGGTTTGTTAAATGCCATTGTGATTAATGACACAGAAGAGAGTGATACGGCTTGGAATATTTGTATGCAATTAGCAAAAAATGGTTTATTGGCTAAACCAACACATGGAAACATAATTCGCTTTGCGCCTCCATTAGTAATGAATGAAGAACAATTACTAGATTGTGTTGCGATTATTATTTCCACTTTGAAAGAATTTGAAAAGTAAAATTTTAAATTATACACCATGAAAAAATTGGTTTTGCCTATTATGGTAGTAGCTATTGTAGTTGGATTATATGAACAAAACAAAGACAAACCAAATATTTATATATTAATAATCACCATCATTGCTTTTATGTATGGCATGATGCAATTGAGTGCTAAAACATTGCATCATAATAATCATGATACAGAACACGAAAATATAGAAAAGGAAGAAGATGTTAAATAAAGGAGATAAAGTTGCTGTTTTAGATGATGCTATTGACGGTATTGTTGTTGAAACTAACGGAAATGAAGTTACAATTGAAACTTCAGATGGTTTTAACTTAATTTTTAAAAGTAATCAGCTAATTAGAAATGAAGGTTCTATGAGCTTTAATTTTAATAAGAATCAAATTATTAGTGAAAAGGAAGTAGCTAAACCTAACTATAATAACAAAGAGAAGAAATCTAAAAAGGAAAATCCAATTCCAGAGTTTGATTTGCATATCGAAAAATTAGTTAAAAGTTATAAAGCGATGAGTAACTATGAAATATTAACGTTGCAATCAGAAACAGCTAAAAAACATATAGAGTTTGCTATTAGAAACAGAATTCCTAAAATTGTTTTCATTCATGGAGTAGGTGATGGGGTTTTAAAATCTGAAATCGATTTTATGTTAGGCAGATATGATAATATAACTTTCCAAGATGCTAATTATCAAAAATATGGATTAGGAGCCACGGAAATTTATTTCAAACAAAACATAAAATAATTGCCCATTTGATTCATGCTTTTTTGCTATTTATGATTGTCATCACTTTGACTTTACTCAAGTTTTTAAAAAATTAAACAGAACAATTCCTAGTTTTCTAAGTAGGTTTTCTAGGTAAACAAACCTAAAACACCCTATAAATTTCGTATTTTATTAAAAAAACTTAGTAAATTAGTAACTTCGCAAAAAAGTATAAATCAAAGATGAAAGTTGAACAAAGAGGTCCTATTACCATCATCAAGAATACCCAATGCAGTACTAAAGAGTTTTATCAAAAGCTACAGCATGAATACAATAGTTTTAAAACTCAAAATTTAATAATTGATTTATCGCATGATAAAGCTATAACAATAAAGGATATTAATTTATTCTTGGAAATAGTAAAATATCATTCTAAATCCAAAAAATCATTAGTATTCGTAACTGATGTCATTAATTTTAATGATGTTCCAGAAAGGATAACAGTTGTCCCTACTATACTAGAAGCCTATGATATTATAGAAATGGAAGAGATAGAACGTGATTTAGGATTTTAATTAAAAATGAAATTAACTATTTTAGGCTGTTATGCCGCTACACCTAGAACCATTACTAATCCGACCTCTCAAGTATTAGAAATTCGAAACAGAATGTTTTTAATCGACTGTGGCGAAGGAACACAAGTCCAGTTGCGAAAAAATAAACTAAAGTTTTCAAAAATCAATCATATTTTCATCTCTCACTTACATGGTGACCATTTCTATGGATTAGTAGGTTTGATTTCGACTTTTATGTTGCTAAATCGACAAACAGATTTACATGTTTATGGGCCAAAAGGAATAAAAGAGATTATATTACTTCAATTGCGCTATTCTAATTCGTTTACAGGTTATAATTTATATTTTCATGAATTAACCTCTACTGAAAGCGAAGTTATCTATGAAGATGAAAAAGTCTTGGTTAAAACTATTCCGTTAAAACACAGAATTTATACTAATGGATTTTTATTTCAAGAAAAAATTGGTGATAGAAAATTGAATATAGATACTGTTCAACAATATAATATTGACACTTGCTATTTTCAAAAAATTAAAAACGGGAAAGACATTGTTCTTGATAATGGTACGGTAATTCCTAATAATGAATTAACATTTGAGCCTCTTCCCGTAAAAAGTTATGCTTTTTGCAGTGATACTAAATATGATGAAACAATTATTCCATTAATAAAAGATGTCGATGTCCTTTATCATGAAACAACTTTTTTAGAAACAGAAGCAGACAAAGCGAATAAGACCATGCATAGTACAGCAAAAGAAGCTGCTCTAATAGCAAAGAAATCAAATGTAAAACAATTGCTTTTAGGACATTATAGTACTCGATATGCTACTATTGAATTGTTTAAAGAAGAAGCATCAACCATTTTTCAAAATGTCTTATTAGCTGAAGATGGAAAATCCTTCGACTTTGAATAAAGAATTATCTAATTAATCTAATTAGCTTTGTATTTAAAGACTATATATTTATATGAAAGATTTAGGCAATTATAGAAAATCCTACGATAAAAGCGAACTTCTTGAAACCAATATTCCAGAAGATCCAATCAACCTATTTAATAAATGGTTCTATGAAACCGAGGATTTTGGTGGAGTAGAAGAGGTAAATGCTATGACCGTTGCTACAATAGGACTTGATGGATTTCCTAAGAGTAGGGTAGTGCTATTAAAAAAATTTGATGAGAACGGTTTTATTTTCTATACCAATTATAATTCGGAAAAAGGAAAAGCAATTAGCAACAACCCAAATATTTGTTTATCATTCTTTTGGCATAGCATGGAACGGCAAGTTATCATAAAAGGGATTGCTGAAAAAACAGATGAAATAGTTTCAGATAATTATTTTGCTTCAAGGCCATATGGCAGTAAACTTGGTGCTATAGTATCTCTTCAAAGTGAAATTATTCCTTCAAGAATTTTTTTAGAAAATAAATTGAAAGAGTTAGAACAAGAATGTAAAGGAAAAGAAATACCAAGACCCATAAACTGGGGAGGATTTTTGGTTAGACCTATTGAAGTTGAGTTTTGGCAAGGAAGACCTAATAGATTACATGATAGAATTCGTTTTCAGTTACAAGACAATTTCAGTTGGAAAATTGATAGATTATCTCCTTAATTTTTTTTTATTACAATGAAATCACTCATTGAGTGTTTTTATTTAAATCCTAATCTAGATTTAAGTTTAAGAAATAATAATGCAATAGAATAGGCTTCTTCGGAAACTGATGATTTTTCACTTAAAGGAATTTTATAGTAATTAACAATCTCTTTTAATGAAAAGGATTTATTTGAAACATCTAGTAGTTTTTGATGCATTATTTCTACATCTAATGCTTCGTTTTTAAGTTTACCGCATTCCATTTTTTCTAGTACCTCATTTATCATTTCAATATCAAAATGAATTTTGTGACCTATTAAAAATGAATTTCCTATGAATTCTATTAAAGCTGTTATAGCTTGTTGTTCTGCTAGTTTAGGCAAATTACTTTCAATCAAAAATTCATTAGACAAACTATTTTCATGAAGGTATTTGTATTGCAGAATAACTACTTCAAATGTATCACCGATTTTTATAACATCATTTACTATTCCAATTGATCCAAAAGATAAAATAACATCCTTTTTTGGATTTAATCCTGTAGTTTCTGTATTTAAAACAACATATCTGCTGGATTTAGTTTCAAACTTAGCCAAGTACAATTTCCAAAATTCAGGATATTCTCTATTAATATTTTTAATCCAATCTAACATATTATGAAAATTGTGTTAATTGAAATTTATCTTTAATTAAATCTTCTAAATCTTTTATGGGTTGTAAAGCATTTTTTAATCTTTCTTTATCTACTTTGGTAAGTTCATCAATAGTAATGAAATCTCCAGAATTATCATTTTTCAACCCTTCTAATGTTCTAAACTTTGAAAGGATTAAAAAAGCATCGGCACAATTTAAATAGATTTCTGAGAATTTTGGATCAACAATAGCTAATTGTTTAAAGCGTAAATAAGTATTATTAATACTGAGTATATTATGACTAATAGCAAAAAGACGAGCACCATCTACAAGAGACATTATTGCTTTGTTTTTAATATCAAATTTCCCTTTATTTTTTGCTTCTTCTTCAAGATTAAATTTTTTAAAGAAATTTAAAGGAGGACTTTTTCTCAGTGCATCATTTCCTAAATAGTCAAAAAATAGTGAATTGTTTATTATATTATTATGTATTACATCAGTTATAGCATCTTCAATTTTTCCTTCACCAAAAGAAATTTCATAATCAAAAAATATACTACTAATATTATTAGTTTTTTCACCTGGATTCCTCATCCAATTATTATATTGTTTTGTCCATTCTGTTAGTGATTTACACCAATGTAAATTAGTAGCCATATGATCATTTGGACAAAATTCATAACCTATTTTTTCTAATATTGATGTTGCCCTTTTACTCAATTTTAAAAAGTAATCTTTTACCTCTCTATATTTCTCAGTTGCTACATCTTCAAAAATTAAAATACTATCTTGATCGGTTAATAAAAGCTGTTCTTTTCTACCTTGACTACCTATGCTTAACCAAGCAAATCGGGCAGGAGGAGATCCTAAATCAAGTATAGCTAATTCAACAGATCTTTTTACAATTGCAGTTATTATTTCACCTGAAATATTATAAATATGAGGCAAAGGAATATTTTTGGCAATAGAAGATTGAATTAAATTAGTCAGTTTTTCTCTAATTTGTTTTAATTCATTTGAAGAAAGAGCACGTTTTATCTCTTTAATTAAAACCCCAGGATTGTTTGCTTGAGCAACTATTAAATC
The DNA here is from genome assembly GCA_943325515.2 of Flavobacterium psychrophilum. Lineage (GTDB taxonomy): Bacteria > Bacteroidota > Bacteroidia > Flavobacteriales > Flavobacteriaceae > Flavobacterium > Flavobacterium psychrophilum_R. The sequence continues at coordinate 7,432 of CALPPS020000026.1, forward strand.
ATTTTCAGAGATAATACCTCTAACATCCGATTTATCAGAACCATCAGTTGTTACGCATAAATGACTAACGTTATATTTTAACAATAATAATTGGGCTTCAGCAACAGAAACATTTTCAGGAACGGTAATTACGGGCGAGGACATTATTTTGTCAATCGAAGTTGTGATAGGAAATCTACCGTTAGCAATTTTTGTTCTAAAATCTGAATCAGTAACTATTCCAATAGGATAATTTTGTTCAATTATAATTGCACTATCAATAAGATTTTCTGTCATTAATTGTGCTGTGTCTTTCACGATTGTTGACCCACTTACTTTTAAAGGTATTTTATTGTAGGCTAAGGACTGAAAGTATTGATTTTCATTAGATTGACTTTCAGTGTAAACGTTATCAGTTAATAGTTTTCCGCGGTTTTCTTTGTCAAAAGGGTTTCGAGTATTGGTTGCAAAACTTTCTAATAAGAAATCAAGTACTTGGGGATTCTCTGCAACAAAAGGTTTAAAAACACTAATTGGAATTGCATACACAAGACTATCTTCACGTGCTTTAGCAGTCATCATATAATTGTTTTTAGCAAAAAATGGGCGCAAACCAAAAACATCACCAGCATAACATTTATTTAATAAAGTTTCCTCAGCATCAGCAATTACAAAAAGATTAATCACTCCAGATGCCACTACATAAAAACTATCATGAAGCTTGTCATCAATTTGAAATAATACTTTATGCTTGTCTAAGTTTACAACACCAATACTTGTAGCAACTTGAGTAAGTTGATTTTCATTTAAATAATTAAATGGAGAATATTCTTTTAAAAAATTTGCAATATTTTTAGCAATTGAATTACTCATAATTTTATTTTAGACCCAAAAAATTATACCAACAAAAATAAGAAACGTTATTTGAAAAAAGGGTAGTTGTTAAAAACATTTGATAACTAAATTAAGTTACTTTTTAACATTGTTTGATAAAAATCTATTTTACATAATATAAATTATAGTTCGATAAATATATATTAGAATATATTCAAATTTTATATTGTAAGACATTGATTAACATAAATATAATAGTCTTTATCTATATTGATTATTAACAATTAATTTCTCTAAATATTTTCCCAATAGACAAACTTAATTTTGTTTTATAATCTTCAACTAACCATTCACGATAATTTTTACTTGTTTTACCCAAGCAGTTTACAAATCTTAAAACACGACTTTCAATATCATCTGATAGCAACTTTGAAAGCATTTTAGCTTCATTCAAATCCTCAGAATTATTCAGACACATTAAAGCATGTTGTTGTATTGATTTTTCAAGAACTTCTTTTGAACGCCTATTTTTCGAAATTACTTTCTTGAATTCATTTTCTATATCCATGCTTATTTCTTGAGATTTTGCAAATTTATTTCTTATGACCTCAGGCATTTTGTATTTGAAATTATATTCAATTTCGGCGTCATCTCTAAGACTTTCTAAATAATATTCGGGTGATTTAAAAATATGTTGCCAATCAACTGGATTATTCCATAATCCAAAACGCAATGCATTATTCCCTAAATCTATTACTGTAAAATTATCTTTAAGAGGTAATTTTCTAGAACCTCTTCCAATCATTTGAAAATATAATGTCAATGATTTTGTAGCTCTATTTAGAATTATACTTTCTACTGTCGGCTCATCAAATCCTGTAGTCAAAATTCCAACTGAAGTTAATACAGCATCAGGTGTTTTCTTAAACCATTGTAAAATATCTTTTCTGTCATCTACTGAAGTGGTGTTATCTAAATGCCTAATGCTATAACCAGCTTCTCGGAAGGTTTCATAAACGTATAATGAAGTATTGATACCATTGTTAAATATCAATGTTTTCTTGCCTAATGATTTTTCTGTGTAGGCATGTAATAATTTTTCTTGCATTACCATATTCATATACAAATCATCCGAAGATTTAATGGTATAATCACCATTAATGCCTACTTTTAAAGAAGTTAATCCTACATCATAACTATAAGTTATCGCTTTTGCTAAAAAACCTTTATCTATAAGAGATTGTATTGTGTCACCAACTATAAGTTCATTATAATTTTGATGCATTGGTAACTTAATATTAGAACTTAATGGCGTGGCAGTTACACCAAGAATAAAAGCTTTTTTAAATTGGCTAAATAACTTACGAAAGGAATTATAATGTGCTTCATCAATGATTACTAAACCTACATTATCAATGGTCAATTTTTCGTCATTCAAACGATTTTTAAGTGTTTCAACCATTGCTACAAAACAAGAATATTCTTCTTGATCGGGTAATTCTTTTATTTTACTGTTAATGATTTTATTCTTGACTTCAAATCCTTTTAGCATTTTTGAAGTCTGTTTGCAGAGCTCAATACGATGAGTTAATACAACTACTTTTTTGTTATATTGTTTTAAATAACGTCTAACTATTTCAGAAAAAATAACCGTTTTTCCACCACCTGTTGGCAATTGATATAATAAATGATAGTCACTTGGAGCATTATCTAATCGCTCAAAAATTTTATCAATATCCCCTTTTTGGTAGCCGTAAAGTTCCTTTTTTTCTTCAATTTCAATATTAAAATCTTTTTGAGACATAACGATTTTTACAATTTTGCAAAAATACATCTAAAAAAATATCACTACCAAAATTAAATGGTTTATTTACAATAAATTAATATTCAAGTCTTTCTACTATAGCATTGAATTCATAACTATTAGACCAATCTTGATTGATTGTTTCTTCCTTTAGGGCCACTACCCTACTTTTAAAATCATTCAAGATTCCGTTTTCAATTAGAAAACTAATAGCCTGCTGAAACGAAGTAAGCATGCTCTTAAAAAACAATTCTTGTTTGATGATCTTTTCGGAAGAAAATGTTTGCGCAACTTCAATGTTAAATAACATTATATCTGCGATGATAAAAACATCAACCCCAAGGGAAATGTAATGTTTTATAAAATTTTGAGCAATAGAACGTCGCATTTTTGGTCTTTTTCCTTTTATAGGAAAATATTCGTTTGATATTTTAAATTTAGCTTCTTGAATTAGTTTGTTTTCATTTGGATTGAAAGCAAAATCGTAGTATATTTTAACGTCTTTGAACTTTTCATATAATTCAAGTAATTGTTCTTCAAGTTGTTCTTTACTTAGTTCACTTAGGTATTTTTTTAAATTACGTTTACTCATCCTATAAATTTATTTTGTAAAAGTAAATTACTTTATGTTTGTTAGCTATACAAATCAATGTTATTACTTATTTTTGCTAAATAAAAAGAACAAATTTATGCTTCGATTTTTTAAAATTATTGCTTTCCTAGAAGGAATTTCATTATTGTTATTGTTTTTCTTCGCCATGCCTTTAAAATATTTCTTCAACAATCCAGACTATATAAGACCTTTTGGGATGTCTCATGGATTATTGTTTACAGGATATATTATTTTGGCATTCATGATAAAAATTGAGAATAATTGGAGTTATAAAAAGTTTGGAATTGTAGCCATGGCATCTATTATTCCTTTTGGAACATTTTATGTTGAAAAAAAATATTTAAGAAATGCATAAACTAGTTGATAGGATATTTAGTTGGAGTTATCCTATATTTAAAAAATGGGATTTTGGAGAAACCCTTTCAGCTTATCTAAGTTTGACTATAAACATTATTGTTTTAGCCTTTTTATCCTATATTATCTACATCATTTTTAGATATTTATTGGTTAAAAGCATGATACTTTTAGCCAAAAGAACTAAAACAAAATTCGATGATTTATTAGTATCAAACAAAACTGCTAAATATATCGCACATTTAATTCCGTTACTTTTTATTTATAAATGTGTTCCAATACTACTAGAAAATTTTGTCTATTGGGAGTCAGTTTTTGGAAAATTGGTAGGGATATATATAGTGCTTTTAAGTTTATGGATTTTTAAAACTATTTTAAATGCCTTCAGAGATCATTTAAAATCAAACCCATCTTTTAGCGACAAGCCCATTGATAGTTACATTCAAGTAATCATGATTGTACTTTGGCTCTTTGCTTTTATATTTATTATTTCAAAAATTTTTGATATTAGTACTGGAGCAATGCTTGGAACTTTTGGTGCAATTTCTGCTGTAATAATATTAATCTTTAGAGACACAATACTTGGATTTGTTGCGAGCGTTCAAGTCTCGTTAAATGATATGGTTCGTATCGGTGATTGGATAACATTTGACAAATTTGGCGCAGATGGAGAGGTAATCGAAATCAACTTGGCCACTGTAAAAGTTAGAAATTTTGATAATACAACCACAACTATACCAACTTACAGTATGATTTCTGATTCTTTTAGAAATTGGCGCGGTATGCTAAACTCAGATGGAAGACGCATAAAAAGGCATATTTTAATTAAGGCTAAAAGCATTAGGTTTTTAGCAGAAAGTGAACTACAAGAATTAAAAAAAATCCAACTAGTCAGCCATTATATTGAGCTCCGTCAAACTGAAATCGAGAAATTCAATGCTACAAATAATGTTGATAAATCCTTATTAATTAATGGCAGAAACATGACTAATTTTGGACTTTTCCGAAAATATATAACCCAGTATTTACATCAATATCCTGGTTTAAATAAGGATATGATTTTACTTTGTCGTCAATTACAGCCAACATCTCAAGGTATTCCATTAGAGATATATACATTTTCAAAAGATAAACGATTCGAAAACTATGAATATATCATGGCAGATATTTTTGATCATGTTTTTGCATCAATTCCCTATTTTGATTTAGAAATTTATGAAATGCTTTCAGGCAAGAGCGAATTGGAAGACTAATCGGTTAAACGATCTTTAATATATTCTATTTGAACTTTGCCATGAGGTTTTGGTTTTCCATCTGCACCTAAGCTCACCATTGTTATAGTTTCTATACTTATAATTATTTCTCTAGTCATCATATTTCTTACTTGACAAGTTAAAGTTAGAGATGATTTTCCAAATTTCACAACATCTATTCCTATTTCTACTATATCACCCTGTTTAGCAGAGCTTCTAAAGTTAATTTCAGACATGTGTTTCGTAACAATCTTAGGGTTTTCTAGCTGAATTATAGAATATAGCGCTAATTCTTCATCAATCCAAGCTAATAATCTACCTCCAAATAATGTGCTATTTGGATTTAAGTCTTCAGGTTTTACCCATTTTCTAGTATGAAATCTCATTTTTATGTAATTATTTAAAGGTATTAAAAAGTGTATTAAATTAATTTTCAATATTATGTATAAAAGTTGAATATTAAAATGAAATATATATATTTGCATTTAAATTATAATTATATTTATATAAAATTTAGAATTATGAAGAAAAGCCTACTACTATTTTCCGCCCTTTTTGCATTTTTTACTAGTAATGCACAAAAAGTTGTTGACACAACAAAAGTTATTGATAGTTACAATAAATGGTCAATTGAATTTGATTTAGGACAAAGTAAAGGAGCAAAGCCCTATTCAGAAGGATATTTCGCTAGTGATCCTGATAAATTTTTAGGTGGGTTCCAATTAAATCACTACGGATTAGGAGTAAGATATATGTTTAGTCCAAAATTTGGTGTTAAATCTCGTTTTTCTTATGATGATATCAAGAATTTAAGTGGTTCCGAAAGTTTACCATTTAAATTACAACACATACAATTATCTTTTGAAGGTGTAGTTAATGCCATCAGATTGTTTGAAATTCAAGATGATGCCAAAAGATTTGGTTTGTTATTTCACTTTGGATTACAAGCCTCTCAAATGTCACCAAAAATGAATACAACTGTAAGTAGCAATAAAAATAAAAAAGAGTTAAACGGTGGTTTAATTGTTGGTATAACTCCTGCCATTAGAGTATTAAATGATTTTAGTATCTATTTAGATGTAACTATAAACTCTAACATTCGTCAACATTTCAATTGGGATGGAGCTTATGCTGATAGAAACAATAACTTAACCGGAAGTTTATTCACCACTTCATTAGGACTTTCTTATTCATTCGGTAAAGAAAAAATACACGGAGATTGGGCTATTATACAAGATAAACAATCTAAAGAAATCAACGAGTTAAATAATAGAATTGGTGAAATTGAAACATTAATGAACGATACCGATAAAGATGGTGTTCCAGATTATCTTGATGTTGAAAATAATTCTATTGCTGGTGTGACTGTTGATACTAAAGGAAGAATGGTAGATAAAAATAACAATGGTGTTCCTGATGAATTAGAAAAATATATTGATAAGTCTATTGAAACTAATAATAGTAACATTAACTCAACTATTTCCAAAGGAATGCTCGAGAAGTTAATCAATGATGGTTATGTTGCCGCTTATTTTGACTCAAGCAAAACTCAACCAACTAATGCATCAACTGATAATATTGGATTTATTTTGAATTATTTACGCAATAATCCTGAAAAATCAATTGACATAATTGGTTATGCAGATGAGTTAGGTTCAAGTAAACTTAATACAAAACTATCTACTGATAGATCTCAAAATGTCAAAGCAATTTTAATTAAAGCTGGAATAGATTCTTCAAGACTTAATATTGTTGGAAATGGAATTGACAATTCTGTTGATAAAAACTCAGAATACGCTAGACGCTTAGTACGTAAAGTATTATTTCAAATCAAATAATTAATTAACAATTAGTTATTAATAACTATAAAATGACCTCTGTTTTTTAACAGAGGTTTTTTTATACATTTAAATAAAAAATGAAAACAAGAGATAGTCATGTTTTAGAATTAAGAGGCGAAGCTTTAGGGGTAATTACTTTTCAATCCTCTAATGAAGAATCATTTCAGAACAAAACTCTTAGACCCATTCTTAAATTACAAAATGATATGTTTATTGCTGTTTTCATTAATTATGCTATTAAGCAAAAAAATGTTTTTTTCAATCTTACTCCTGAAAAAAAATTAGCCTACATTGAAAATGTAATTCAACGGGATATTAAATTTAGAAATTCACTTAAAGGAATAATTATAGGTTTATTTACTATTGATGAGTATAATGAATATATTCAAAATTCTTCAAATTTAAATAAGAGAATGATGAACTTGTTAATAGAGAGATTAAAAAGCCAAGTACAATTAATTGAGGTTGGATAATGTTCTTAAAAAAAACAATGCTATTTTCACTTTACATTAAAATATTTTATAAAAAATAATTAGTATAAATAGTTTCTTTTTATTGCTATTAAATTCTTTTCTGTATTAATCAATTCACTGATAATCTCATTTCTCAATACGTCTATATTTTCATATTTTAAGTACTTAGACCAAGAATCATCTACAAATATATCTTTTATGATTTTGATGATTTTAGCAGTTTCAGTTGAATTTCTTACCACTACTTCTTCGTTATTTTCTAAAGAATTCTTATGATAAAAATTCACTTCTTGAGTTGAAGTGTTTACTTTAATATAAAAGATTTTTGAAGTAGCATCAGTAGCATAAAAATCAGTCCATTTTGCATAAGCAATTGTTGTGTTTTGATTTTTAAATTGGGTCAAAGAAAGTAATCGCCAATAACAGTTTGCAACCCTACCCCAGTGATTAGAAATACGATATAAACCATCAGAAGTAAAAATATATTGACTTCCTGATTTACTTTTGAAATTGATTTTTAAGTCTTTAACTTCTTCTATTCTGACCTCTTTCCAAATACAAAATGTGTAGGAATGAAAATTATGTTTATTGTATTTATTTAACATTTAAATAAAATCAAAATAATTACGAAATCAATATTTAAATTAATTCAATAGATTAATCATTATTTAACTCATTTTCAGGATTTGACACTGAATTTGTGTTAGCATTTGTCCTAATTTCAGTATGACGAACTTCTCCTCCACTTGTTCCAACTTGTTGCGCTAAAAATACTCCGACTGCTGCTATTGCTAATGCTAAATAAGAAATCAATTTTGATTTAATATGATTTTTAAAATTGGTATACAATCCAAGTAATGATATTAGACCTAAAGTATACAAAACTAGTGCTAGTTTTTCGGCTAGTTCCTCATGTTCGTGAATAATTTGTTTTCCAACATTTGGCATTTTTTCCACTAGTTCTTCAGCACCTTCTCCTGTTCCCATGCTGAAAGCTGCAAAAATAGCAGCTACAATAAATAAAATATAAGCTACGTTCTTAACTGAATTATTCTTAAAAATTAACCCCGCTACTACTATTCCAAAACCAAAAATTGTTCCAATAATTGGAAAATGGTTTACCACTAAATGCAAATGTGCGTCGTTCATAATTTATATTTTAAAATTGAAATCAAATTTATGCTTTCTTTTTAAATATTGAATTTTAAATTATAAGTAAAATTAAATTTTATTTATTAAAACTAAACTCTACTTTAGTTCCTTTACCTTCTTCACTTTCAATTTTTAAATCTATTTGCAACAAGATACACAAACGTTTTACTATAGACAATCCTAATCCAATTCCTTTTATTTCTGGATGATCATTTGAATTTGAACGATAGAATTGATCAAATATTTTTTGTAAATCTTCTTTAGCAATACCTATTCCATGATCTGAAATTAAACAAATTAGTTTGTTCTCCGTATCTATTATATCAAAAATAATTTCCCCATTGTTTTTTGAATATTTAACGGCATTTGTTAAAATATTATTAACTACAATAAAAAACAAATAAGAGTCTGTATTGATATAATAATCTTCTGAAAATTGAGCTTTACACCTTAATTTCTTTTCTGCAATCAGAGTTGAATTTCGAGAAATAACATCTAGGAATAACCCATTTAAAGACACCCTTTCAACCTTTAAAGTTTGCTTTTGATTTTCAAATCTCGCCAATAAAAGTAATTCGTCTACCATATTGTTTAAACGATTGACTTCATTAATACAAAAATCAATTTTCTCTTTATATTCTTCAGGATTGCGTGGTTTACGAACCAAAACCTCTAACGTCCCTTTTATAACTGCTAATGGGGTTCTTAGTTCATGGGAAGCATCAGAGGTGAATTGCTTTTCGCGTTCAATGGCATTCTCTACTCTATCCAAAAGATTATTGATAGTTTTTGATAGAATAAACAATTCGTCCTTGTTAATTGGCAGAGGAATTCTTGATTTCAAATTATCTTTAGTAATAATATTCGAGGTTTCAATTATTGTACTAATTGGTTTTATACTTTTACCTGCTATAAATCTTGCTATAAGAAATAAGACTAACAATATTAATGGATACGCAACAGTAAGAATAAAAAAAAGATTATTCAATACCATTTTTGAATCTTCCAAAGATATAGCGACTATTAGAAAACCAATAATTTTTGTGCCCTGATACAAGGGCACTTGTATTTGACGGACAGACATATTATCTAACGTACCATCAAACAAGGAATTGTTTATGGCTTCAAGATAATATGTTAATCTCTTCTTTTTGAGATTTGGTGATTTATTGACTAATGCGCCCAGTTCATCCACAAACTGAATAAAAGCTGGACTTCCATCTACTTTGTTAAATTGAATAGCTTTCCATTGTTGTTCTCTAACAAGTAATACACAGTTTTCTTTAACTTCAATTTCTTTTAAGTGCTTGGCAACTTCTAGTTTAATTTCGCTATTTACTTTGACATAAACACTATACCTAACAATAGAATATATGACAAAAAACACCACAAAGATTAATAATGCTGTGGTAATGATATAATTAAAAGCTATTCTATTTTTAAAGGAAAGTTTTTGCATTTTTCTTATTAATCGTTGGCTATATAACCAACTCCGCGAATGGTTTTAATAAAGTCTTCTTCTACTTTTAAGTTTAATTTTTTTCTGATAGCATTCATAAATACATCAATTACGCCAGTATCATAATCAAAATGAATATCCCAAACGTCTTGTATAATTTGACTTCTTGAACATACAGTCCCTTTGTTTTTAACTAAGTAACACAACAAGTCAAATTCTTTGTGCGTAAACGAAACCTCTTGTTTATTTACTACTACTTGATGTTTTGGAATGTTAATTTCAATAGACCCTAGTGTTAGGGTTTCTTCTTCGCTTTTGTCCCTGAGTTGCACTTTTATACGTTGAACCAATTCTTCAAAACTAAATGGTTTTTTTATATAATCATTAGCACCCGATTTTAATCCTTCTATGGTTTCTTGCACCGTGTCTTTGGCTGTTAAAAAAATAATAGGCACTTTGGTGTTTAATTCTCTGATTTTTTCGCAAAGTTCAATTCCAGTCATTTTAGGTAACATCCAATCTAATAATAATAAATCGAATTTTTGATTTTGAAAAAGATCCAATCCGCTTGCTCCATTAGTAGCAGAAGATATTTGATACCCTTCCTCTTCCAGTCCTTGTGTTAAAAACTGAATAATTCCATCTTCATCCTCTACTATTAAAATATGTTTCATACAAGATTTGTGTTTCTTTGTGCTAAAGATAATTCAAAAATAAAGTCTGCCAAAGGTTTGCTTTTCTATTTTAACCAAATTTTAATTTTAAAATTTGTATAAACACAGCTCTTACTGACATTGTTTTTCTAATGTAAAATTGACCAATAGAAAACAACTGTCATAACTAGTATTTCTTTTGGTCCTTATTTTTTCTTTCAAAGTTTTAGGTATATTTGTTAACCCTAACGGTACTAGTACTATCAGTCGGAAAGTAATGGCAGTTAAATCGTTTTAGTATTTTTAAAGTATAAAAATCAGTACATGGCAAATAACATATTCAAAGAAAATCCATCGGCAATAAGTGAAATGAATACTAGAGTCATAACTAATTTTTCAAAACTAAAAGTCTCTTTTTTTCTTTTACCCTTATTTTTTATCCTTACCATTGTTCTATTAGTCTATAGTCAAGGGCCATTTTCTATTGACAATTATGTACAAATACAAAAGAGCGCTTTTCTTTTTATCAATGCCAAACTATCACAATTCCCAAACATTATCTATAACCTTACCCAACTTGGTGATGCGATGATTTTATTATCCTTGCTTACTATTTTTATCATCTATGCACCAAAACTTTGGGAGGCGTTACTATCAGCTTCGCTAGTTTCTGCCCTATTTTCTAATGTGCTCAAAAAAATATTTGCTGTGCCTAGACCTGCGGCTCTATTTGATAACAGTAGTTTTACCATCATCGGGAAAACTTTAACGGGACACAACAGTTTACCATCAGGGCACTCTATTACGGTTTTTACGATACTTACAGTGCTTTTGTATGCTTTTATGCCTAAAAAATGGAGTGCTAAACTTGTATGGACTTTAGGGATTATAGCTATTGGATTATTGCTAGTATTAACCCGTGTGGGTGTGGGTGCGCATTATCCATTGGACGTGATTAGTGGGAGCATTATTGGCTATATTTCTGGGCTTTCCGGTATTTTTATTAGCAACAAGTATAAACTTTGGTATTGGATTAACTTTAAAAAATACTATCCCATCTTTATACTTTTGTTTGTGATTTGTTGCTGTGTTTTAATAAGCAAAATCAATAAAGAAAACTTGATTATATTTTATTTGTCTTTAATTAGTTTTGTGGTATCACTTTATAAAATAATAACTGTATATGTTAAAAAATGATTTAAAAATAACTCATTTCGTTCTTGTAATGAGTTTGTTGAATTTTCTGTTCTTCCATTTTCCTTTTTTTACATTTGTTCTTCATAACATTGATTATAAAAGTTTTAACGGTATTTTGCTCATCTTTAGCTTAATGCTTTTAATGTTAGTATTAAACGCTTTTGTTTTTTACCTGATATTTTATTTATCACGTTACTTTGGGAAAGCACTGTTGGTCATTTTCTTTATCGTAAACGCTATTGCAGTGTACTTTATCAATACCTATAGTGTCATTATAGACGAAAGTATGATTGGCAATATCCTTAATACAAACTATGAAGAATCAAGCAGTTATTTTTCAATTAAAATGATTGCTTATATTCTCATATTAGGCGTTATTCCTAGTGTATACATCATAAAAGTGAAAATCATCAAAGTGCCTTTAAAGCAATTTTTTAAAACCCTAGCACTTACGCTTTTAGTAATTCTTTTACTCGTGATTGCCAATGCTAGCAACTTGTTGTGGATAGACAAAAACTCTAAAACACTAGGAGGATTGGCCATGCCTTGGTCCTATACCGTAAATATTTCTTTATTTTATAAGCATAAAGCTGATAAAAATGAAAAGGAAATTCTATTGCCTAACGCTATTATTAAAGACAAACAAAAATCGGTAGTGATTTTAGTCATAGGCGAATCAGCACGTAGCCAAAACTTCTCGTTATATGGTTATACGAAGAACACTAACCCATTGTTGTCTAAAATTCCGAATGTATATCATTTTCAAGCCAACTCTTGCGCTACTTATACCACTGCAGGTGTTAAATGCATTTTGGAACATAAGAACTCCGATGAACTTTATGAAATTCTACCCAACTACTTATACCGAAACAATGTAGAAGTAATATGGAGATCAACCAACTGGGGCGAACCACCACTGCATATTAAAAACATTCAAAACAAAGAATTCTTAAAATCCCATAGTAAAGGCAACAACATTGAATATGATGAAATCCTTTTGAATGGTTTAAAACAACAAATACTAGCCAGCAAAAAAGATAAAATATTAATCGTATTACACAGCAGTGCTAGTCATGGGCCTACTTATAGCAAGAAATATCCTCCGCAATTTGAAACGTTTAAACCAGTCTGCAATAGTGTAGAACTGGCAAAATGTTCTCAAGCTGAGTTAATGAACGCCTATGATAATACTATAGTTTATACCGATTATTTATTGGCTACCATTATTAAAGATTTGAAAGAACTACCTGCCTACAATAGCGCTATGCTGTTTGTTTCCGATCATGGCGAATCCTTGGGCGAGAATAACCTTTACATGCATGGTTTGCCTATGAGTTTAGCGCCTAAAGTGCAATATGAAATCCCTTTTATTGTTTGGACATCTGAAGGGTCTCAACAACTGAAGCCCTACAAGACTGTAACACAAAACCACGTGTTTCATAGTGTATTGCATTTTCTAAATATGGCAAGTCCTATATATAATGAGGAATTGAATATTTTTGAATAATTAGTAATACCTCCCCCTAAGAGTATTTTGATACCTTCAAAACAACTAAGATAGAGTCAAAGAAAGTCTTATCTCATCTTTTTAGCTTTTATTACTTTGACTTTCCCTATAAAATTCAAATTAACGGATTACTAATTACTTTAAATAAGTTTACAATTTGGGTCAAAAGCAGTATTTTCCAGAAGATTTTAAATATTAAAATTTATATATCAGTAAATTCTTAAGGTCCTTTATTTTAGGGTATTCTTGTAAAATATTATTTTATAAAAACTTAATAATCAATATTTTAAAGCAAACTCCTAATACGTCAAAAAAGCTCCATTTTGTTAAAAACTGTAGCTGATTGTGAATAAGTTTGACTTTATATAATCGGTAGGAGGTTTTATCTTTGTAATGTCAGTTAGATAGTGTTTATCACTATACTAAGACAAACTAATTTATTGTTTTATTTAATACCAAAAAAAAGATGGCTATTAAGTTTAAATCGCAGTCCAGAAAGAATCCTCAGGACATGACTGCACCTGAAAAATTTTATGCCGCTGCAATAGGCAACGGTGAAACTGATATGGAAGCTCTTTCAGAGATGATTGCCTATCAGAGTACTTTAACAGATACTGACTGTTATGCGGTATTGAGATCGTTGGAACACAACATCATCAATGAGCTTAACCAAGGTAGAATTGTTAAATTGGGTAGCTTGGGTAATTTCCAAGTAAGTATTAGTTCTGAAGGTAAAGCAACAGCCGAAGAGGTTACTGCTGCCGACGTAACTAAAAGCAGAATTCTTTTCCGTCCAGGAAAAAAATTACGCAAATTATTAGGTAATTTATCTTACCAAAAAGCGAGCTAGTAACCCGCCACATCTTAAGGGTCAGATTTAGATGTCCGAAAGCCTCGAGTGTTCCTGCACTCGAGGTTTTTTTTGCCTATTTGTTACGAAAATTTTCGTCAATTCGTACAGATGAAACTTTTGGTTCGTCCTTACGAACTGAAACACTCGTCCTGACGAGTCAAAAGAACGGTCAGGAAGAACTAGAAGAAACCTCTTGAGGAAGAAAAAAGAGGGTGAAATGGCTATTTTATCTCTAAAAAGACTCTTTTTTCTATAAAAATGAATCCATTTTTTGCACAATTTTGAGTTTTTTGGGCATAAAAAAAGCTCAAAAAAAGCAGCTAGTAACCCGTCTTTTTGAGCAAATTTAGATGTTCGAAAGCCTCGAATAGTTCCTGCTATTCGTATCGAATTATGATGTAAATATAAAAGATTATAGCATTAGTTGTATTTCTTGTGTTGATAAATCATTAAAATCGCTGCTATCATTGACTTTAGAAGCCATAAGTTTTAAACAAACGGTAAAATTAATCTATAAAATTTATATGTCTTTACTCCTCTTTTCTACTTGAAAATATTTTTTTTGTTGGAGATTATTGATAAGTTTGGTAAAATTATATTTGCTCCATGAAATACAAAAACATAAGAGAAGATAATTAAAAAATAGAATCTAAACATATTTTTACAACCCAAACCCAAATATAAATGGCAAACAGCAATCTTACTAATGCTAAAACTGCAAAAAACGACGAGTTTTACACCCAATACCCCGATATTGAAAAAGAAATTAATGCTTACTTAGAATATAACCCCGATGTATTTAAAGGGAAAACCGTGCTATTGCCTTGTGATGACCCAGAGTGGAGCAATTTTACTAAGTTTTTTGCGCAGAACTTTGAGAGTTTTGGTTTAAAAAAACTAATCAGTACGAGCTATGCACCCGATAGTAAAAGTTATAAAAGCGGCTACCAACCCACATTATTTGAAACCGAAAACCCACAATTTGACCAAAAGAAAACCATAACTAACGGCAAAATATTTACACTAACGCATGATAAAACAGGCGATGGCAAGATTGATGTAAACGATTTAGAGTGGAGTTACCTAAAAGGTGATGGCGATTTTAAAAGTAAAGAAATAAAAAAACTCCGTGACGAAGCCGATATTATTATAACCAATCCACCGTTTTCTTTATTTCGTGATTTTTTGGCGTGGATTGTAGAGGCAGATAAACAGTTTGTGGTTATTGGAAATATGAATGCTATTAAGTATAAAGAAGTTTTTCCTTTTATTAGAGATAAAAAAATATGGTTAGGAGCTGGCAAAAATGATGGTCGCAACGTTTGGTATCAAATTCCAGACGATTTTGATTCTTTTCACAAAGAAGAAGATGGTAAAAAATATGCATTTGTAGCTGGGACGATTTGGTTTACTAATATTGACCATGGAAGAAGGCATAAACCAATTCCTCTAATGACTGAGGAAGATGTTATCAAATTTGGCACAAAGAAACCTTTTGAAAAATATGATAACTTTGATGCAATAGAAGTTTCTTTAGTAAAACATATACCATATGATTATGATGGTGTAATGGGAGTGCCTATTAGTTTTCTAAGCAAATTTTCACCTGAACAATTTGAAATTATTGGTTTATCTATGAAAGATGGTTTTGGATTAGAAAGCTACAAGAAATATGATGATTATAAAGAAATAAGACAAGACGGTACATTTACTGGCTCATCTGGTAAAAAAACAAATGGTAATCCTATGATAAAAGGAAAGCCAATAAAAGGTAATTATTACATAGATAATCTAGGAAATTGTGCTTATTCATTATATGATAGACTTTTTATTGTTTCAAGAAATATAAAATAATATGAAAACAACATTACGAACAGTTGTTTTGGGGTTTTCCACACCTGACAGGTTTTTGAAACCTGTCAGGTGTGGGAAACAATAGGATTTTGCAAGAGTTAAGACCCGACAGGTTTTTGAAACCTGTCAGGTTTGGGAAACAGTTACAAGGATAACACCCGACAGGTTTTTGAAACCTGTCAGGTTTGGGATACGAAACTAGGATTTTGTGTTGGTTAATACCTGTCAGGTATGGGAAACAATAGGATAAAAAATGATATGCAACAAATTACTCCATTAGAAAACGGGAAATATTATCACATATACAATCGTGGTATCAATAGCGACATTCTATTTAAGGATAATGATAACTACAATTATTTTCTTAAATTATACGACACGCATATTGACCCAATTGCCGAAACTTTTGCCTGGTGCTTGATGAAAAATCATTTTCATTTTTTGATACGAATTAAAGAGGTAGAAGAAATAAAAACTGCAATTAAAATTCAACCCTCTCAATGTTTTTCTAATTTGTTTAATGCTTATACCAAAGCGTTTAATAAAAAATATAACCGTCACGGTGCGCTTTTTGAAAGACCATTTAGAAGAAAATGGGTAAATTATGATAACTATTTTCAAAATCTGATTGTCTATATTCACAACAACCCCGTGCATCACAATATTTGTGAGCATCCATTAGAATATGCTTGGAGTTCGTATTTAAGTTGTATTTCGGATAAGCCAACAAAGTTAAAACGGCAAGAAGTAATTGAGATATTTGATGATGTAGAAAATTTTAAATACGTGCATCAATTAAAAAGCTATAGTACAACAGAAGAATTTTTAGGAGAGTAATCAACACCTGACAGGTTTTAAAAACCTGTCAGGTTTAAAACAAACAATATGAAAACAACATTACGAACCGATATTACCATCAAAGACATTTGTGATGGTTTTGTTTATAACGAATTAGAGGGTAAGGGTTTGTTTGGGTTATCGGGCACGTTAACCATTCAACCCGAGTACCAACGCAACTACATTTATGCCGATGGCAAACGCGATGTGGCAGTTATAAGTTCCATTCTTAAAGGCTATCCGTTAGGGTTGATTTATTTTAACAAAGTGAATGACTCAGCACTCGAAGTGCTGGATGGGCAACAACGCATCACGAGTTTCGGTCGCTATGTAACCAATAAATTTGCCGTTAAAGATGAACACGGCATGGAGCAATATTTTAGTGGTATTGCCGCCGACAAACAAGCTAAAATATTAGAAGCTAAATTGCTCATCTACGAATGTGAAGGCACCGAAAGCGAAATAAAAGAATGGTTTAGAACCATTAATATAGCAGGAGTTCCGCTAAATAATCAGGAGTTATTGAATGCGGTATATTCGGGTCCGTTTGTTACATTGGGCAAAGCCGAATTTAGCAACAGTCAAAATGCTAATATCCAAAAATGGAGTGCTTACATATCGGGTAGTGCCAACCGTAAAGAGTTTTTAGAATGTGCTTTAGATTGGGTAAGCAAAGGAAACATTGGCAATTATATGAGTAGCCATCGCAAAGACACTGATATTAATGAATTAAAAAAATATTTTACAAGTGTTATTGATTGGGTATCTTCCGTTTTTAGCGATGTAGAAAGTGAAATGCGCGGATTAGAATGGGGAAGATTGTATGAGCTATACCACAAACAAGGATATGATACAAAAAAAGTATCCGAACAAGTAAAAAAACTCTATGGTGACCCTTATGTAAAAAACAGAAAAGGGGTGTTTGAATTTATTTTGGGTGGTGCTGTAGATACTAAATTATTAGATGTACGAGTTTTTGATGAAGCCACTAAAAAATCAGTCTATACCAACCAAACCGCCGAAGCCGAGAAAAAAGAAGTTTCCAATTGTTCGCACTGTGCTATTGGTCACGATGCCAACAAAGCCAAAATTTGGAAGTTAGCCGATATGGATGCCGACCATGTTGACGCATGGAGCAAAGGCGGCGCAACCGATATTAAAAACTGTGAGCTGTTGTGTAAAACACACAATAGAGCCAAAGGAAATAGATAAAACCAAAGGTTTATGAGTATGAATTTTTGAAGGAGTAAGACGAAATAATGGTTTGAGAGGTTAATTACATGTTAGCATTTGTGGTAATACCTATCCAATTAAAACATACCATAAAAAACACCTTATGGCAAAATTCAACAATAAATATAGAATAGAATCTGCACGATTAGAAAATTGGGATTATTCCCAAGCAGCTGCTTATTTTATAACGATATGCACCGCAAACCGGGAACATTTTTTTGGAACGGTACAAAATAACGCAATGGTTTATTCTGATATTGGGACGATTGTTGCCCAAGAATGGGTCAAAAACACCCGAAATTAGACCCGATATGAATTTAGATTTGGGCGAATTTATGGTTATACCCAACCATTTTCATGGGATTATTTTTATTGGGAATAATGATTTTAATTGCAGAGACGCGATGCATCGCGTCTCTGCAATGCATCGCGTCACCAACGATAATGATAATTACAAAAACGAATTTGGTCCCCAATCCAAAAATTTGTCATCCATAATTCGTGGATTTAAATCGGCGGTGACGGTTCAGGCAAAAAAAATAAATCCCGATTTTGGTTGGCAGGCGCGGTTTCATGATTCAATTATTAGAAATCAGCGATCGTATGATACCATTTCAAAATATATCATTGATAACCCCAAAAAATGGGGCAAGGATGAATTTCATAAATAAAAATATTATTTTTTAATAGAAACCATTAATTTATAGACGCCAAGCATGGTGTCTCCACCGAAGATTTTTTTAGACGCCAAGCATGGCGTCTCGACGAAAGATTTCATTATCTTTAGACCACGCATTAAAGACAAATAATAGTTGTTAATTCTACCACAACATCATGGAAAATAAGATACTCTTCACCGAAACACAACAATTTAGACAATGGTGGTTTTGGCTTTTAATGATCCTGCTAAACGGATTATTTTTATATGGCATCTACCAACAAGTGGTGCTCCAAATACCCTTTGGCACTAATCCAACTAGTAATGAAGGATTATATATTGGTTTTGCGATAATCCTTACCTTAACGCTATTGTTTTGGGTGATGAAATTGCAAACCATAGTAAAAGAAGATGGCATTTATGTGAAGTTTTTTCCTTTTCACTTTCGTTATAAAAAATATGCTTGGGACAATTTATCTAAAGTATATGTAAGAGAATATAGCCCAATCACTGAGTATGGAGGTTGGGGTATTCGTTTTGGACTATTTGGCAAAGGAAATGCCTATAATGTAAAAGGCAATCAGGGTTTACAATTAGAAATACCAGGAAAAACGAATCTACTCATAGGTACCCAACAACCGGAGGTACTCAAAGCTATTTTAACCCAATTGGAACAATACAAGACATAACACCTATGCGTAAAAGTGCTATAAAAATATCAAAGCTATGTAACGAGTTTTTTGAAAGTGAAAAGTCAGGGGGTTTGCTTCTGATTGTTTGTACTTTGTTTTCATTGGGATTGACCAATTCATTATTTGGCACTTCCTATCATCATTTATGGACCACGCTACTAGCAGGACATCCTATAGAATTCTGGATAAACGATGGTCTGATGACTATCTTTTTTCTGCTTATTGGTTTAGAACTAGAGCGCGAAGTGTATCAAGGCGAATTATCAAACCTCAAAGATGCGTTATTCCCTATTTTTGGAGCTTTGGGTGGGATGCTAGTACCTACTCTACTCTATTTGTATTTTAACTTTGGTTCGCCTACCCAATCGGGTTTAGGTATCCCTATGGCTACTGATATTGCTTTTGCATTGGGGATATTATCGTTATTAGGCAAAAGAGTGCCAACTTCCCTAAAAATATTTCTTACCGCCTTGGCCGTGATTGATGATTTAGGCGCTATACTAGTGATTGCAGTTTTTTATACCAAATCGATAGTAGTGCTGAATTTATTTATTTCCTTGGGTATTTTTGCTTTCCTCTTACTCCTTAATAGATTACGAGTTAGCAACCTTATTCCCTATTTGGTTGGTGGCTTAGTAATGTGGTATTTTATGTTGCATTCGGGCGTTCATGCTACTATAACTGGTGTTTTATTGGCTTTTGCAATTCCTTTTGGCAATGGTGACAAACAATCTACCTCTTACTTGTTACTAAAATGGTTGCAAAAGCCAGTAGCTTTTATTGTACTGCCTTTATTTGCATTATCTAATACCGCTATTAGTATAAAAGGCGATATGAGCGAAATACTTAACCAAAACTATAGTATTGGGATAGCGCTAGGACTTATAGTTGGGAAACCCTTGGGAATATTTCTATTTACTTATTTGGCAGTGCTACTTGGTATCTGTAAACTTCCAAATGATGTATCTTGGAAAACTATATTAAGTGTTGGGTTTTTGGGTGGTATAGGTTTTACGATGTCAATTTTTATTACCTTATTGGCATTTGACAATGAAACTATAATTAATCATGCTAAGTTGATGATAGTACTGTCTTCTTTAATTGCTGGTCTTATAGGATATTTTAGTTTGAAGCAAACGTTGAAAACAAAGATTGCAGAATAATATCATACCATTCGAATAAGACTTAACTTAGTGCTATGTTTAGACATCAAGGTAAAGCACGAACATTTATGCATAATCTGAGGCTTGCAGCATTGCTGTCCTTGGTGGCAGGTCTTGTCAATATTACTGGAGTTTTAGCGTTACAAACCCTTACTACAAACGTAACAGGTCATTTTGCCTACTTTGCTGAAGAGTTTATGAAAAAGGATTATAGCACCGCCATTACTTTTCTACTTTTTACGCTTTGTTTCCTACTCGGTTCGTTTACTTCCAATTGCCTAGTAGAATGGATTACACCAAAAAATATAAGATTGGCTCATTTAGTACCCATAGGAATAGAAATTGTATTATTAACTACCGTTGGGTTCTTTTTTACCACAAGTAGCATCTATGTTTTGGAGGGAAAAATAGAGGCATTCTTGTTGTTGTTTGCAATGGGTATTCAGAATTCTTTAGTCACTAAAGTTTCGCAATCTACAGTTAGAACTACTCATCTTACGGGTTTATTCACAGATTTGGGAATTGAACTATCGGAACTCTTTTTTTATAA
>CALPPS020000027.1 GCA_943325515.2 Flavobacterium psychrophilum
AAATTAAAGAAAAAGTAAGGCAATATCAACTTGACTTGGTTCAATTGCACGGTGAAGAAACTCCTGAATTGTGTCATAAAATCGAAACTAAATTAGTTAAAGTTATAAAAGCATTCTCAGTAGATAATAAATTTAATTTCAATATATTAGAATTATACAAAAACTCATGTTCCTATTTTTTATTTGATACTAAAGGAAAACAGTATGGCGGCAACGGAGTAACTTTTGATTGGAATATTTTAGAAAACTATTCCTTAGAAAATCCTTATTTTTTGAGTGGTGGAATTGGCATTGAAAATACTGAGGAATTAAAAGAATTTCTTCAAAAAGAATATGCCGAAAATTGCTATGCTATTGACCTTAATAGCAAATTTGAAACCGAGCCAGGAATGAAAAATCCAAAAAAAATAAATGACTTTATTAATAAATTAAATAACAGCTATGACATCAAAATATAACGTAAATGAAAAAGGGTTTTACGGTAACTTTGGTGGTGCATTCATCCCAGAAATGCTCTATCCAAATATAGAAGAACTACGCCAACGATATTTATTAATTACTGCAGAACGTAGCTTTCAGGAGGAATTTCACTTCTTGCTAAAAGAATATGTTGGGCGACCAACGCCGCTTTATTTTGCCAAAAGATTATCCAAGCAATTCAATACAAAAATTTACCTGAAACGGGAGGATTTATGTCATACTGGAGCGCATAAAATCAATAATACTATTGGGCAAATATTATTAGCTAAAAGACTAGGTAAAACACGTATCATTGCCGAAACTGGCGCAGGGCAGCATGGTGTCGCAACGGCAACTGTTTGCGCTTTAATGGGCTTGCAATGTATTGTTTATATGGGCGAAGTAGATATCGAACGTCAAGCACCAAACGTAGCCCGAATGAAAATGCTTGGTGCCGAAGTTCGTCCTGCGAGTTCAGGATCAAAAACTCTGAAAGACGCTACCAATGAAGCTATTAGAGATTGGATTAGCAATCCTGTTGATACATTTTACATTATTGGTTCGGTAGTTGGTCCACATCCTTATCCTGATATGGTAGCACGTTTTCAAAGTGTCATTTCGGAAGAAATAAAAAGCCAACTTTTAGAAAAAGAAAATCGTGAAAACCCTGATTATGTCATTGCTTGTGTTGGTGGCGGAAGCAATGCTGCAGGTGCTTTTTATCATTTTTTGGATAACGAAGATGTAAAATTAATTGCTGTCGAAGCGGCTGGAAAGGGAATTGATAGTGGCGAAAGTGCTGCCACTTCCGTTTTAGGTAAAATTGGCGTTATTCATGGAAGCAAAACACTTTTAATGCAATCGCCAGATGGACAAATCACAGAACCGTACTCTATTTCTGCTGGGCTGGATTATCCTGGTGTTGGACCAATGCATGCTAATTTATATGAAACAAAAAGAGCTGAATTTATTGCTATAACAGATGAAGATGCTATGCAGGCCGGAATTGATTTGGCTAAAACCGAAGGTATTATTCCTGCCATCGAAACCGCTCATGCTTTTGCAGTTTTTCATTATAAAAAATTCCAACCTGACGATGTAGTTGTTGTCAATTTATCAGGTCGTGGTGACAAGGATTTAAACACCTATATTAATTATTTTAAGCTATAACAATGAACAGAATTCAAAATAAATTATCTTTAAATAAAAAAATACTATCTATTTATTTTTCAGCGGGTTTTCCTAACTTAAACGATACTAAAAGTTTAATTGAAAATTTAGAAAAAAATGGCGTAGATATGATTGAAATCGGACTGCCTTTTAGTGATCCATTGGCAGACGGACCTGTTATTCAAGCAAGCTCAACTACAGCATTACAAAACGGAATGACATCTGAATT
This sequence comes from Flavobacterium psychrophilum, assembly GCA_943325515.2. Lineage (GTDB taxonomy): Bacteria > Bacteroidota > Bacteroidia > Flavobacteriales > Flavobacteriaceae > Flavobacterium > Flavobacterium psychrophilum_R. The sequence goes on from CALPPS020000027.1 coordinate 1,859, forward strand.
TCTATTTGAACAATTGACAAACATTCGGGAAACAATTGAAATTCCGTTAGTCATTATGGGGTATTTTAATCCAATATTACAGTTCGGCATTGATAATTTCCTAAAAAAATGTACTGAAACTGGTATTGATGGTTTAATAATCCCTGATTTACCTCTGGAAATCTATATATCGGAATACAAAGAACTGTTTGAAAGCCATGGTATTGCTATGATTTTCTTAATCACACCTCAAACATCTGACGAAAGAATTCGATTAATTGACGCTAATTCTAATGCTTTTATTTATCTAGTCAGTACTGCTAGCGTAACAGGTAGTCGGGATAGTTTTGATGAAATTCAAATGAACTATTTTGAGAGAATCGCGAACATGAATTTGAAAAACCCACAAATTATTGGGTTCGGAATAAGTAATAAAACAACCTTCCAACAAGCTATAAAATACCAAAAAGGCGCTATTATTGGTAGTAGTTTTATCCAATACATTTCAAAAAACGGAATTCATTCCATTAAAAATTTTATTAATAATATACTTTAGATATATATAATTATATTATTGAATTATAATAACTTAAATAATCAATATAGATATTATCTATTGTTGCTTTTGAGGTTAACTTATTGTTAAATTTCATTTAAACAAGTGTTTAACTTAAACAAATGTTTAATTTTGAAAATTCATTCATAATGAGTTCAAAAAATGACTGAGTTTAATGAAAAGCAAATTGAAATTCTACAAGTAGCCGAAAATCTTTTTGCTGAAATCGGTTTTGATGGAACATCGATAAGAGATATTGCCAAAGCGGCCAATATCAACATAGCAATGATTTCCTATTACTTTGGTTCGAAAGAAAAACTCCTAGAAGCTTTACTCTTGTATAGAATTTCAGGCATGAGTTTAGATCTTGAAACACTTTATCAAGAAAGCATCTCTCCTACTCAAAAAATTGAAAAACTTATTGCTTATTATATTAGCATTATTAATAATAATCGATGCATGTATCAAATATTGCATTTTGAACTCTCGAGTAAGAAAAGAGAAATCAATCTTGATGCTTTTACAGAAGTAAAAAATAATAACCTAAAACTTATTGAAAACATTATCAAAGAAGGTCAAGAGCAAGGATTATTTCAGCCAAATATTAATGTTGCTTTATTGCCTCCAATTATTATTGGAAGTTTTATTCACATCCACATGAACAAAAAATATTATGAAGAAATTTTAGATTTGAAAAATGACTCTGATTTCGATAACTATGTCCTAACCGATTTAACTTCTCACATACAAAAAACCATTAAAGCACTTTTAGTTTATGAAAATTAATAAAATGGTTCTCCTAGCCTTTCTTGTATTGTCTATTGCAAAAGTCAATTCTCAAGAAAAAAAATTGCTAACGCTAAAAGAAGCGATTGAAATTGCCGTTAATAACAGCACAGCAGCTTCTATTGCAAAAACAAAAGTAGAAACTTCTAAATTGGAATTAGATATTATTAAAAATAATCAATATCCTACTGTTAAAGCTTCTGGACAATATTTGCGTTTATCAAGTGCAAATGTTGTATCTAACTTTCAATCTAACAATAGTTCTTCGGGTTCTTCCGCGCCTTTGAAAGTTGACCAATTAGTATTAGGTCAAGTAAATGCCTCTTTACCTCTTTTTAATGGGTTTAAAATAAAAAATAGCATCAAAGCTTCACAAAATATGTATCAAGCTGAAACCTTCTCTGAAAAGCATTCTAAAGAATCAATTGGATTGGAAGTTGTAGAATTGTTTGCTAATCTTTACAAGGCACAACAAATGACAACTTTAATCGAGGACAATTTGAAAACTGCTGAGCAACGTGTGAAAGATTTTACCGCTATGGAAGAAAATGGTTTGATTGCTCGCAATGATTTACTGAAAACCCAACTGCAACAATCCAACATAGAATTATCATTAGAAAACGCAAAGAAAAACACAGCTATCGCTAATTACAAACTTATCACTTTATTAAAATTTCCAGAGAATACTGAAGTTACAATTGATATTGAAGCCGTAAAAAGAGATATGGCAAGCAATCAAAATATAAATTCTCTTGGAGAAAGAAACGACTTAAAATCTTTGGAATTCAAAAAAACAGCAGCAGAAAGTGGCATTAAAATAGCAAAAGGAAACTATTACCCATCTTTATCTTTAACTGGTGGTTACATCGCATTTGATTTAAATAATGTTTTGACAGTTACTAATGCCATGAATTTTGGCGTTGGCTTTTCTTATGATCTATCTAGCATTTTTAAAAACAGCAAACAAGTAAAATTAGCCGAAAATAAAGCCAAAGAAACTGCATTAGCGCTTGATTATAGAAATGAACAAGTAAAAGAAGAAGTTTTCCAAGCTAATGAAAATTATAAATTATCATTGAAACAAAGTTTAGTTTATGACAAAGCACTTTTTCAAGCAACAGAAAATTATAGAATTGTAAAAGACAAATATGACAATAGTCTTTCTACAACCAATGATCTACTCGAAGCCGATTATGAGCAATTACAAGCTAAAATCAATCAAGCGTTATCAAAAGCTGATGTCGCCCAAAAATATTACGAATTACAATTTGCTTCAGGAAAATTAATTAACTCATTAAACATTTCACAAAACTAAAAATAAGATTATGGCAGCTACAAATACAAACAGAAAGTTCACAATAATATTCATTGTCATGTTAGTTTTAGGACTAGTATATGGCGGGTACAAATACATCCATTCCTTATCACACGAAACAACTGATGATGCCCAAGTAGCCAAAAAAATGAATCCTATTATTCCAAGAGTTGGAGGTTACATTACCAAAGTTTATGTAAAAGATAATGCTATGGTAAAAAAGGGCGATACTCTTTTTGCTATTGACAATAGCGATTATATCATAAAACTTGAAGAAGCAAAGGCTACACTTACAGCATCAGAAAACAGCTATGAAGTTGCCAAAGCCGATATTGGAACATCACAAGCTGGAGTTTCAGTTTCTGATGCCAATGTTCAATCAGCAAATGGGAGTATCGAAACCGCTAAAATAAGATTGAGAAGAGCTTCAAATGACTTTGAACGTTATAACAATTTATACAAAAACCATTCAATTACTAAGCAACAATTTGAACAAGCCGAAGCGGCAAAACAAGAAGCTCAAAGTCAATTAAATATTCTACAAGAACAACAAAAAGCTTCTTCTTTTCAAAAAAATGTGGCTTCAGCAAGAACAAATGTGAGTAACAAACAAGTATTAGTTGCTGCTGCTAATGTAAAACGAGCACAAGCCATGTTGGATGCAGCCAATTTAAATTTGGGATATACTGTAGTAACTGCTTCAATTGACGGACAAGTTTCTACTGTTGACTTGCAACCAGGGCAATTGGTGCAACCAGGACAATCCTTATTTTACATTATCAATAATCAAGAAACATGGGTAATAGCTAATTTCAAAGAGACTCAATTAAACAAAATGCGTGCTGGTCAAAAAGTAATACTAAAAATAGATGCATTTCCAGGAACAGAATTTGAGGGCGAAATCACTTCTTTTTCTCCAGCAACTGGTTCTAAGTTTTCTCTTTTGCCACCAGATAATGCTAGCGGGAACTTTGTAAAAACAGTTCAAAGACTCCCCGTTCGTATCAATTTCACCAATAATAATGACAAAGAAAAATTACAATTATTACGTTCAGGAATGAATGCTGATGTGGATGTTGTCTTGAAGTAAAAACAAAGAGAAACCAATTAAATGGCAGCAAAAGCAGTAGTTCAAGATGATTTAGTTGAATATGGTTTTCGAAGAACAATCATTACCATTACAGCAGTACTTTGTGCTTTGCTCGAGATTGTTGACACTACAATAGTAAACGTAGCGTTAAACAATATGCGAGGAAGTCTTGGCGCAACATTGAATGATGTGGCTTGGGTAATAACTGCATATGCTATTGCTAATGTTATTGTCATACCCATGACAAGCTGGTTGTCTCAACAATTTGGCCGAAGAAACTATTTTGCCGCTTCTATCATAATTTTTACGGTTGCTTCTTTTATGTGTGGCAATGCATCAACCATTTGGGAATTAGTGGCTTTTAGATTTATTCAAGGACTTGGTGGTGGAGCACTTTTAGTAACTGCTCAAACAATAATAACTGAAAGCTACCCTTTGGAAAAACGTGGAATGGCGCAAGCTATTTATGGCATGGGAGTTATAGTTGGTCCAACTCTTGGTCCGCCTTTGGGAGGCTATATAGTAGATCATTTTTCTTGGCCTTATATTTTCTATATTAACATCCCCATTGGAATTATTGCTACACTATTAACCCTTTCATTTGTTAGAAGTCCAAAATATGGCGAAAAGCTAAAAGCTAATCAAGTTGATTGGTTAGGAATAGTGCTTTTATCGGCTTTTATAGGTTCTTTACAATACATTTTAGAACATGGTCAACAAGATGATTGGTTTAACGACGATTGGATTGTTAGACTGACTGTTATTAGTTTAGTCGGATTGTATTTCTTCATTTGGCGACAGCTAACTTATAAATATCCAATTGTTAATCTAAAAGTTCTAAAAGATCAAAATTTACGTGTCGGTGTTATCATGAGTTTCATCATGGGATTTGGATTGTATGGCACTACTTTTATTATTCCAATATATACTCAATCCATATTGGGTTGGACAGCAACAGATGCAGGTTTACTTTTAATCCCAAGTTCATTAACCGTAGCATTTATGATGCCGATAATTGGAAAATTAATACAACGAGGCATGCCTCAAACCTATATGGTTGCTGTTGGATTTTTAGCTTTTTTTATTTTTACTTATTGGATGCATAATATGATGACGCCAGATACGGGAGAAGAACATCTTTTTTGGCCATTAATTGTCAGAGGTATAGGTTTAGGGTTACTTTTTGTTCCTATAACTACATTATCGCTTTCGTCCTTAAAAGGGAAAAGTATTGGCGAAGGCGCTGCTTTTACTGGAATGATGCGACAACTTGGAGGTTCATTTGGCATTGCTATTATTACTACATTCATAGCTCGTTTTGGACAAGAACATCGCGTCAATTTGATTGCAGATTTAGACCTAACAAGAGTTATTGTGCAAAATAGATTACTTGCACTTCAAAGAGGTTTTATATCAAAAGGCTTTAGTCCAGATATGGCTTTGCAAAAAGCTTATAAAGTTTTGGATTATGGAGTAACTAAACAAAGTTCGGTACTTTCTTATATGGATGTTTTTCTATATTTAGGCATTCTTTTTCTTGTTTGCATTCCGTTTATTCTTTTAGTTAAAAAAGGTAAAAATAAAATGGACATGGGCGAAGCCATGCATTAATACATTAATATACAAGTTATTAACAATTTGCTCGTTTTCTGAGAGCAATTTCCTAAATTTGATTTATTCTATTAAATTAATAAATTTAAATCAGATTGTCATGGGACTATTCAATACTCACGAGAAAAAAGTAATTGCTGAACTTTGCAAGAAAAGTGAAGATATTAGCAATGACATCAGTAAAGAAATTCATGAACTTCTTGATGATTTAAAAACTGATTACGAAGAGAACAAAGTTGTTTTAAAAGAATTTAATGACTTTGTGAGTGAATTAGAAACTAAACTTTCACCTCAAGATGTAGAGAAATTACAAACCTTTTCATCTCGTTTATACAAAGTAAAACGTTGTGCCAAGAAAGGCGTAGAAGCCATGCGAGAATTGGCGCGAGATCAAAAGAAAGCGACTAAAGAAACTGTTAGAGAATATCAGGAATATTTGAACGTTTAATTATCTTGTAAAAACCAATGTATTTCCTTTGCTCAAATTAGTATCAAAAGCATAACCTTCATAGTTAAATCCTTTTAGGTCGTCGATAGTTTCTGCATTGGTATCTAAGATGTATCGCACCATTAACCCTCTAGCCTTTTTGGCAAAAAAACTAATCATTTTTAGTTTACCGTCTTTATAATCTCTAAATTCAGGAGTAATAACTGGAACTTTCAACAACTTTACATCTATTGCGCTGAAATATTCATTACTTGCCAAGTTGATAAATAGCTCCTCTTTTTGTAATTCTTCATTTAAATTTTCTGTAATTGTTTTTTTCCAAAACTCATACAAGTTTTTAGTTTTGCCAATAACTATAGAAGTTCCCATTTCTAATCGATAAGCTTGCATTAAATCCAATGGTTTAAGCAAACCATACAATCCTGAAAGAATTCTGAGTTTATCCTGCAAAACGGATAATTTGTCTGATGGTAAACTATAAACATCCAATCCTGTATACACATCGCCATCGAAAGCATAAATAGCTTGTCTGGCATTATCTTTAGTAAATGGAGTTTGCCATTCTTGATTACGTTGCCAGTTAAGTTCTGCTAATTTTTCGGATATATCCATTAACACAGAAAGTTGTTTAGGCTTTTTCTTTTTTAAAGTATTTTGAATAGTGGTAGCTTGTTTTAAAAACTGTGGTTCGGTGAAACTCAAAGTTGGCACTTCTTTTTCAAAATTCAATGATTTAGCTGGTGATATAACAATTTTCATCTTGATAAATATTAGAAGTCCAAAAATACAAAAACACTTAAGAATTACTTAATAATATTAACTTATTGGATTAAATTAAAACTATTGGGATTAATTATATTAAAATATTTAGAGTTTAAATATTAATTATAAAAAATATAAAACTAAAAAGGGTTATCAAAATTGACAACCCTTTTATTTATGTTTATATACTACTTAAATTAGTTTCCGTGTCTTTTTTCTATATCATCAATAGCTTTTTTATTCATTGTGTCAACCAATACTGGTGTTGCAATAAATAATGAAGAATAGGTTCCTACGATAATACCAACCAACATAGCGAAAATAAATCCTTTGATAGAATCTCCACCAAATAAGAACATTGTTAACAATACTAATATCATCATTAATGAGGTATTTAATGTTCTTGACAAAGTTGAATTAATAGAAGCATTTACTACATCTTTAAAGTGACCTTGTCTGTTACCCGCAAGATATTCTCTAATTCTATCAAATACAATTACGGTATCATTCATAGAATAACCAATCACCGTTAAAATGGCAGCAATAAAATGTTGATCCATTTCCATATGGAAAGGCATGTACTTGTACAAAAGAGAATAGATACCTAAAACGAAAACAACATCATGGAAAACAGCTGCGATAGCTCCCAGTGAATATTGCCATTTACGGAATGATATCACTAAGTATAATCCAACTACAAGCATAGCACCAAGAACTGCCCAGAAAGAATTTGACTTGATGTCTGCAGAAATAGCTGCACCTACTTTTGAAGCTTGAAGAATACCAACTGATTTTCCATCATATGCATTTACAAACTTATCATAGGTTACAGCAGGTGAATAATATTTTTTTAATACATCATAAAGTTTTTTGTTTACATCAGCATCTACATCAACACCTTCTTCTTGAATTTTATATTTAGTTGTGATTTTTAATTGCTCGTCTTCTCCAAAAACCTTAGCTTCAACTGTAGTTCCAAATGCAGCAGACAATTCTTCTGATACTTTTGTTGGTTCAACTGGTTTTTCAAATTTAATTTGGAATGTTCTTCCTCCTACAAAATCAACACCTTGATCAAGTCCGTTTATGAAAAATATTGAAATTAAACTAACTACTACTACTGTTGATGACAATAAATAAGTCCATTTTTTTATTCCAATAAAATCAAAATGGAAACCTGTAAACCAATTTTTGGTAAGACTAGTTGAGAAGGTTAATGTTTTATTATTAGCAATATCTCTATCAATAAAAATTCTTGCTATAAAAATAGAAGTAAATAAAGAAGTAAATATACCTATTAATAATGTTAAAGCAAATCCTTGAATTAATCCTGTTCCGAATACGAATAAAATTGTTCCGGTTAAAACGTGTGTTACGTTAGCATCTATAATGGAGCGCATAGCACCTTTCCATCCATAAGAAGTCACAACTGCATCTGCAAGTGATTTTCCATCACGCAATTCTTCCTTAGCTCTTTCATATATAATAATGTTCGCATCAACAGCAGTTCCCAACGTTAATACAATACCAGCTATTCCTGGTAAAGTTAATACAAAACCAAAACTTGCCATTACTCCAAAAAGGAAAAGTAAGTTCAACAATAAGGCTGCATTAGCATACCAACCCGCTCTACCATAGTAGAACACCATCCAAAAACATACTAATAAGAAGCCTACGATTGAAGAAATCAAACCAGCATGAATAGCGATTTCACCAAGAGATGGCCCTACTACTTCTGATTGAATAATTTCCGCAGTTGCAGGTAATTTACCAGCTCTTAAAACATTAGCTAAATCTTTAGTTTCTGCAACTTCAAAATTTCCAGAAATTTCAGATCTACCACCCGCTATTGGTCCAGAAGTAACACCAGGTGCAGAATATACTACGTCATCCAAAGCAATAGCTATATAACTTTTTTGGGTAAATGCTCTTCCTGTTAATTCTTCCCAAATTCTTGCTCCAGCTCCATTCATTTGCATAGAAACTGCAGGTTTACCAGACTGGTCAAAAGTGTCTCTCGCGTCAACGATTACACCACCACTCATTGGAGCTACATCATCTCTATTTCCTTTTAGTGCATATAATTCAACAGTTTCTGATTCTTTCTTGGTTTTCTCATCAACTTTAACGTTTGGTTTTCCCCAAACAAATTTCGCATAACGTTTGTCTGCTGGTAATAAAGAACGAATTTCTGATCTTTTTAAATAACCATTGATAGTTGCAGTATCTTTTGGAGAAGCGATAACCAAAACTGGCCCACCACCTTGAGTAATAAACTTATCAAATAAAGGATTGTTACCTTTTTTGGCAGCCGTAGAATCTTTATCCTTATCAGTTAATAGTTTACTGATTGAATCTGCTGGTTTTTCAGCAGCAACTTTTTCATCTTTTTTAACCGTAGCTTTTAAAGCTTCGTTTGCTGAACTTAAAAAGCCCATTAACTCCTCAGCTTTGTAGGTTTCCCAAAACTCTAATTCTGCTTTGCTTGATACTAATTTTTTTATGCGGTCAACATCTTTTGCACCAGGTAATTCAATTAGAATTCTTCCTGTTTGTCCAAGTTTAGCAATATTTGGTTGTGTTACACCAAATTTATCAATACGACTTCTTAAAACTCCAAAGGCAGATTCAACTGATTCGTCAACTTTTTTTGCCAAGACTTTTTTCACTTGAACGTCAGTCATACTGAAATCAATTTCACCTTGAAGATTTCTATTTGCAAAAATATCAGGAGAAGCTAATTTTACAACACCTTTTGAATTGTTATCAAACGCTTCATAAAAAGCATCCAAATAAGATTGATTCCCTCTTTGATTGGTTTTAGCATCTTCCAAAGATTTATTGAAAACAGGATTTTTTGAATTGTTAGACAATTGTTTCAAGACATCTTTTACCGAAATCTGAAGAATTACGTTGATTCCTCCTTCAAGATCAAGACCTTTATTAATTTGTTTGTCTTTTACTTCATTGTAAGTAAAGAAATTAAGAAATACATTTTCTTTTCCAATTGAGTCAAGGTATTTTACTTCTTTAACTGGATTTCCTCCTGCGAAATTTTTGGCATCCTCTTTTACTTTGTTAGCCACGAAAGTGAATGAAAGTTGGTAGATACTTACCAAGGCAAATAAAATTGCGAAAAATTTAACTAGTCCTTTATTCTGCATTATTCTAAAAATTAATTAATTTTCTATTTATGTTAAATTATTTAAAAAATAAAATGATTAAAATTCAAAACAAATATGTAATAAAATGTTGAATTTAAAATAATTCTATTTTTTGAAACGTGCAAATATATAATTATAGATAAGATTAACCAATATTTTAATGATTAATATCAAAAAAACTGCAGAGTATGCAGTCTTTTTTTCTTTTAATTAAAAAATATATTATCCCAAATGAGATTTCAAATCATTATTCATGTTTCGAACGGCATCTGCACTTTTGGCAAATGACGCTTTTTCAGCATCGTTTAATGAAATGGTAACAATTTCTTCAAGACCGTTTGCACCTATGATACAAGGAACACCAATACAAATATCGGTTTGTCCATATTCGCCCTCTAAAAATACAGAGCAAGCAATCATTTTCTTTTGATTATTTAAAATACTATCCACCAAATAAGCTACAGATGCACCCGGAGCATACCATGCTGAAGTTCCTAAAAGTCCGGTTAAAGTGGCACCGCCAACCATAGTATCAGCAGCTACTTTGTCTAATTGTTCTTGTGATAAAAACTCAGAAACTGGAATACCATTATAGGAAGCCAATCGTGTTAATGGAATCATAGTAGTATCGCCATGACCACCTATAACCATTGCAGATATATCATTAGCCGGCTTATTCAAGGCTTTTGACAAATAATATCTAAAACGAGAACTATCTAAAGCTCCACCCATTCCAATAATTCTATTCTTTGGCAATCCCAAAGACTTAAATGCTAAATAAGTCATAGTATCCATAGGGTTAGAAACTATAACAAAGGTTGCGTTTGGAGAATATTTTAACAAATTTTCTGCCACTGATTTTACAATTCCAGCATTAATCCCGATTAACTCTTCACGAGTCATTCCTGGTTTTCTAGGAATTCCAGAAGTAATTACTACTACTTCGCTATTAGCAGTTTTTGAATAATCATTGGTCACTCCCGTAATTTGGGTATTAAATCCAGTATTGGTAGCACATTGCATCAAATCCATTGCTTTACCTTCGGCAAAACCTTCCTTGATATCTAATATGACTACTTCGCTAGCTATTCCTCTATAAGAGATAGCATCTGCACAAGAAGCTCCAACGTTTCCTGCTCCTACAATCGTAACTTTCATTCCTTTTATTTTAAATTATATATTTTGAATTTTAATTGGTGTTAAACTTAGAATTATTTAAAATTTATAATTCAAAATTTAAAATATTTTTATGCATCAATCTTAGCATACACTGCATTTTTCTCAATAAATTCTCTTCTTGGTGGCACTTCATCACCCATTAACATAGAGAAAACTCTATCAGCTTCTGCAAGACTATCAATGGTTACTTGACGTAAAGTTCTATATGCTGGATCCATTGTAGTTTCCCATAATTGTTCTGCATTCATCTCTCCTAAACCTTTATAACGTTGAATAGCAGCACTTCCACCCATCTTTTCGTTAGCAATATCTCGTTGATCATCATTCCAAGCGTATTCTTTTTTGTTTCCTTTTTTAACCAAATATAAAGGTGGTGCTGCAATATATACGTGTCCGCCTTCTATTAATTCTTTCATAAATCGGAAGAAAAAGGTCAAAATCAAAGTAGAAATGTGACTACCATCAACATCGGCATCACACATAATAATTACTTTGTGGTAACGCAATTTTTCTAAATTTAAGGCTTTGGAATCTTCTTCAGTTCCAATGGTAACACCTAGAGCGGTGAATATATTTCGTATCTCTTCGTTTTCAAAAACTTTGTGGTGCATCGCTTTTTCCACATTCAAGATTTTACCTCTTAAAGGTAAAATCGCTTGGAAATTTCTATCACGACCTTGTTTAGCAGTTCCACCAGCCGAATCTCCCTCGACTAAGTAAACCTCGCATTTTGCTGGGTCTTGTTCCGAACAATCAGACAATTTTCCTGGTAAACCACCACCACCAAGCACGGTTTTACGTTGAACCATCTCACGAGCTTTCTTAGCAGCGTGACGCGCTGTTGCTGCAAGAATTACTTTTTGAACGATGATTCGAGCATCATTTGGATTTTCTTCTAAATAATTCTCTAGCATTTCAGCCACTGCTTGTGAAACAGGAGAAACTACTTCTCTGTTTCCTAATTTAGTTTTGGTTTGTCCTTCGAATTGAGGTTCTTGAACTTTTACTGAAATAATAGCAGTTAATCCTTCACGGAAGTCATCCCCAGAAATTTCAAATTTTAATTTTTCTAATAATCCCGAAGCATCGGCATATTTTTTCAAGGTACGGGTTAAACCCATTCGGAAACCTTGCAAATGCGTTCCTCCTTCGTGTGTATTAATGTTGTTTACATAAGAAAATATATTCTCAGCATAACTATCATTATAAATTAATGCTACCTCAACAGGAATTTCGCCTTTTTCATGTTCCATGCTAATGACATGGCTAATGATTGGCACACGATTGCCATCAAGGAAACGAACAAATTCTTTCAATCCTTCTTTGGAATGAAAAACCTCTCCTTCAAAATCGCCGTTTTCTTTGGCAAATCTTCTGTCGGTAAGCGTAATCGTAATTCCTTTATTCAAAAAAGAAAGTTCACGCATACGAGCTGCTATGGTGTCATAGGAATACTCTAATGTTTGTGTGAAAATAGTTGCATCAGGTTTAAAAGTAACCATCGTTCCTCTTTTGGTTGTTTCACCAATTTGTTTAACAGGATACATAGATTTTCCTTTTTCGTACTCCTGCTCATATACTTTTCCTTCGCGATAAACCGTAGCACGCAAATGGTCAGAAAGTGCATTTACACAGGAAACTCCAACGCCATGTAAACCTCCAGAAACTTTATAAGAATCTTTGTCAAATTTTCCTCCAGCACCAATTTTGGTCATTACCACTTCCAAAGCGGAAACGCCTTCTTTTTTGTGCATGTCAACTGGAATTCCTCGACCGTTATCTTCAACAGTGATTGAATTATCTTCATTTATAATTACACTAATAGTGTCGCAATGCCCAGCTAATGCCTCATCGATAGAGTTATCTACCACCTCATAAACTAAATGATGTAAACCTCTAACACCAGTGTCTCCGATATACATGGAAGGACGCATTCTAACATGCTCCATTCCTTCTAATGCCTGAATACTATCGGCTGAATAACTATTCTTTTTAATCTCGTCGCTCATATTATTTTATCGTAAAAAATCTATTTTTTGTCTAACACGCAAATATATAAAAACACACAAGATTTCCTATCAAAATTCGACTTTAAAACCTTTAAGTTATTAACATTTTTAATAGGATTTCAACAAAAAACGTCCGCCAAAAAATGACGAACGTTTTTAACAAACAAACTAAACTTCAATCTAAATCCAAGTTCTAAACCTTGAATTTATTCTTTTTATTATTGTTATGCTTTTACGTAGGCATCATCGTGCACATTTGCCACTGCCCTGCCCGATGGATCATTCATATTTTTAAACGCTTCATCCCATTCTAAAGCAATTTTGGTACTACAAGCAACACTGGCTTCTTGAGGCACGCATAATGCGGCTGCATCACTTGGAAAATGTTCGTTAAAAATTGAACGATAATAATATTCTTCTTTGGATGTAGGCGTTTGCAATGGGAATTTATACTTAGCATTGACTAATTGTTCATCCGAAATTTCGTCTGCCACTGTCGCTTTCAAAGTATCTATCCAACTGTATCCTACACCATCACTAAATTGCTCTTTTTGTCGCCAAGCCACACTTTCGGGAAGCATGTCTTCAAATGCTTTACGAAGCACCCATTTTTCCATAGGATGGTCGGCATTAATCATTTTATCTTGTGGATTTACTCGCATCGCTACATCCATAAATTCTTTGTCTAAAAACGGCACACGACCTTCAATTCCCCATGCGGCCAAACTTTTATTAGCACGCAAGCAATCGTACATGTGTAATTTGCTCAATTTTCGAACGGTTTCTTCATGAAATTCTCGAGCGTTTGGCGCTTTATGGAAATACAAATAACCCCCAAATAACTCATCTGAACCTTCTCCAGATAATACCATTTTTATTCCCATAGATTTAATAACTCTTGCCATTAACCACATAGGGGTAGATGCTCTAATAGTTGTTACATCATAGGTTTCTAGATTATAAATCACATCACGAATGGCGTCTAATCCTTCTTGAATAGTAAACTTAATTTCGTGGTGAATGGTTCCTATATAATCGGCTACAACTTGAGCAGCCGCTAAATCTGGTGAACCTTCTAAACCAACTGCAAAGGAATGCAATTGTGGATACCACGCTTCTTGCGTGTCACCCGACTCAATTCTTTTTTGTGCATATTTTTTAGCTATAGCAGAAGTAATGGATGAATCCAATCCGCCAGAAAGTAACACGCCATAAGGAACATCACTCATCAACTGACGGTGAACCGCTGCTTCCAAAGCAACTTTTATATCATTGATATTAGTTTTATTGTCTTTTACATTATCATAGTCTGTCCATTCTCTTTTGTACCATTGTACGAACTCGCCATCCTTACTGGTCATATAATGTCCTGGAGGAAACAATTGAATTTTGGTACAATACCCTTCCAACGCTTTCAATTCGGAAGCTACATAAAAAGTCCCGTGTTGATCCCAACCGATGTATAATGGAATAATTCCCATGTGGTCACGAGCCACAAAATACTCATCTTTCTGTACATCATAAATTGCAAATCCGAAAATTCCGTTCATTTCATCAATAAAATGAACGCCCTTTTCTTTATATAAAGCCAAGATAACTTCGCAGTCACTTTCAGTTTGAAAATGATATTTTCCATTAAATTGTTTTCTTAATTCTCTGTGATTGTATATTTCGCCATTGGCTGCCAAGACTAATTTTCCATCCTGACTGAACAAAGGTTGTTTCCCCGAAGCTGGATCAACAATAGCTAATCTTTCATGTGCCATAATAGCTTTGTCGTTACTAAAAACTCCACTCCAATCAGGTCCGCGATGGCGGATGATTTTAGACATTTCTAACACTTGTGGTCTTAATGTTTCTGTTTTTTGTTTTAAATCAAAAGCGCATACAATTCCGCACATATTTTTATATTTTATTTGGTTTGTGAAAGCAAAAATGATATATTCATTTCACTATATAAACTAAATAAAAATAATTGGTTATAATCTATAACCATATTGAATAATTAAATATAGATATGAAAGTAAAATAATTAGAATTGATTGTATTCGGTTTGAGATTGTTAAAAAACACTTTCAATAGTATACTCTTTCTCATTCATATCAAAAGTAAACCCGACTTTATTTCCAATCAGCTTGCTTCCCAGAGGAGATTGTGGAGATAGCGCAAAAATGGTTTTGTTGTCTATAGTGATTTTCGGCAACGCTATTGAAATGAAAAGTGTCATGCCATTAGCCTGAACCAAACTTCCCAGAGCTATTTTTTTGTGAACTTGTGAAGAGTCAATTTTGTCAAGAATAATTTTTTGTTCTAATACTTCTTTAAGCTTATAATTCAATTTTTCCTGCTCTAAATGCATCATCGATAACGCAGTTTCGTGCTTATCGCCCGCTGAACCTTTGGCATCATTTTGGGCATCAATGGTCAAACCCGATATCATGTCTTGAAAAACATCGATTCGGTCTTGTACTAGTTCTTTGTAACGATGAAGGATTTGGTGTTTCATTTTAAAGTAACTTAGTGACTTAGTTAAAATTCTCAGTAACTTAGACACTTAGCTACTTAGGTGCCTTTTTTTTTAAAAATCAAATTTATAACTCGCACCAGCCAAAACTTGAATTCCTTGCACTGGATAATTTAACCAGCGTTGGTAGTTTTGATTGGCTAAATTGTTTCCCTTTAGGGAAAAAGTCATTCGCTCGCTGTATTTATATCCTACATGGGCATTCAAATCGAAATAGCTTTTTAAAGTGTTATTCTCAATTGGAAAAAAACCTGAAACCGATGTGCGGACAAACTGGTCTTTTCTTTCGCCCACAAAATACAAACTCATTCCCGAATACCATTTTGAAGTAATTTCTACGTCGAGATTAGCTCCTAATTTTACAGCTGGTAAATTCCAAGTTTCTTCTTGAATATCGTTTGTGTAACTGCTAAATGTTCCATTGATTCCAAAAGAAACATTTTTTGAGAAATCAGCTTTCAATTCGCCAAAGAAACTAATGGTTTTTACATTATCATAAACCACATCAAATGAGTTTCCATAGGCATAACCCTCTAAATTTACTGTGCTTTCATTGTAGCCATTGCTTTTAAACAATGCTTTGTTTTCTTCATTTAAATAAGAACCACGAATATTATAACTGATACTATTGGCTAATTTACCTTTTAAACCAACATAAATATCATACTTCTGATTGGTTGGTGATATAGCTAATGTTGGTGACACAAAGAAGTTCTCTTGAACAAAATCATTGTACGAATTCTGCTTTAAAATCCCTTCTAAACCTGCATATAGGATCATCAAATCACCTACTATTTTATAAGAACTGGTAACTTGTGGATAGATGTAGAATTTACTTTTACCAGATTCTTGTGCTGCACCATAAAAGAAACCAACTCCAGCATTAACTGTTAAATCGTCTTTATGGATTTTAATACTTGGTTGAAAACCAAAATTGGTATATCCGTATTTAAAAGAAGTACCAGTATTAAAAGATTTATTAAAAGAACCACTGATATAATCTAACACAAAATCGGTTTTAATCTTCTGTTCAAAGATTTCAAATTCCAAAACTGGTTTTGCGACAAAACGATTTTCAGCCGAACCAAAAGCATCCCAAAAACGACTAAATTTAATAGTGCTTTCTTTTAGAAAACTTTCACCTAATCCTAATTTTCCACCTAAATAGAATGTGTGATAGTTTTGTCTTTCATCGATAGTGGCAATAATTGCATCATCTAATACACCCGGGGAAATACCGTACCAATTATATACTTGATTTTTGTATCCTAAATCTGTATTCCAGTTGAATTTTCTGGTTCTGCTGCTGTAGGTTAAATCCAAAGCGGTATTAAAAAATTTATCATCCAAAACCACATCTTTAATACCACCTTGTGAAGAACTATGGCGTAACATTGCTCCAAAATAATCGGTATTACTTATGTTTTTAATAACAAATAAGTCGGCATTTATATTTCCATAATTTCCAGCAGCTAAAGTTAAATAATTGCTGAAAATTTTCTCTCCTGGTGATTTATCAACATTGGCTGCTTTACCTTTAGAGGGTGTGAAAGTTGATGCTACTGGAAAAGAAAAAATAGTGTATCGAATATTTTCTTTTTTTGTGGTTTCCTCATCATCCAATGTTGGCGTTTCTTTTACTTTGAAAGCATCAGAGATTGTTGGTGTATAGGGTTTTACCACATTTACTACTTCAGTTCCTATATTTTCGTCTTTCTTTTGGGAAAAAGAAATTTGGGTCAAAAGAAATGCTATTATTATAAATTTTACTTGTTTCATATTTAGAATTGTTACACAGAGACTCACAGAGAATCTCGGAGATTCAAAGAGTTTTAATTTGTTATTGATGAATTCGTTTTAGAAATTTCTCCTTTGATAATGTCTAATTCTGCTTGTGCTTCAGTCACAACATCAGGATAAGTGGTGAAGTTTTTAATTACACTATCCAAAATTGAAGTAGCACTAAAATTATCTTTCATCTTATAGTAATTTTTTGCCATTACTATCAAGCCTTTCGCTCCAAAATATTTATAACCAGAATAGTCTTTGGCTAATTTTTGAACGGTTTTATTAGAGTCTTCGTATTTACCATCTTTGTTTTTGAAATAAGAATCATAATACAAAGCTTCAGCTGCCAATTCTCCTTTAGCAATAGTTAACAATTTGGCGTAAGTTACTCTAGCTTTAGCTTCGTCATTAACTTGAATAGCAGCACGAGCTACAATGATTTGGGCATCACTTTTTACTTTATTATCCGTTTTTGGATTGGCTAAAACTTTATCAGCATAGACAACCGCATTAGCATAATCTTTTTCGTCATAGTAAGCACGCATCAAATTAGCTTGAGCAAATGTTACGTTTTGAGGAAAATCTGCTTCGGTTTCTAAACGTATTAAAACTGGAATCGCTTTTGCATAATCTTCTTTTTTTAAATGAATTTCGCATAAACGGGCTAATGATTGCTCTGTGAATTCATTTCTGGTTTTATCGATAACATATTCATAATTTGGTATGGCATTGATTTCTATTCCATCTGTATAATAGGATTGAGCCAAATAGAAATTAGCATTTAAAGCATGAATTCCGTTAGGAAATTTAGAAACATAACTACTCAGACTTGAAATAGCTTGTTTAGTGTTGTTTTGTAAAAATTGTTTCTCAGCCGCTTCATAAGTATCGTTATCTAAATCAGCATCTGAAACGGCAACAAAATCTAGTGTTTTAACCCAAGAAGCATATTCATCAACTTTTCCGTTATCCATATAAATCAAACGTGCTGTAGAAACTGCTTCTAAAGCTTCTGGAGTTCTTGGATAATCAGCCGCTACTTTCTTGAATTTTGCAATAGCTTGTTCCTCTTTTTGAGCATTGTAATATACCAATCCTTGACGCAAAATAGCTTTTGACGCAAATGAACCGTTTTTGAATTCGGTCAATAATTGGTCATACGTTTTAATCGCAAGGTCAGTTTTGTTTTCCGTTACATGAGTATTTCCTAATTCAAACAAAGCATCATCACGGTATTGAGAGGTTTTAAAATTGGCGAGGAACTTATTGAAATCATCTATTTTCTTATCATTTCTAGAAACAAAACCATAGCTCAATGCTTTTTGGAAAGCAGCATAATCGGCATCAATGCCTTTCATTTCGATAGCTTTATTGTATGCATCCATGGCTGGCCAATATTTTGAAGTCACAAAACGGCTATCACCAAGTCTTAAGTAGGAATCATTCAATCGTACTTTATCATCTTTATTCGCATCAATAAAACTTTGGAAATAATTTCCGGCTTGTTCATATTCTTTTTGCTTGAAATAAGCATACGCAATATTATAATTGATGTTTTTGAACTCAGGTGTGTTTTTAGCTTCGGTGTAACCAACAAATTGTTTGAAACTCAATAATGCTTCATTAAAATTATTCAAACCATATTCCGTTTCTCCTTTCCAAAAAGTTGCTCTGGCAGTGAATTTTTCATCTCTTGGAGTTGCAATCGATTTTTTGAATATGGCTAAAGCATCTTTATAACTTCCGTCCGTATACAATTCTATACCACGATAAAAAGTCACTTTTTGATAAGCAACTTTATTTTCATCTGAATTATTTTTTTCTAATAATGCTAAAGCATCCTCATAATTCTTAGATGTAATATAAGAATTGATTAATAAAGTTTCAATCTCATTTTTACTAGGTGAATTGGGATATTTTGTCAAAAATGCAGATAACACATCAGGAACAGATTGATAAGAGTTTCCAATTTCGTAACTCAATTTGGCGTAATTCAAATTAGCATCTTCTTGAATTTTTTTGTCAAAGTCCATTTCGGAAGCACTTTTGAAAGCATTTAAGGCTTGTTGTTTTTTATCAGTTTTAAAATAACATTCCCCTAAATGATAATAACCATTTTGAGCCACTGAGTCTTTACCATATATAATTTTATTGAATTGCAAAATAGCATTTTCATACTCTTTTTGTTGGTAATAGGTGTAACCCAATTGGTAGAAATCTGTATTACTCCATTTCCCTTTTTTGCCTTTATATTCTTTTAGATAGAGCAAGGCTTTGTCATATTGTTGCATATTGAAATAACTTTCACCAATGATTTTATTCAATTCTGATTTTTCGGAAGCATTTGAGTTTGGCATTGCAACTAAACCTTCATCAATCGCTTTTTGAAAATCGCCGGATTTAAAATTCATATCAGCTTTGAAATAAGATAATTTATCAGAGTATTTTTCTTCTCCTACAAGTTTTTGGAAATACTTATTAGCCTCTTGATAATTATTCCCTTCATATTGCATAAAACCTAAGTAATAATTTGCCTGCGTTCCATATTCTTTGGAATTAACAACTTTATTGAAATAGCTTGCAGCATCTTTTTTGTTGTCTGCGGTAAAATAGGCATAACCTTTTTGAAAATTGAATTTTTCTGTTTCTTCATAAGTTAAAGTGTTTTCATGTACTTTATCAAAATACTGTACTGCTTGAGGAAACTTTCCTTGTTCAAAATAATATTGTGCTACTTCTGTGTAAGCTTGATTTTGCTTAGAACTTGTTGGGTAGTCAGCAACAAATTTCTCCATCAGTTCATCAGCATTATTTTGATTTAAATGAATAGCACAAATCCCAATGTAATAAGCACATTCTTCTTGAACGTATTGCCCTTTATAATCTTGCTCAATTCGCTCAAATAAAATTTGAGCAGATTGATATTGTTTATCTTTATATAACAAAATGGCTTTGTCAAAATCTAACAAAGAATGAGTATATATAGCTGATTGTTGTGCTAAAACTGTTGAAATTCCTGCTGTAAAAAGCAGTACTATTAACATTGAAACTCTACGCATATTTTTATTTTTTACTTATTCAAAAATAGTATCCAATATATTATAACGAAAAAACTATGCCATTTATTATAAACATTGTTGTAAACAATTTGAATTATATATTTCGGATTTGGGATTTGGGAATTAGAACATATATTTATTACTTTTACGCAATAAACTAAATTACTCATGTCAGACACAGTTTTATCATTAAAAAACGTTACGATTTATCAAGAAAATAAAGTGATTTTATCACAAATCAATCTTGAAGTTCAAAAAGGCGAATTTCTATATATTATAGGTAAAACAGGAACTGGAAAAAGTAGTTTTATGAAAACGCTTTATGCTGATTTACCATTAACCGAGGGTGAAGGCAAGATAGTTGGCTATGATTTAGCTCATTTAAAAGAAGATGAAATTCCGTTTTTGAGAAGAAAATTAGGTGTGGTTTTTCAGGATTTTTTATTGTTACCAGATAGAAGTATAAACGAAAACATGCTTTTTGTATTAAAAGCCACAGGTTGG
Organism: Flavobacterium psychrophilum; assembly: GCA_943325515.2. Lineage (GTDB taxonomy): Bacteria > Bacteroidota > Bacteroidia > Flavobacteriales > Flavobacteriaceae > Flavobacterium > Flavobacterium psychrophilum_R. Next base: position 22,633 of record CALPPS020000027.1, read on the forward strand.
ACTGATGTTGCTTCTATGCAAAATAAAATTGACGAAGTTTTAGAAAAAGTAGGTCTTATAGGAATTGCTAAAAAAATGCCGCATCAACTTTCGGGTGGCGAACAGCAAAGAGTTGCAATTGCAAGAGCTTTGCTTAATGATCCCGAATTAATTCTTGCTGACGAACCCACCGGAAATCTTGATCCACAAACTAGTGCTGAAGTATTAGCTGTTTTGAAAAAAATCAACGAAAATGGTAAAACCGTCATCATCTCAACTCATGATTATGCTGTAATCATGAAATTCCCAGCTAAGACATTAAAGTGTGAAGACAATACTATTTTTGAAGTAGTTCAAAAAACGGTTTAGGTTTTTTTCTGGTCTTCCTCGAAATGAAGCAACATGAAAACTATCGGATTCTCCAAGGGGTCTCTCAGAAAAATAATAATTGAAAACACAACATCTGAATCCGTCAAAAACAACTTGAGAAACAGAATGCATTGAGTTATTATGGATTTCCATCACTGCCAAAAGGTTAAATTCACTGTAAATTGCAATCTTTTTTCTTTCAGTCCATTGAACCGTAGCTTTAAATTTCCCCATATTTATGATTGCCAATTTGGTGTTACATACTACAATAAATTCATCACCCACCAAAGATTACGATCTTTGTCATAAGAGTTATCCAAATGCGGATTGAGTAATTGATTTTTAATTGTTCTTTCTACAAATGTTTCTTAGTATATAACTTAAGTAAAATCAAATCGACTACATCAATTCTGCTTATAAAATCTATTCTATTAGATAAAATATATTTTCTTTGCATATATACAAAATAAAGTTATTAATGTTATCAATCCTTATTCCTTCCTATAATTACAATGCCTTGTCTTTAGTATCTGAAATTCATAATCAGGCTAAAAGAACAGAAATTCCATTTGAAATTATTTGTCTAGACGATGCTTCTACTAACTTGTTTTCAGAAAATGAAAAAATAAATCATTTAGCAAATTGCAACTACGAAATGTTAAAACAAAATATTGGCAGGAGTAAAATCAGGAATTTATTAGCCCATAAAGCTCAATATGACTGGTTACTTTTTTTAGATGTGGATGTTTTTCCTAAAGATGAGAATTTTATTGACAGATACGTTCCGTTTTTGAATGATGAAATTAAAATTGTGAACGGAGGAATTTTGTATCAAAGTGAAAAACCCGAAAAAAGTAAAGTTTTGAGATGGGTTTATGGCAAAAACAGGGAATCAATACACTTTACCGAAAGACAAAAAAATCCTTATCTAAGTTTTTTATCTTTAAATTTCCTGATTCATAAATCTTTTTTTTCGAAGGTATCTTTTAATGAATCCCTACCAAATCTAAGACACGAAGACACTCTGTTTTCTTATGATTTAATGCAAAAAAAGATTACTATTGAGCATATTAACAACCCCATATATCACCTAGGATTAGACCATTTTGAAGTTGCTATTAAAAAAGAAAAAGAGTCCCTAATTGCCTTGAAAAATCTGATTGACAATAATTTATTAGATCCTAATTATATAAAAATAGCAAAAGTATTCGAAATAATTAAAACCCTTAAATTGGTTTTTATTTTTAATTTTTTTTATAAAATGACACGAAGCATCATATTAAAGAATCTGTCGAGCAACAAACCAATATTATTTTTGTTTGATTTATACCGATTGGGTTATTTATCTAGTTTGCAAACAAAGTAAATCAGGATTTAACCAAACCGTCAAGAAGCTCACGCCAAATTTGCAAGATAGTCGTTATATCGTATTTTTTAACACTTTCCAACGAATTATTACCTAATTCTCTTCTTAGATTTTCATTTTCAATTAGCATTTCAACAGCTTTTAAATAATCTGTTTCATTACCATCCTCTATCAAAAAACCATTTACATGATTTGTTATAATACTTCTTGGTCCACATGGGCAATCATAGGCCACACAAGGTAAACCAATAGCCATTGCCTCTATCAATACCATACCAAACGCCTCTGATCTTGAGGTCATCAAATAAAATGACGATTCAAAATAATAGTTTTGAATTTCTAATGTTGGAGCAATAAAATTCACATTTTTAGAAATCTGCAAATCAGTTGCCATTTTTTGATATCGTAAATCGTCATCCCATTGTCCACAAATATCGAGTTCCCAATCGGGATGATTTTCAGTTACTTTTTTCCATATCTCTAATAACCGATCAATACCTTTTTCATAACTGTGCCTTGATACTGCTACAGCCTTTTTATTTTTTAAATCAGATTGTTTTGGCAAAATAAAACTAAGCGGATTAGGAATTACTTTGCTATTTTTTAAATTCCATTCGTTACTGCCTTCCTGAGTTTCAAAAACAACCTTGTCAAATTTCCTCTTTGAGTATATTTTAATTGTTTGAACAAAGGCAAATCTTAATTTACCAAATAACCCTTTAAACCATATTTTCCTTAAAGATGTGGACACATGGGTTTCAAAAATAATCGGTGACTGTGATTTTATCATCCAAGGTAAATAACTCCAATACAACGCATCACAAATAATAATTACATCTGGTTTTATTTTCGAAATTGTTTCATTAATATAACGAATATAATTATATAAAAATCGTAGTGAATTTCCAAAATGGGTAATTGAGTGCCAATTTATTTTGGAATCAAATTCATAAAAAAAAGAAGCATCAGCACTATTTGGCGCAAGGACATGTACTTCATAACCCAAAAAAGTTGAGAAATAATTTGCTTTTAAAGCCATTACTCTTGCAATTCCACCGGAATCCGTTATCTCGCAAGTTATGTATAATATCCTCATTTTTTTGATTTCAAGTATTCTTTAAAATTCCGAATATAATCTTCCTCATCATAAACAGCTGATGCCAAAACAAGGCAAACGGCCCCAGAGGAAAAATTCTCAAGTTCGCGCCAGATATTATTTTTGATCAATAATCCCTTATCGGGCTTATTCAAAGTGATTTTTTCGCTAGAAATTCCATCCTTTAAAATAACATCAAAACTGCCAGATATGGAAATTAAAACCTGTTGAATACTTTTATGTGAATGACCGCCACGTTTTGCAGAACTCGGAATATCATACAAATAATATACCCTCTTTATTTCAAAAGGAACGGTATTATTTTCTATTATAGCAATATTACCTTGCTTCTTTTCATTTTTTGGGATATCAATAATTTCTATATTCATAATTCTGTCTAATTTGTGACTTGAAAATCCTTAATTTTCATCAAATCTAACCATTGTTTCCCAATATTCTCTAAAGACAAATACTGAATACTTTGCAATGTGTTCTGTTTACAATATTGATATAATTCTTTATCGGCAACCAATAGATCCATTGCCTCGGTGAGTTTTTCCACATTCTGGTCTTCTACTAAAAGACCGTTTTTATTATCAATAATGATTTCCCCCGGACCCGATGGGCAATCAAAAGCAACAACTGGAGTCTTGCAAGCTAAAGCTTCTAAAATTACATTGGGCATTCCTTCGTTCAAACTACTCAAAACCAAAAACTTTGCTTTTTGCATAAATTTATAGGGATTGTTTTGATATCCCATAAAATGGATTTTATCTTCAATTTTTTTCTGTTTTGCTAAGTTTTGAAGGATTAATTTTTTTTCTCCTTCCCCCAAAAGTAACAAATGAATGTTTTGTTTTGGTAAAACCGAATCAACATAAGCTTCAATCAATTTATCAAATTGTTTGATATTCGTTTCCATTTGTCCAACCCCTATAATATAATCAAAATGTAAGTCTACAGGTTCATTACACATACTCTCAATTCCTTGAAAATCGACCGGATTATATATTGTAGTGACATTTTTTAATTCATGTTTGGCTTCTATTAATTTTTGAGTTGTCTTTGTTACCGCAACAACAGAATAACAATTACCATAGATCAAACGCGTTAAACTTGACCTTTTGGGCATATAATAATCCAGCAAATAACTTCTTACACTAAAAATAACGTTGGTTTGATACAACCATTTGGCAATTATTAATTCCTGAACGGTTTTTGTTCTGGGGCGAAAATCAATAATAAAATCAAACTTATTTTTTTTAAGGTATTTTTTCAAAAAAACAATACGTTTAATTTTATTCAGAACATCATTAGACTTATTTTTCAACTTGCCTAAATTGATCAATTTGCCTGCATACTCATAGGAAACATCGTCTAAAATGATTATATTATGTACATCTATTCCCTTTTTATCAAAAAAAATAGACAAGTTTGCCAATGCTTTTTCGGCACCCCCTGTACCAAGACGAAAACCTATTAGAGCAATTTTATATCTTCTGTCAGGCAAAATCATTTACATTTTATTATTTTCGTCTCAAATATAAGAATTATGCGGATATTACTTGTAGGAGAATATAGTCTTATACAAAATTCACTGAAAGAAGGTTTAATTAAACTAGGTCATGAGGTAGTTTTGATTGGGAACAGTAATGGCTTCAAATGTTATCCAGTAGATTATGATTATGAGTCAAAATGGTTAAAAAAAAGCATATTCACTATTCCAAGAAAAATTTTCTTTCGTTTATTTAAATTTGATTTGGCTGGCTTGGAGTATGGATTTCGTTTTTATTTTTTTCTTCCAAAATTAAAAAACTTTGATATTGTCCAATTTGTTAATGAAGCTCCTATCAAAACAACAAAAAGGCTAGAACTTTATTTAATGAAGCAAATAGCAAAATCTAACAATCATTTATTTTTACTGTCTTGTGGAATTGACTACATGACTTTGAAATATTATACTGAGAATCAGTCCTACAAATCAATACTACAACCATTTTTTCAAAATCAAAA
>CALPPS020000028.1 GCA_943325515.2 Flavobacterium psychrophilum
ACATAAAATTTTGAAGCATCTATAAGCACTTCATTATCTACATCTGGGCTATCAAATTCTGTTCTTCCAATGAAATGTTGCCCTTCTTTTCTATCAATAATACATTTGAAGGTTTGCCCAATTTTTTCCTGATTTAAATCCCAAGAAATTTGTGATTGTAAATCCATAATTTCGGCTGCACGAGCTTGTTTTACTTCTTCGGGAACATCATCTTCTAATAAATAAGCGTGTGTATTTTCTTCGTGAGAATAAGTGAAACAACCCAAACGTTCAAATTTCATTTCCTGAACCCAGTCGCGCATGATTTCAAAATCTTCTTGAGTTTCGCCTGGATAACCTACAATAAGCGTTGTTCTAATAGTCATTCCAGGAACTGCTGCGCGAAACTCTTTCAAGAGTTTTGTTGTTTTTTCTTTGGTAGTTCCACGTCGCATAGATTTCAGAATATTGTCTGATATATGTTGTAACGGGATATCTATATAATTACAAATTTTTGGTTCGCGCTTCATCAAGTCTAAAACATCCATTGGAAATCCTGTAGGGAAAGCATAGTGTAACCTTATCCATTCTATTCCTTCTACTTTTACAAGGTTTTCGAGAAGTTCGGCTAGGTTTCTTTTTTTGTATAAATCTAGGCCATAATAAGTCAAATCTTGCGCTATAAGAATCAATTCTTTTACGCCGTTTTTTGCTAAACCTTCGGCTTCTTTTACCAACTTCTCAATAGATTGGGAAACATGTTTACCACGCATAATAGGAATAGCACAAAAACTACAAGGACGATCACAGCCTTCGGCAATTTTTAGATAAGCATAATTTTTGGGTGTAGTTGTGATTCGTTCACCAAGCAATTCATGCTTATAATCAGCGCCAAGTGCTTTTAATAAAAGGGGTAATTCGGTAGTGCCAAAATATTGGTCCACATTAGGGATTTCCTTTTCTAAATCGGGTCTGTATCTTTCTGACAAACACCCTGTAACAAATACTTTATCAACTAGACCACGTTCTTTTTTATCAGCATATTCTAGAATTGTATTTACTGATTCCGCTTTTGCATTATCTATAAACCCACAAGTGTTTATTACTACAATATTTCCTTCTTGTTCGTGTACTACATCTTTTCCGCTGGCTTTCAATTGACCCATTAAAACCTCACTGTCATAGGTGTTTTTAGAGCATCCAAGGGTGATAACGTTGATTTTATTTTTCTTTAATGACTTAGTTCTCATTGATTTTAAATTGGAGTTCAAAATTACATTATTTATTCCGAATTATCCTTCTAGTGAATTATTATATAAAACAAGAAACCGCTTCAATTGAAACGGTTTTACTTTAGTGAATAGTATTATTTTTTAAAAATTAATGGAATAACTAACAGTAATATTGTTGTTGTGTCTGCTAATTCTAGCAGGATCAGTCATTCCTGAAGAAAGGAATGCTTGATTAAAATTTCTGTGATCATAGGAATAGGCTAAATCTATTCTGCTGTCATCAAAAGTGTAACCAAGTCCTCCAGTATACCCTGTCAAATCTCCAAAAGTCTGATCCACTTTATAAGGACTTTCTTCAAAACGATAACCTGCTCTAAGGCTTACTTGTTGAATTCTATATTCTCCACCAACTCTAACTTCAATAGCATCTTTTAAAGCGTTTCGCATGTAATTATTTATACCTACATAATCATTTTTTGGTCTAAAAGTGGTTGCACTATAATCTTTTGTAGAAATATCAGCACTTATTAATCCTTTCTTTCCAAAAATGTAAGCTAAACTTCCAGTCCATTTTCCTGGTGTTTGAATTTTATAAGGAAGGTAAGTCACTGGGTCATGAAAGGATTTTGGATATTCATTGTTATCTGGATTGTTTAAGCTATGAGTGCTCAATTGTTGTTGTAATTCATCTGTTAATCTGTACCAAGTTGGAGATTCATAAGACAATCCAATTCGTAAGCTTTCTATGGGTTTGACAATGGCTCCTAAATTAAGAGAAAAACCAGAACCAGTAGTTGCTAATTGATTTTCAAAAAGTATTTCTGTAATTGTTGAACCGGTATCATAAACCGGATTAGTATTGCTTTCATATACAGAAAAAGTTTTTTGAATATTTACAAAGTGAAAATTCAAATTTCCCCCGAGAAATAATTTATCTTTATATGCCGCCGAAAAGTTTGCCGTTAATTTTCCATTATAGCCTGTAGTTAAGACTTGATTTTCTTGATAATAATTTCCTCCGGTTGGAATATTTGTATAATAGGAAGTATTGTTTGGAGTTGTATTACTAGCTTCAAAAATATAAGTGTCATAACCTAAATAAGCTTGTTGCTGATAAAAATTTAAATCATAGTAATTATAATTTGTCAATACATTTGTTTGAATTCCTTGAGCAATATCCAAAAAATAATTCCCTATTGAGTTATATGGATTTGTTCCTGCAGAAAACAAACTATTGTTAAAATTATTTGAATTCTCATAATTTAAAGCAAAAGCAATTTTTTTCCAATCATTTTTACTGTTTTTAATATCTTTAAAAATAAATACAGCACCAATTTGATTGATATCTAGAGTGTTGTCGTTATCATTTGCATATTTTCCAAAATATTTTGATTTGTTTTTAGCGTTATATACAGAACCTGTTACAGTTCCAAAATTGTTATTGAAAAATAGTGACCCAGCTGGATTTACATTAATTGATGATAAATCACCACCAACTGCGCCAAATGCACCACCCATGGCTCTAAATCTTGCAGTGCCAGTTAAGTTGTCAACAGCAAGTCTTAAAGCGTCTTCAGGAGTTGTCTCTTGTGCTTGAATTGAAACAAATGAAAATCCTAAAATTATAGATAAAAAAAAATTTTTCATGGTATGATTGTTTTTGTTTAAGAAAACTATGCGGATTAAAAAAATATAGTTATAAGAAAAAGTTTTTTAAATTTATCTTCTTCCCCCAGAAGATCTGCCCCCGCTAAATCCTCCCCCAGATGAACTTCCACCTTCATAATTTGAACTAGGAGTGTAAGATCGTGTAGGAGTATTAGATTCAGATCTAGTATTTTCTCTTGGTTGAGTCGGACTTGGGTTATAATTAGGTCTTGGGGAGCTATTAGAATTAGTTCTACTAGGAACAGAATTATTGTTATTACTAGGGTTATTAAAGTTGCTTCTAGTAGTATTGAAATTATTATTTCTTGGAGTTGTAAAGTTGTTATTTCCTCTAACACCATTAAAATTGTTTGATAAATTTCTTGAGTCGCCACTTCTAGCACCAACAATTCTGTTACCATAATCACCATAAGAAGAGCCTCTTCTTCCACCAGAGTGTGAGTAATAGTTATTATAATAATTTCCTCCCCAATAGTTACCATACCAACTTGGTCCATACCAGTTATTCCATCCAATTCCCCAACCCATACTTAGTCCAGGCCCATACCAACCATTCCAGCCCCATGAAGGCCCATACCAACTATTCAAACCCCAATAACCGCCATACCAATAGTTGTTCCAATAACCATAACCCCAATTATTATCATATACATTTACAGTTACTGACTGAGGATTGTTTCCCCAACTAGAATTGTTAGAATTTGAATTGTAATTTTCAGTACTATTAGCATTTGTATCATTATTAGTTGAACTATAATTATCCACATTAGTAAAAACATCTTGGTTTTTATTTAAGTCACTAAAATATTCTTGATACTTATTGCTTTGACTATTGTCATTTGAATTAGTCTCTCGGTTTTGTTTTTGAGAATTTCCATATACACCATCATCATAGTAAGAGCTATTTTGGTATGAACCGCATGAGGAAATAGCTAAACCTAGAGATCCAAAAAGTAAATAAATGGATAATCTTTTACTGGAAAAATAATAAGTTTTCATATCTATAGTATTTTTATTGTTGGACTATACAAAAATAGTTAGTTTTGCTGAACTATTTAGTTAAAATTAGTTAAACAATTTTTATGCCAAAACATTCAATATGAGCAAGGATTTGACAAAAAGAGAAGAAGATTATTCAAAGTGGTATAACGAACTAGTTGTTAAGGCAGATTTAGCCGAAAATTCTGGGGTTAGAGGTTGTATGGTTATCAAGCCATATGGTTATGCTATTTGGGAAAAAATGCAAGCAGAATTAGATAGAATGTTCAAAGAAACAGGGCATAGTAATGCCTATTTCCCTCTTTTTGTACCTAAAAGCATGTTTGAAGCCGAAGAAAAGAATGCTGAAGGTTTCGCCAAAGAATGTGCTATTGTTACTCATTATCGATTAAAAAATGATCCTGACAAACCAGGAAAATTGATGGTTGACCCCAACGCAAAGTTGGAAGAAGAACTAATTGTTCGTCCTACGAGTGAAGCTATTATTTGGTCAACTTATAAAAACTGGATTCAATCTTACAGAGATTTACCGTTATTAATTAATCAGTGGGCGAATGTAGTACGATGGGAAATGAGAACAAGATTGTTTCTAAGAACTGCAGAGTTTTTGTGGCAGGAGGGACATACTGCACATTCCACAAAGGCAGAAGCTGTTCAAGAGTCTGAAAAAATGATGCATGTTTATGCCGATTTTGCTGAAAATTTTATGGCTATTCCTGTTGTAAAAGGGATAAAAACGGCCACTGAACGATTCGCAGGAGCAGAAGAAACCTATTGTATTGAAGCATTAATGCAAGATGGAAAAGCATTACAAGCTGGAACTTCACATTTTCTTGGCCAAAATTTTGCTAAAGCATTTGACGTGAAATTTGCTAATCAAGAAGGAAAACAAGAATATGTGTGGGGAACTTCATGGGGAGTTTCTACTCGTTTAATGGGTGCTTTAGTTATGACTCATTCTGATGATAACGGATTGGTTTTACCACCAAACTTGGCGCCAATCCAAGTTGTCATTGTTCCAATATTTAAAACAGACGAAGACTTTGATAAAATTTCAAATGTAGCGAACGATTTAGTTACTCAGTTGAAAAAATCTGGAGTTTCTGTTAAGTTTGATAATCGAACTACACAAAAACCAGGATTTAAATTTGCGGAATGGGAATTAAAAGGGGTTCCGGTTAGAATTGCTATTGGACCAAAAGATATAGAAAATGCTACTTTTGAAATCGCTAGGCGAGATACATTAACAAAAGAAGTCATTTCAAATAATAGCGCAGTAAATTACATTAATGAATTGCTAGAACAAATTCAAAATGATTTATTCAATAAAGCTTTGGAATATAGAAATTCACATATTACTGAAGTTAATTCTTTTGAAGAATTTAAAGATGTTTTAGAAAGCAAAGCAGGATTTATATCTGCTCATTGGGATGGATCTTCAGAAACTGAAGAAAAAATAAAGGATTTAACTAAAGCTACGATAAGATGTATCCCATTAAATAGAGTAGAACAAGAAGGAATTTGTGTTTTTTCTGGAGCCAAGTCTCTTGGTAGAGTGCTATTTGCAAAAGCATACTAAAAAAAATAAAAAAAAATATATACTAATCTTGCGAAAATAAAAAATAGTTGTATTTTTGCATCCGCATTGAGAAAGATGGCCCGTTCGTCTATCGGTTAGGACGCCAGGTTTTCATCCTGGTAAGAGGGGTTCGATTCCCCTACGGGCTACAATTTTAAACAAAATAAAAGAAATAATGGCAAATCACAAGTCAGCTTTAAAAAGAATTAGAAGTAACGATAAGAAAAGAGTATTAAATAGATACCAACACAAAACTACTCGTAATGCTATTAAAGCATTAAGATTAGCCACAGATAAATCAGAGGCTTCTGCAAAATTATCTACTGTAATTTCTATGATTGATAAATTAGCTAAGAAAAATATCATTCATGATAACAAAGCTGCTAATTTAAAGTCTAAATTAACAAAACACGTTTCTAAGTTATAGTTAAGCGCATATAATTAATATTAAGGCACTCATTTATTGAGTGCTTTTTTTATTAATTAATATTTTAAAATTTTAAATCGTTTTTTTAAGCTTCTAAATAGCAATCTTTATATTTGGTTATCCCAGTTTTTAATTTATCAAAAACCTTTATTTTTTTAATATGTAAACTAATTTGTTATTGTTTTTTTAGCTGAAAATAAAGTGTACCTTTGCACCCACAAAAAAGCACACATGGAATCTATTAGAAACATTGCAATTATTGCACACGTTGACCACGGTAAAACAACTTTGGTTGATAAAATTATGTATCACTGTCAATTATTTCGTGAGAATGAAAATACAGGTGATTTAATTCTTGACAACAATGACTTAGAAAGAGAAAGAGGGATCACTATTACTTCAAAGAATGTTTCTGTAGTTTATAAAGGAACAAAAATTAATATTATTGATACCCCAGGTCACGCCGATTTTGGTGGTGAAGTTGAACGTGTATTAAACATGGCTGATGGAGTTTGTCTTTTGGTAGATGCTTTTGAAGGACCCATGCCACAAACACGTTTTGTGCTACAAAAAGCCATAGACTTAGGATTGAAACCTTGTGTGGTTATTAATAAAGTTGACAAAGAAAACTGTACTCCTGAAGAAGTTCATGAGAAAGTTTTCGACTTAATGTTTGAATTAGGTGCAGAAGAATGGCAGTTAGATTTTCCAACGGTTTACGGTTCAGCGAAACAAAATTGGATGTCTGATGATTTCAGAAATGTTACAACAAACATAGAGCCATTATTAGATATGGTAGTTGCTCACGTTCCGGCTCCAAAAGTATCTGAAGGAACCCCCCAAATGTTAATTACATCTTTAGATTTCTCCTCATTTACTGGACGTATTGCTATCGGAAGATTAGAAAGAGGAGAACTAAAAGAAGGAATGCCAATTTCTTTGGTAAAAAGAGACGGTAAAATTTTAAAATCAAGAATTAAAGAGTTGCACACTTTTGAAGGTCTTGGCCGTAAAAAAGTAGAAAGTGTCATTGCTGGAGATATTTGCGCTATTGTTGGAATTGAAGGTTTTGAAATTGGAGATACTGTTGCCGATTTTGAAAATCCTGAAGCTTTACAGACAATTGCCATTGATGAGCCAACAATGAGTATGTTGTTTACTATTAATGACTCCCCATTTTTTGGAAAGGAAGGCAAATTTGTGACTTCTCGTCACATCAGAGATCGTTTAACTAAAGAGTTAGAGAAAAATTTAGCAATGAAATTAGGTGAAACTGATTCAGCTGATAAGTTTATGGTTTTTGGTCGCGGTGTTCTCCATTTGTCAGTGCTGATAGAAACTATGAGAAGAGAAGGATATGAAATGCAGATTGGTCAACCTCAGGTTATTATAAAGGAAATTGATGGTAAAAAATGTGAGCCAATAGAAGAATTAACTATTGATTTACCCGAGAATTTATCGGGTAGAGCGGTTGAATTTGTTACTATACGTAAAGGAGAAATGTTGAGTATGGAGGCTAAAGGTGAACGTATGATTATTAAATTCAACATTCCATCTCGTGGAATTATTGGTTTAAGAAATCAATTGCTTACAGCTACTGCAGGAGAAGCAATTATGGCACACCGTTACATCGGATACGAACCTTATAAAGGAGAAATTCCTGGAAGAAACAATGGTTCATTAATCTCTATGGAAAACGGTAAAGCAATTCCATATTCTATTGATAAGTTACAAGACAGAGGAAAATTCTTCGTGAATCCTAATGATGAAATCTATGAAGGACAAGTTATTGGTGAAAATTCTCGAAGCGATGATATGGCTATCAATGTTACAAAAGCCAAAAAACAATCAAATGTTCGTTCTTCAGGTAATGATGAAAAAGCAAGAATTATTCCGCCGATTATTTTCTCATTGGAGGAAGCATTAGAATATATTCAGAAAGATGAATATGTTGAGGTGACACCAAAATCTATTCGTTTGCGTAAAATTTATTTAAACGAGAATGATAGAAAACGCAATAAAATCTAATTTTCAACTTGCATAAAAAAAAACCATCACTTGATGGTTTTTTTATGGAATTTAAATAGTAGTTTATCGTTTTAAAGCAAAATGTCCTTTTGCACTTCTTCCATCTTCAAATTCAATGGAATACCAATAGTCATCAGCTGGTAATTGATTACCCTCATACGTTCCGTCCCAACCAGCGCCTGTTGCTGAAAGTTGTTTCAATAATTTACCAAAACGGTCAAAAATTGATATTACAGATTTAGAATTGGTAAGCAAATTGGCACCTTTTACATTCCAATAATCATGAAAACCATCACTATTTGGTGTAAAATAATGAGGAATTCCTAAAACTGTTGCCGCTAAAGGGCCGAGTGTTCCGCATCCATTTTTGTCTCTTACAAATATTTCATGAAGTCCCATGGGAACATTGTTGAAGAAATTGCTGTCTTGATAGGGTCCATTTATATCGTCAATAGCAAATTCATATACTCCTGAACCAGTATAATTGATTAGTATAGAATTGATATCAGACAAATCTACGATATCAATATTTTGAAGAGTTGCTATTTCAGAACCAGTTACAGAAATTGTTCTTATTTTGGAACAATTAGATCCATTAGTTACTGTAACACTATAAATTCCGGTCGTATTGATTGTCAAATTTGGATCAGTTTGTCCATTCAGTAAAGCATTGTAAAGATACCATTGGAAGCTATAATTTGAAGTTGATGTTTGATCAAGAATTCCTGCATCAATCAAAGCTTGTGTATTTGGTAGACAGATTATGATACTTTCTTCTTGGTCAATTTTTGGAGTAGGGCGAACTACAAAAGGAATGATAAGTTGTGCATTACAAGCTGTATTTATTGGATTTTCGACAACTACTCTAACATTTTGTGTGCCAGTTTTGAAAGGATTTGGCAATTGATTTGGAATTGTACTTGGAATTAAAATATTATTTTCATCATAATAGTAAACATTCATTCCGGTTTGTGTTCCTAAAATGGTATTTAGAAAATTAGTAGTATCAAAATCGATAAATCCATCTTGATCAATTGGATTGGGTTCATCATCACATACAGAGGTTAGTGAAGTAGCTATAGGAAATGCTTGTGGCAAATCATCTACTATAAATTGTAATGTTTCTTCGTCGTAACATGGTTGTCCGCCAGTTTGAGTAGCATTATTGTATACTCTGATAGTAATAGTTTCCGTTCCTGTAACAAAAAAAGGATTGGGTAAAGGAGATATTTGAGTTCCGTTGGCTCTGTAATATTTCACATTAACACCTATTTGTCCATTCAAAACCGCCGCTTGAATTCCAGTTGTATCAAAGCCATAAATAGTATCATAATTATCATCGCAATGACGAATCAAGTTGTTCGTATTTATGGGATTAGCGATGGGTAAAGCTTCAACTACTATATCAAAAGTTTTGAAACCGAAACAAGAATTATCTATTGTGCTTTCTACCCGAACCCAAATTGTTTGCGTATTTTGGAAACCAATGTTTCTGTAATTTGTACTATTAGTAATTGCGAGAGAATTTCCTGCAGCATCAGTCTCAGCAAGGAAATCAGCTTCTGTTTTATAGTATTTTATCGAAACATTATTAGGTAATATAGCCGAAAGACTTGCTGTGATTGTACTAAAATTAAAAGGTCCAGAAACGCCATCTCTATCATTATTGACTACATCAAGATAGTCATCACACAAATATTGATTAGGAATGACAAAATTGGCTGGTATTTGGGTCACAGAAACAAACAAATCAATTTGGGCTATAAGAAAACAGCCATTACTATTTTCTACTCTTGCATAAATACTTGTATTTCCTGAAGATGTGTAAGCTATTGGATTACTTATTAAAAAAGTATTATTTTGATTATTTGCCGCTGCATAAGTAGTGTAATAAGTAAATGTTTCATTCAAATAATTGGTTGAAATTACATCATTTTTTTGTGTCAAATTGAAAGTTGAAATTCCATCGCTGTTATCATCACATTGTTTCAAAGTAATTGGGGTTGTAATAATAGGTAGCGGAAATGTGGTTAAAATAGCAGTTGCTGAATATAAACCACAGGTATTTCCGTTTTTGTTTAGAAACACTCGATATTGATAACCGCTCATTGATGGTGTCACATTGGAAATCGATAAACTTGCCGATGTAGCTCCAGTATAGTTAGCAATATTTAATATGGGATTCCAAGTTACACCATTATCAGTTGAAAGTTGCCATTGATAGGAGGTTACTAAATTTGATGTTACTGTAAAAGAGCCAGATTGCAGTTCACAAATTTGAATGTTAATAGGTTGGTTATTTATTATTATTGGTGCTGCGGTAATATAATTTGCATTCGGATTACCATAACCAGTCCCACTAGTTACAATTCCGTTTACATTTACTGACGGTGATGTTGTTCCTCCTAATAATCCATCAAGGTTACTATCTAAATATCCAGCTTCAGTGACATCGTTACACAAATCATTGTCACTATCTAATTCTATGTAATTAAATATTCCATCGGTATCAGAATCTGCTAAAGTATAGTTTACAATTCCACTATCAGCAGATGTTTCAATTGAGTTGGCTAAACCATTGACACCAAAATTGGCGCCATCTATAATTCCATTATTGTTTAGGTCGGTTGCATTACTTCCTGACTCATCTAAATCATGAATTCCGTCATTATCAGTATCTAAATCAAGATAATTTGGTATCGAATCAGAATCGCTATCAGCTGGTGTTATTCCTGTTCCAAAGGCATCATCTATTCCGTCATTATTGTCATCAATATTTGAAAGAACTATAACATTGGTTCCTTGGTATTCTACCAAATCTATTAAGGAGTCATTATCACTATCATAATCATTTTGGTCAGCAATTCCATCTCCATCTGAATCTTTAGGGACACAAGTAGCCAGTAACCTTAAGGCAACTCGACTAGTACTTGTATTCACAAGGTTTATATTTGTAATTGAAATAGAATTTATCAAATTTCCTCTAACAGAGAATGTTCCTGTTCCTGCTACTAAAGGAATGTTACTGTTTAAACGAAAACGAATTTCAAATGAGGAATATTCAGTTATTCCATTTTCAAAAATCCCATCATAATTAGTATCAATAAGTAGTTGATTGTCAGGGTTCAAAACCGTCAATGTTTTATTTACAGGACATGTAATTCTTATTTCTGTAGACGACGTAAACAAATCTGAATTCAAAGCAGTTGAAGCATATTCAACCGCTAGACTAATAGGGTTTGTAAAATTGGATACCGTATAATTTATTTTGTTTTCTTTTCCTTGAGCCGCTTCTGTTACAAAATTCCCATTTGCATCTCCAACAATTGGATTGGATGATGGAATTCCTGTTCCTGAAAAAGATACTACTCCAGTGTATGCATTTGTGTAATTTTCAATGTTTATTGAGCCAGCATCCGTATTGGTTAAATTAAAATTTTGATTTCCATAGGATTCTGTACAATTTGTTATACCATCATTGTCATTGTCAAGATCGTTATTATTATTAACACCATCATTATCTGTGTCAATTGGACATGTACTTACAGGGATTTTATCAGAGTCTTTCGGGTCACTACAACCTGCAATAGTAGCAGAAACATAGTAATACCCTGGTGTTGTTGGAGTATAAGTGCTATTTGTTTCATTTTGAATAACTAAATCATTAAAATACCACTGAAAAGTATCAAAAGGACTCAGCGTATTTACAGATAATTTGGTATTTGGAATACAACTTGATTGTGTTACATCTATTTGATTGAAAGTCACTTCTGGTTTAAAGGTAAATCCAGAATAAAATCCACCAAAAGTGGCTGCACCACTGGAACCATAAGCAGCCAAATATAATTCCCCAGTAGAATATACAGAAACATTACCCGTAATACCAGTAATCACATAAGTTTTATAATTTTGGTTTCCGACTACATCTGTTGGGCCAATTACCGTAGCACCAATAGGTAAAGATGTTAGCGTATAATTAACTCCATCAATAATAAAATTTAAGGTTGAACCTGTTTTTGTTACCAGAGTTACTCTTCCAATAAATTGCCTATCCCCTACATAATCAATAAATGGTATATTATCAATCACTCTTGGTGTTTGACAACTTAATGGAGGGACAAAAAACATTTCTTGATTTCTCTGATTAGATGAGCTATTATCACCTATGCTTTGATAGGCAAATGTTTTTTTAGAGGTTTGTACATATAAATTTCCATCAGTATTAAATACATTCCCAAGAATTTCATAATAATCACCTGCATCTATAGTGGCGATAGCTATTGTAGAGCCATTTATGAAAATTTGGGTATTATCTTCATCTGCCACTAAAAGTACTTTTTCAACCTCTGGAACACCTGTACTTTTAATAAAAATATATTCCGTTCCAGTTCTTTCGGCAGATACTATTTGATCAAAACCTAAATCCAAATTCCCTACGGCATTACTTCCACCAAATGAACCACAGTTTAGAGCGATAGGTTTGTCCGAAGTTACAAGGGAACCTATTAATCCATCACGGTTAGCCGTGTTGGGACCTTGAACTGCCAAAACATAACTTTGACCACTATTTAATGTTATACTAAAAGGACTACTTCCTGTTGAGCTATTTATTGGTGTGACGTTTGTTTTTAGGTTGCTAAAATTTACAATTGTGTTATTTTCGGTTGCTAACACCGAAATAAAAGTTGTATGTTTTTCATCATAATTACTTAATAAAACATTTGTCAGAGCACCAATTCTGAATCGCTTTCCTAAAGAGGCGAGGCCTTTTGAAACTAATTCTCCAGCTTGAGCTCCGTTGCCAGCTGTAACTCTTGCAGATACATAGACCAAATCATCAGCTTCTACGATATAACCTTTATTGCTGAAAATGGTATTGGATAAAGAAGCATCAACATGAAGATGTGTATCGTTACCAAATCCAATATTATAAACATAAGGCTCATCTCTAGAAACTTTCCCCAAAATGGTAGTTCCGCCTAATTCAATAATTCTAAAGTTTATTTTTGTAATACTAGGTGTTGAAATATATAAAAATTGATCTTCAGAAATAATAATACTAGAACCGGAAAGAGGCGGTATATAATGTGTTTTACTAAATTGAGAGAAACAATTTAGGCTAACTATAAATGTAAATAGTATTAAAATTAACTTCTTTTTCATTCGTTAAAATTAGTAAATAAAAAAGAGAAGTAAATGATAGATTATAAATCTCTTTTTTTGATTATTTTATAGGACATAAAAATGAATATCGCTGTCCATACTAAAACAATAATAATTGATGAAAAATGCACACTATAATCTTTAACATCTGTATCTCCAACTGCAGTTTTTATATTTTTAATTATTGATAATCTTGTAATTGGTTCTACTATTAAATTACTCATCGATTCTAATGGAAAGAATTGTGTGATTTTTGATGCGGAATCACTTTTTGGATAGATTCTAAAAGTTAAAATACCATTGGCAATTCCTTCTATAATATTCCAAACAAAAAGAAAACCTATAGCAAAAGCTGAACGTTTAACTAAGACACCAAGAAATAAACAAAAAGAGAAGAAGCCAACTAATTTAACAAAATAGGCTAGGAGGTACTCTAAATCTGATAAAACAATTCCTAATTCAGTGTATGACGAAAAGCTGTAACCCAACATTAGGGACATTATAAAAACAAATACTGTTGATGTCAAGGCAAAAAGGATAACGGTTAAGAATTTTGATAACACAAATTCTTTTTTGCTCATGCCATCAATTAAGTTTTGTTTTAAAGTGCCATAACTATATTCATTGGCCATCATAGAAACTATAACTATAGCTAAAAAGAATTTTAAAATGGCAGCAATGTATGTGTTGAAATGCCAAATAAAAGGAAAGTTAAAGATTCCCATCTCAGCAAAATGTAATTTAAAATTTCCGATATTGAATTTTATAGAAGCAATTAAAGCAATAAACGAAAGGATAACAAAATAACTAAGAGTCAATATTCTACTGGCTCTGTTTTTCCATATTTTTTGTAATTCTATAGAGAGTAATCTATACATGATTCTGACTTTTATTTATTAGTTAGTGCTAAAAATTGTTCTTCTAAACTCAGTTTTTTATTTATCAAATGATTCAAATAAATTCCTTTATCAGATAAAAGTTTATTTAATTGCGAAGCTTCAATATCATGTTTAAAATGCACAATAACTTTTCCGTCTACTTCAGAAACCTTTTCAAAATCCGGATGATTTTTTAATGATTCGATAAGCGTTGAATTATTTTCTGCTTGAAGCTCAAAGAATCCTCTTTGATTGGTCATTCCATCAACAGTTCCGCTATATAAAATTTTGCCCAAGCGAAGAACTAAAACATGACTACATACTTTTTCTACTTCATCCAAGAGGTGAGAAGCCAATAGAATTGTTGTTCCTTGTGAAGCAATAAGTTTAATAATATCACGAATTTGATGAATACCTTGTGGGTCTAAACCATTAGTAGGTTCATCAAGGATTAAAATTTCGGGGTCATTCAGTAGGGCAGAAGCAATGGCTAAACGTTGTTTCATTCCTAATGAAAAAGTTTTGAATTTGCTATCTTTTCTATCGATAAGTCCAACTATTTCTAATTTTTCAATTACTTTAGAATAAGCTACACCTTTGATTTTACATACCAATTCTAAATTTTCTTTGGCAGTCATATAAGGATAGAAATTTGGTCTTTCAATAATAGCGCCAACTTTTTTTAACGCTTCATGGGTGTGCATTGTGCCGCCAAACCAACTGTAATCTCCAGAAGTTTTGTTGACTACATTTAAAATGATTCCCAATGTAGTGGACTTACCCGAACCATTAGGTCCGAGAATTCCATAGACATTACCTTTTTGTATTTCTAGAGAAACATCTTTTACAGCATGTACTTTGCCGAAATGTTTATTGAGTTTGTTTATAGAAAGAATAGCTGTTTCCAAAAGTATAATTTTTAGGTTAAAGATATGACGAATTAAACTTTAAATTGTTACTTTTTTATTTAAATAGAATTGGATAATAAATTGTTTTAAAAACTTATAATTAGCGACTTATAAAATATTTTTATCTGTAAGGAACAATAATCGGTTGACCAATTTGAAAATCTGGCAAAGCTAAATCATTGTTTTTAAATGAATTAGTTTTTAATATATTACTCCCTTCATAGGGAATTGAAGGATAATATGAAAAAGAGATTTGAAAACTATTAAATACTAAATAATCATTATTTATTAAAACACCTAAACTAAATTTTGAATATAACTTATGATCAAAAACTTGATTGGATTTGTCTCCCAGTAATCCAAAAGTAGCATTAAGATATGGGCTAAAGTGAAATCCATGCCAATTTCCTGGTGCATAGGTTTGAGTTTGTAGGGCAAGAGTTAATTTTTTTGTCCCGTTAATTAAGGGATTATTAAAACCTACAATTCCATTTTCGTCTGAGATTATAACTCTGTCTTTTATAATTGGTGCACGGTTATTTCCTATAGTCAGTGTAGGTTTTATGAACTGTCTAATTTTCCAATCGCCGAGATACAGTAAATTAGTAAAATAATTGGTTTCAATTTTAAAAGTCATTTCCTCGGTTATTCCATTAGTAAAAAAACTTCCCCATTCTATATTTGTTCCTAAGTAGCCAAAGGAAAAATAATCACCATAGGAAAATCGCCCACCAAAGTAACTTCTTTTTTTATAATTTTTATCTTGAAAACCTCCCGTTAATGCATAAACTTGTCCATAGGGAACGTCTTCGATAATTCCAAAATTAAACAAGTATTTATCTTCATAAAATTTTCTAGTATTCAAGCCAATTGTGGTTAGATATAATTTTTCGGAAGCAAAAAAACTTGTACTATCATAGGTTAATGATGGCGTTTTTAAGTAACTAATATTTTTATAGCCAATAGAAGTAACTAGATTAGTCGTCCTAAAATCTACATTTTTCCCTTTAAAGATTTTAAATGAATGCCCAAGCCAGTAATCTTGTGTTTCTAACTTAAAAGTTTGTTTTGCAAATAGGGTATTGTTATCAGGTAATGAATCTATATAAAACTTGTTTTCAAAATACATTCCTCCAGCCAATCTGGTTAATGGTGAGTAAAAAGGGCGTTCTATTTTTATACTCTTCGTAGTATAATTATTCAACGAATTCTCATAGGAAATTGTTGAGTTAATGAAAGTATTTTTTATATTACTTATAGCATATCTTCCTAAATAGGCATTTTGATCTGTTGTAAAACGTTTAGTAAAATCATTTTCAAATTCGTGACCTAATCCCAAAAAGTTTCTTTCTGTAATTTCAAAATTGGCTTGTGTATTAGAAAGTGAACCGTTTGGAATTAAACTCCAAGAATCTAAAACTCTAATAGAAACATCAACAGAATCTTTATTGTTTGGAATTTCAATAGGTTTTATGATTACACTTCTTACATAGCGTTGTCTTCTTATCAAACGTTCAGATTCTTTTGTCTTAAGAGAGTCTAAAAGTTCATTTTTTTTAAAAAGCAACAAGTTTCTAATTGTCCAGTTTTTAGTTTTTAAATGCAAACGATTTCCTGTTTTTTCAAAACCTTTTTCAGGCACATCTTTATGATTTTCAACAGTGTATCCAAAAGGGTCTAAAGTTTCGATATAAATATTACGTATGATTTTACCTTCCGATCTTTCAAATGATTTTTCGATAAAATATTTATTTCTGTTTAAATTAGAAGTGGGTTTTACTTTCCGATTAGATTTGAATAAAAGTTTATAAATAAATTGATTGAACTTATTTTTGTTAGAAAAGTTTTCTATTTTTTTGTATACTTTGACCGAATCATTACCAATGTTTTTTTCCTGCCCTTGAAGATTTTGACAAGACAGAGAAAACAGAAATATTCCAAAAAATAAATTTTTAAACATTGTATAAGTCGAGCAATTTTAACAAATGTAAAGAAATATGATAGCTGATTTATTGTTTTTAACATTGTCTGCTATATTCAAAATTAAAAAATCCTCAATCGGTTTATCAATTGAGGATAAAATTCTTCACTTTGGTTTAGGTTATAAGGTAATTTAACTTTTTTGTTCTTTATTAAAATATACCAAGTAGTAATACATTTGTTTTTCTTCGTCCCAACCTTTTTCAACATATTTCTCAGCACTTTCTGGGTTGATGAAATCTAATTTGATTTGGATATTTGTGTCTAAATTGATCACGTTTTTGATAGATTTTCTAGCATCGCTTACGGCAGCATTGGCAATTGGAAAGTTAGTAATGTCTTCAATACTATATTTTTCACCTTTATCTACTTTATAATTTTTGAACTCAGGTATTAAGTCTGGATTATCTAAAACTTCGTTCAAGAAATTACTTTCTTCAAACTGATCGTTTTTGGCAAAATAATTAACAGAACGATTCATGAACATTACTTCTTCTTTTTTGTCTTCAGCAGGGAAAACGACATCTTTTGCAAAACCTTGACAGAATTTCAAATACTTTTTAGTGAAGAAATTTTCATCCTGAAACGCATCTACAGAAAGGAAATGTTCTAACCAATAACGTGCATCATAGCGATTGCTATCTACCGTTAAAATTTTATACCCTTCTTCTTTTTTATGATTAAAAATTAAGCAACCTTTATCTAGTTTGTTGAGGTTAATACCTTGTTGTAAAATCATTTCTAGAGTAGTGCCTTTTTCTTTAAACTGCATAAAGTCAGTTTGAATTTCACTTTTAAAGACACCGATAGCATCAACTACATTATTATCAATATTCAAATTGGTAATATGCGCCACATAAACTTCTCCATTCTTTATGTGTGGATGATTAGATTGTTCAAAAAGATGTTTGGTAATCTTTTTTGATACTTCATGAGTGTCACTTGGATTAGTGAAAATTTCGGTAACCAAATTGAATATATCGTTATATTCCAAATCGACTTCGTGTGCAAACTGAAAATAGTTTTCTTCTTTTTCTCGAAATGGTTTGAAAAAATATTCCTTTAACAACGGAACAATTTCATCATTCAAATTATAGGGTTGGTCTGAAAGGAAAATAGCTTCGTTTCGGCTTTTGTTTCCCACACGATGTATGGATAAGGATTCTATGTGAGCATTGAATAGGTTGATCATTTTTTTTAAGTTGCTGAGTAACTAGGTGACTGAGTTGCTGAGACTATTTTAGCTTTTTTGAAAAGGAAATAATCATTGCTTCTAGTTCTTCAAGTTTCTTCATATATTTTTTTAAATTCGATTTCGTTTAAATAGTTGATGTTTTTTGCAATTTCGATTTGTGTTTGAAACTCAAACAAGGAACTGATTGCAATGTTTATAAATCTATAAAATTCTTTGTTGCTCTCTCTACCATATCCTTCAGCAATATTACTTGGTAGTGAAATAGCACTTCTTCTAATTTGAGAAGTCAATCCGAATAATTCTTCTTTTGGAAAATTTTGTGTTAACTCATAGGTTTGGGCAACTAATGTCATTGATTTTTGCCAAATAAATAAATCTCTAAAGATTTTCAATTTTTTTGATTTTATAGTTTACTCAAATATAAAAAAAACACAGCAACTAAGCTACTCAGTCACTCAGTGACTTCGTTAATTCCAATTCTCTTCAAATCCAAAGTCTTCAAAGCTGTCATCTCCACTAAACATGTCTAAATCTTCTTCGTCTAAGTCATCTTCAAATTCATCGTAGAAGTCTTCGCCTTCGGCTTCAAATTCTTTTTCGGGAGCAACGGCTGGTAATTCACCGTGAGAGAATAAAAGATTTGGATAAATCACACCTATTTCTTCTTCTTCAACAGCTGCAAGTTCAACTAAAAATGTCCACATATTTATAAAATCATATACATAGATAATCTTGGTTTGGTCTTTGCCTAATAATTGATTTAAAGCATAATCGCTCATGATTTTTTGTTCACCTGCTACATCGCCAGTGTCAAACATCGGAATTTCATCTTCTTGATTCCATTGGTCATCACAAGTATAAAAGGAAGCCACTTCTAAACCATCAAAACCAAAGGCGTTTACGATGGCATTATGCAAGTCTTCAAGAGTATCTTCTTCTTGGATAGCAATGTCTCTGAAAACATCTTCTTCGGCATCGAGAATTGCTCTGAATTTATAAATCATAGTTCTAATTTTTTAAAGCGAACAAAGTTAAAATTTTAATTGTGAAAAATGGAGGTGTATAATGAATTGTTAACGTGTTTGTTTTTTTAGTTTTGATAAAATTTCTTGTAACTCTTTGTATTCTCCTGATAATCCAAACTGAGTGGCATCATATCGTGCACCAACTATAGAACTCAAACTACAATCAAAAGAGATTTTAGCAATTCCAATGACTTTATTTTTGTTTCTAAAAACTAGTATGGTTCGGTATACTTTTTCACAAGCTGGATAATCAGGTTTTTCTACTGTTCGGAGTGAGAATAAATGACTTATTTTAGTATTTAAGTTTTTAGGAAGTGTTTCTTTTTCAAACGCTAAAATGTCCATGTTATTAATAAACACAGTATCTAGCGTGCTTACGGGTACTTTTCCTTTAATGATTTGTAATAATCCTTGTTCTTTTCTGGATTTGTTTTGTTTTTGTAGTATAGCATTTATTGTATCATCTGAAATGGTTTTATGATAATAATCTATTTGGTCAAAAAAGAAGAAAGGTAATTCGCCATGGGCTGTTGGCTCTTTTTTGTTACAAGATATTGCCAAAATACCTAGTAGAAGGAATATCGCTTTTTTCATTTTAGATGATTTTTTATTTTAATACTAACTTAAACCTTTATGATTTAGCAAAACAAGTTACAAATTTTTACAGCTAGTGTTGGACTGCTCAATAAGGGCAACAACTGTACATAAATTATTCAAAACTATTTTTTACCATTTTTAAACTTAACCTTTTCAACTACTTGGATTTTTGTTGTTTGTTTTTTGTCTTTTGGATTAAAAGGTTTTTTCTTGGTTTCGGTTTTTGGTTTAGTTTCGCTCCGATCGCTTTTTTCTCTGGTGAATTCTGTTTTAGTTTCTACTTTAAGCTTAGTAGCTATGTTTTTTTTAACTGTTTCCTGATTTTGTTTTATCACATCTACAGCATTTTTTGGATTTTCTTTGGTGCCACGCAAATGAATAACCAGTCCGTTTAAAAAATTGCGCAAAACTTGATCTCCACATTCCATAAAATTTGGATGGTCTTCATTTCTAAAAAAGTTGCCAATTTCTCCTTTTGACATTCTGAAATCAACTAGTTCTAGTATTTCTACAATTTGATCATCGCGAAGTTGCAGAGCCACACGTAGTTTTTTGAATATATCGTTATTGTTCATTTTTATGCTGAGTTTGGTTTAGCCTGTTGTGCTGAAAATTAAAACATTTTTTTGTCGTTTGGACTAACTAAAACAGCCAAAGGTAAGTTTTTTTAAACCTTTCTCTCCATAATTTTTCATTATACTGTCCGCCTTTAAGTCTAAACTTTTGTTTAATTTTTTTATTCTAATTCTTTCTTTTTCTTTTTTGTCTTTTTGGTATCATTACCAAAACCTTTTTCATCCCTTAGTATTTGGTATTTTTCTTTTTGTGACGAATTCAAATAACTGTTGATTATTTTTTCTGTTTTTTCTTGAATGGCTTGATATTGTTTGGTTTTGTCTTCTTGTGATATCTCACTTTTCATTAAAATGTCAACACTCTTACTATTAGCAATCAATTCATTTTTGATGGCAATATACTGAAGATCGTCAAGAGTTAAATTATCTTTTATCTGTTTCATAAATTTATCTACTCTTGCGTTTCTAGCTTTAGTAATTTCCTCTGGTGTTGGCTCTTTGGGTTCGTTATTCTGAGGGATTTGATTGCTTCTATCTAAACCACCCATTCTATTAATATAAGGATTTCCATATTGAGCTGCAGCATTCATACTAGATAGTATAAGACTAAAAAATACTATTTTTAAAGTTTTCATAATAGTCAAAATTTAAGAAGTTAAAATTAAATAAAATAATATTGCATCAATGTTAAAAAATAAATCATTACAATATCACAAAAATTGATATTTTAGCTAAAAATTAAGTTAATTAATGAGCAACCACGAAGAAAAATTAGCGCTATTAGCGGAGATGATTACTTTTTCTGTGGTTGATGGAAAATTACACGAGAGAGAATATCTTTTTCTCACCATGATTGCTGATGAACTTCAAATTACTTTAGAAGATTTTAAAGCGTTGTTTCATCAAGAAAATTATCCAATGGTCATCAAGTCACAATTTGAGCGCATTCAGCAATTTTATCGTTTAGCTTTGTTGATGCATTGTGATGGTGTTTTGCATGAACGCGAGCAAAATAAAATACACGAAATAGGGGTTACTATGGGATTAAATCCTCACGCCATCAAACGTGTTTTGAAAGCCATGGAAATTTCTCCAACCAAAATTATTTCTCCAGAGTTTCTTTTAGAAGTTTTTCAAGAACAGTTAAACTAAAAATTATACAGTTTATTTCTTTTATACCAAGTATTTTTTAAACTGATAGTGTTATGTAGTCGAAATAGTTTTATTGCTAACGGTTAATGATAGAGCTCGTGGCGGTTTATAGAAAGCTGTATTTGCATTTCATAAGGTCATTTTTGGTGTCTTAAACCCAAAATTATCATTCCAGAGCCGCAACGGATGTATTTTCAAACGCAACAATGCACTCATTTACTTCTCGAAAGGTCTCTTTTAGGAGAATGTTCTAATAAATGACAGTGATATTTCATTAAATTACTGCTCGTGGCTAGTCGGATTAAGAAGTTAGGTATTTGTAAGCTTGAAATTTTGATTTAAAACTAATATTAATGTACAAAAATGGGTTTAAGATTATACCCTTAAACCCTAATTTCTTATAATGCTGTTCTAGTTTGTAGTGTTTTCTAAACACTATTTATCTCGCTTGTAATAAGCTACAATGCTAGCTTTTGCAAGCGTACTATTCCATAGATAAAACCCTACTACAGCAGGATTACTATTTGCGTCAAGTCCTAATTTGTCAGTTTTTAAGGCATGAATGGTTATGATGTACTGATGAAATCCGTGTCCAACAGGTGGGCAGGGACCTCCAAATCCGTTAATTCCATAATCTGTTTTACTTTGTATAGCTCCTTTGGGCGCTATATTTAGTTTGACGTTACCCGCATTAGTTACTAACTCGTTTGTGTTTGCTGGAATGTCAAATACTACCCAATGCCAAAAACCACTGCCAGTTGGAGCATCTGGGTCATACATTGTAATGGCAAAACTTTTTGTTCCTTCGGGTGCATTTTTCCAAGATAATTGTGGCGACACATTGTCTCCTGAACAGCCAAATCCGTTAAATTCTTGAACTTTAGTGGTTTCTCCACCCAAATCTTTACTAGATAAAGTAAATGTTTTTTGTCCGAAAACAGTAGTTCCTATAAGTAAGAACAATGCTAAAATTAAATTTGTTTTTTTCATTTTATTAAATTTATAAATTCAATTCAAAATTAATATTAGTACTAAAGATTCAATACAGAGTAACGTTCAAAAACTGTTGCCAAAAGTTCAATCTTTATGGTGCTGTTTGGGTGTAACTCCATATTTTGATTTATAAGCCTGAATAAAACTTGATAAACTCTCAAAGCCAACTTCAAAATATATTTCTGAAGCATTCTTTTGTTCTAGGTAAAGCAAATGATGTGCATAGTCTAGTCTTTTATTTTGAAACCATTTTATTGGCGATTCAGCGTAGTGTTTTTCAAATTCTCTTTTGAAAGTGGACACACTCATATTACATAAAAATGCCAATTCTTTAAGTGTAAGTTTGCGCATCCAATTCGTTTCAACGGTTTGAATAAATTTTTGCGATGCATCATTACTTTTTTCAGACAACGAGTAAATAAAATCTGTTCCATATATAGCTATTAAGTAGAGCATTATTTCATCAAATTTCACTTCAAGCAACTTCTTTTGTACATCTTTTGAAAGTATAGAAATATCTAGTAAGCTGTTTACAAAACGTTTTATAAATACATTGTATTCAAAAGCATAAACCGATTTATGATCATTTAGTTGGGTTCTCTTTAGTTCATTATTTCTGATGAATTTCAACAAAGTTTCGCTGGAAAAGAAAAAAAGTACACTTCTGTAATTTCGTATTTCTGAAAGTTTTTCTGTCATCAAACACTTTCCAGACTTCATGATTAGAAACTTGGAATTGTCAATTGATAATGTTGAATTATCAAAAACAACATCTTTATTTCCCTCAATTAAGAAACTAAATGTATGTTGATTGAGAATAATTTGCTGCTTGATAATTTCTTTTGTGCTACGGTAGTCGAAAACTTGAGCAGACTGTAAATTATCAAAATTAAGTTCATCAGGAAGTATAATAGTATTCATTCATTTCTATTTTTGTTTTTATGCACTTATTATAGTATAGACTAAATCGTTTCGGTGTTTGTCGAAGATTAATTATAGATTGCACTAAAGTATATAAATAATATAAAAGTAAATAAAACCATCAATTTTTAGCCAATTATTAAAGCCCAATATTTCAAAACCCTTGTTAGCTGATGTTTTTATTCTCGGTAAGCGAGTTAAACCATCTTGATATAATAGGAACTATCAATAATCCAGTTGGAATGGCTATTAGGCAACCCACCAAAAAATCACGCAACCAAATTTTGAAAAAGTTATCGCAGTATCCTGAATGCACATATAGCATTCCTGCTGTCATGACAATCGTCATCGAAATAGAAACCAAAATATTGGATAATAAGTTGGCTTGTTTTATAGATAATTTCATAAACACTAAAAAAAAAGAAAGGTTGTCTCAAAAAAACAACCTTTAAATAATAGTTATGATTACTTTATGATATCCCAATAAATAGTCTTCGATAAAAATCCTTTGTGTGCAACAATTTTCAGCTTGTTACCGTCCAATAAAATCTCACACGAAGCCGTCATATCTTTTTTGGGATTGTAGGTGGTGCCTTTCCACTCTTTGCCATCAAATTTTATATCTTTTAGCACCACCTTTTTCATATCATCTATTCCTACAAAACCAGTTGCTGTTTTGGTAATAATTACAGTATTCCCATCATCGGTTTTGTATTTTCCCGCGAAATTGTCGGTGGCTTTTTGTGCAAATGTTACAGATGTCATTGCCAGAGCAATCAATAAATAAAATATTTTTTTCATTTTATTATTTTTTATAGTTATACAAATTCAATTTATATTTTAATAATTGCTCCAATTTTCAAATTGGTTACGTCACCACCAATGGTAAAACCTTCTGCGGCAGAATTATTAAATTCATCAAAGGATGCAGATGAATAAGATAATCCAGCATAAGATGCTTGTAGAATGAAATGTTTGGATATTGAATAGAGAAAACCTAATGATATGCCACCACCAGCACCATCTAAAGTTTTTGAAGTCAAATTGTCTTTTGCGTGTGCGTATACACCTGATACCTCGTTGAAAAATGAGTATTGTTTGTGTGGTGTGTATACATACCTCGCAAATACCCCTCCAGTGTAAATTGATTGATCGGTTTTTTTCACACCATCATAATCTTTTGTTATAGATGAGCTATAACCACCAAGAGTTCCAAGAATTATATTATTTGTTACAAAATAACCAGCCGAGGTTACAAATTCAAAAGTGTTGTTTTTTTGATCATTAAATTTTAAATTTTGGTACTTGTAACTCACAAGTCCTGAAATGAATAAAGCGTCACTTTTAACCTCTTTATCAGCATCTGCTGTTTGAGCAAATGTTACTGTTGCGAATAATAGACTTAAGCCTACATAAATAATTTTTTTCATTTTTGTTTTGTTTATAGGGTTTGTATTAATTAATTTAAAGTTTAATTTCTGGTCGGCTGTGCCATTCGTGGAACAAGCCTTTTGGATCTCTGTCTGCTCTAATTTGTTGCACTTTTTTCAAATTCGCATCCGATAAAAATGGTGCAGTTCTTTTGTGCAACCCTTCATCAGCCAATTGAATTCCTGTACTCATGTGGTTCATTTTACTCATCATAGATGCCGCCCAATCGCCATATTTTGAAGTATCGCCTGCGTTTTTCCAAATGGTATACAAGGCAATGTAAATATTGTCCTCATTTGAATAAGCCATATCTGATTTGATTTGACCAGGATGCCAATTCAACCAAAGCATGTGCGAAGGAGGAGGAGGCAAGGTTCTTGCGATTTCTTTAATAAACGGCATTAAGTCATCCAAAGAGGAGTGTGTCCACATGTTGTCAACGCCATAATGATGATTTTCTGGATAATGCGTCATCACTAATTTGTATAAGGCATTGATGCCAGGGTTAATCGCTGGAGTAGCAATCAATGCTTTATTTTTGATCGGGCTATTTTTCATAAAAGTCATTGCCTCTTCAAATTCGTCTTTGGTATCGGCAAAAATCGGAGCGGCGGCTTCAATACCTGGACCAAATATTCCCGACATTTTATTGCTCATGATCATTTGAAATTCAACGGCTTTTGGGATGCTTGGACCTACTTCATATGCCCAGCTGTACACATCTTCCAAATGTTTCATATAGAATTGATGGGCGATGATGGCTCTATATTTAGGCAATTGATACACCTTTAAATGGAAACGAACGACTACCCCAAAAAAACCACCTCCTGAGCCACGTGCCGCCCAAAACAAATCACCATTTTCACTTTCGTTAGCATGAATGTATTCGCCTTCTGCGGTAACCATGTCAATTCCAATCACACTTTCGCAAGCGATACCTAATTTTCTACCATTCCAACCGTAGCCACCTTGTAGCAAATAACCACCGATGCAAACTCCTTTGCAATGACCTGCCGGAAAGAAAAGATCATGCTTATACAATTCTAACATCAACTCGCTTCCACCAACACCTGGTCCGGCGGTGGCAGTCATTTCATTCACATTGACTTCAAATTGATTGAAGTGTTTCATCATAATTAAAATACTATTGTCTCTAATATGATTGGCACTAAAACTATGACCCCCCGAGCATACGGTAAGCTTTTTGCCATGTGATTTGGCATATTTTATGGTTTCAATAATGTCCTGAACTGATTTGGCTTCAACCACTTTAACTGGTCTTTTACCTGGATCTATTTTATTGAATAGTGAACCCATGACAACGTTTTCAAAATCTTCATCGGTTCTTTCGATGACTCTTCCCTCCACATTTAATTTTTCGACTGTCTCATTTATTTCTGAATACAATTTTGGTAAAAATGCTGCTAAATGCGTCATTTCTTCCGAACAATGAATCACTATACTGCGCCCAAAATCTGCAGGTAATAACTTTTGTTTTTGTAGGAAAGAAGAAGCTAAGTCTGGCAAAATTCCTTCTCTTCTAACGTGTACATATTTTCCACCCATCCAGAAGCGAGAGCGCATTTCTGAACCGCCTTCAACAGCACGAACTTGATGAACAATATAACCAAAATCTACAGGAAATTTAGAGTGTCCTACTCTTGCACAGATGTAAACCGCCTTGGAAGGGTCTTTTACGGCATCAAAAGAGAAACCGAATTCAGTAGGAGATTTAAATTGAATAAGCCCATCCGTAAATTCGTCAACAATATATTCCTCAATAACAGAGTTTCTACCAAT
>CALPPS020000029.1 GCA_943325515.2 Flavobacterium psychrophilum
ATGAAAACAATTCGCAAATGGTGGAAAGTTTCTTAGCAATGTATGCCAATCCTGTAGTGAATAAATCAAAATACGAGGATGCAATCTAAACCAAACATACTTTTGATTTATACCGGTGGTACAATCGGTATGATGAAAGATTTTGAAACGGGCGCATTAAAAGCATTCAACTTTAGCAAGTTATTGCAAAAAATCCCAGAATTGAAACAATTGGATTGCAATATTAAAACCATTTCGTTTGATAATCCTATTGATTCATCCAATATTAGTACAGACAAATGGGTAACTATTGCCACAATTATTGAAGATAATTACACCAATTTTGATGGGTTCGTAGTGCTTCACGGTTCAGACACTATGTCGTATTCTGCTTCAGCATTGAGTTTTATGTTAGAGAATTTAAATAAACCAGTTGTGTTTACCGGGTCACAATTGCCAATAGGTGACTTGCGTACTGATGCCAAAGAAAACTTGATTACCGCTATTCAAATTGCTTCACTTCAGCATAGAGGAAAACCTATAATTCAGGAAGTTTGTTTGTATTTTGAATATAAATTATACCGTGGCAATCGAACCACAAAGATAAATGCCGAACATTTTAATGCATTTGCATCGCCTAATTTTCCTGCATTAGCTGAATCCGGTGTTCATTTGAATGTGAATTCTAATGCGGTTTTACAAAAACAATCCAATAAAAAATTGGTAGTTCATAAAGAAATAGATGACCATGTAGTTATCGTAAAAATGTTCCCAGGAATCAATGAAACTATTTTGTCTTCCATTATTGCCATCCCCAATTTAAAAGGTATCATTTTAGAAACCTATGGTTCAGGAAATGCGCCGACAGAGGAATGGTTTATCAATACTTTGAAAAAAGCTGTTAAAAGTGGATTACACATTATCAATGTCACACAATGTTCTGGCGGAAGTGTTAACATGGGTCAATATGAAACCAGTACACAACTGAAGAAAATAGGTGTTATTTCTGGAAAAGATATCACTACCGAAGCTGCCATCACTAAACTAATGTATTTGCTGGGACAAAACGTTGCCTCTCCAGTTTTCAAAACTATTTTTGAAACATCCTTGCGTGGCGAAATGCAATAACAAATTGTGTTTCTAGCTTTTTTTACTGAAAAAATTTGTTGTTCTTTGCAACACAATTAGAGAGGTGGCCGAGTGGCTGAAGGCGCACGCTTGGAAAGCGTGTATATGGCAACATATCGAGGGTTCGAATCCCTTCCTCTCTGCAAAATTCTTCTTAAAATTAGTTTTATGCGATTATATCTTTTCATCATAACTTTTTTTACCTCATTGAGTGTTTTTGCTCAAAACGTAGAGACCGATTTTGATGCACTTGATTCGCTCTATAGAGAAGATCAGTTTTATGTAAATATTACCTATAATACGCTACAAAAACGCCCAGAAGGATTACAACAAAACAAACTTTCTTCCGGATTTTGTGTTGGGTTTTTAAGAGATATGCCATTGAATAAAAAAAGAACGGTATCTATTGCTGCTGGTTTGGGATATTCATTAGCTATTTACAATCAAAATTTAGGTATATCTACTATAGATGGGACAAACACTTATCAAATTTTAGACTCGGATATTACCTATTCCAAAAACAAATTATCGTTGCATTATGTTGATTTGCCAATTGAGTTCCGATGGCGAAATTCTACTATGGATAGCCATAAGTTTTGGCGTGTCTACGTTGGGTTAAAGTTGAGTTATTTGTTTTATGACCAATATAAACTAGATTCCTCTGCAACTAAAATTAACAAAACCAATAATAAAGACTTTAATGATTTTCATTATGGTTTTTATTTGGCAACAGGATGGAATACTTGGAATATCTATGGCTATTATGGTCTAAACCCATTATTAAATTCCTCAGCAAAAATTAGCGGCAAAAGTATTGGTATGAATACTATCAATTTTGGATTGATGTTTTATATTCTATAACCAAAAATAGAGCAATCCCAATTGAGGTACTAAGCCACCCAAAAACCCAATCAACAATTCTTTAGTGGTATGTGCTTTCATCACCAAGCGCGATGAAGCTACTAAGCCATTTATAAAAACAAAAAAAGTAACCAAGTTGATGGTATTGATTTCATTTTTAATACTCAACCCAATAATAAAAACTGTGAGCGCACTGATGCCAATCATGTGAATGCTTGCTTTTGTTTTAAAATATAATCCAATAAAAGCTAGCGCAGTACTAACAATTCCTCCTAAAAAAAAGAAAAAAAGGACAGGAAATCTTTCTAATGTGATGCTTTTTGTGATTAAAACAGTTAATAACATGATATGAAGCAACAAAGGAATTCTGCGATGCGAACTATCAGCAAGCATGATGTTATCTATTTTTCCAAACGTTCTCAACAGATAAAAAAAGGCAATGGGCAACAAAAAAGTAATGATGATGATTTGCAGAAAAAGAATTAAATATTGGGGCTTTGTTAGAAAACTAGTATCCAACAAAACATAAAAAACAGTTCCTAATAGCGGAATGAAAATAGGGTGGAAGACATAAGAAAAAAGAGGGAGAATTTTTTTCAATTTTTTCTCAAATATAGAAATAACAAACATAAAATACCTATACTTTTTTTACCTACAATTTCTTCTTATTTAATTAAATATTCATTTTTAAATTTAGGACTTAATAAGAGACAATTTTTTGTGAAGTAATAAGAAACATTTGATTTAGT
This sequence comes from Flavobacterium psychrophilum, assembly GCA_943325515.2. Taxonomy (GTDB): domain Bacteria; phylum Bacteroidota; class Bacteroidia; order Flavobacteriales; family Flavobacteriaceae; genus Flavobacterium; species Flavobacterium psychrophilum_R. Next base: position 2,718 of record CALPPS020000029.1, read on the forward strand.
AACCAACGCATCAGGAGAAAGCTCTACAGTATTAGTTAACAGTTATAACCCTTTAGATGACTTGTTCAAGAGGTTTAAATTTTAAAATTGGTGAGGAGAAGTAGTTCTTTATAATCGAGTCCTAAAATTTTTGTGATTTTGGAAAGTAAAGTTAAAGTCATTTCTACTTTTCCATTTTCAATTTTATTGTAATTGGATTGTTTCATTTGAAGCATTACGGCCATATACTCTTGAGAATAATTAAGTTCATGGCGTTTGCTTCTGATTTTAGCTAATATAGGTGCTGTTTCCATAACATAAAAAAATTATAATTGACATTGTAAAATTCTCATAGGTAATTTATAATTGTAAATTTTGGGATTAACAATAGTAATAATAAAATTTTTAAAATGTATATTATTTAGTGAAAAAATTATTCTTTAAAAGAATAATTTTGTGAGGTTATTAGTGTGTAATTTAAAAATAATATTTTCAACTTTACCATAACAAAAACCTTCTGCAGAAACAATTTGTTACGACTTATAAAATATTTATTAAATTTAAAAACTTTTTAAAATGAAAGAATTATTTTTTAAAAGTACTCTTTTAGTACTTGGTATGTCTTTATTAGCCCTTGGGTGTAATAAAGAAGATGAAAACAAAAGTGTAAGCGGAAATGCCAAAGTGGATTCTTACTTAAAATCTTTTTACCACAAAAAGGTTCAACTAGGAAAAACGCTCGAATCAAAAATGATTAAACCTTCTTCTTCTCTAACAGCAAAATCTGTTGAATATGAAGAAATAAAACTAGCCGAAGTTTTTGTTGGCGATGAAGAAAGAGCAAGAGGTTATGTTATAACTGATAAGGAAACCGATGAGTTTCTATATTTTGCTGATGTTGACCGTCGAGATTATAAATTAACTACGTTTGATGTAGAGAAAAATGAAATTTATATTAAAGAGAACATTGACCAATTACAAGAATGGGCTCAGAGTAATAATCTTGATTTTATTAAGTTACTTGAAGAATATAAAGCAAATTTGGAATCTGATAATGTAACTTCTAATAAAAGAAGAAGATTTTTTGGGTCTGTCACAACTACTGAAGAAGTTGATTGCGGAAGTGGATGTACTTGTACTTATTCTATTAGGGACTATTTTGTTTTTGGAATACGAACTAATCATACTAGAACATTAACAAAAACATCTTGCTAACAATAAAACAACAAGCTTAAAGCCAAGGTTTGCATTAATAAATGTAGCCTTGGTTTATTTTATAATAATATGAAAAAAATTATTTTATTCCTGTTCATTCTCTACTATCCCTATATTGTAGTATCTCAAAATAATATAAAAATAAAGGTAAAAGCAAATGGAATTGAAAAATTAGAAAATGTAGTGGTTTGTAATCTATCTAACAAATATTTTAATTACACCAACAGCAATGGTGAAATAGTTGTTGTCTATTCATCACTAAATGACATTATAAAGTTTATTTACCCTTTTTATGAAGAAACATCCTTTTCTATAGACCAAATATTAAAAAACAATAACTCTATTGAGCTAGTTCAAAAAACTATAAACTTGGATGAAGTTTTATTAATAAAAAAAGGATCACTCAAGAAAGAGAAACAATTTATTTATAAACCAAAACAAAGAAAGAACTATTATTCTAAATTTATTTCTAGTGGGGGAGCAATGGTTTCCTCTTATGTTCACAAAAAAGGGAAATTTAATAAACTTAAATCAATTAGTTTTTTTATCGATACAAGTTCATTCGTCTCAGATGGAATACAAATTAGACCTATATTAAAAAAGATTATAGATAACAATCTTACATCTTTAGCTGAAACCAACGAAGCAGTTGTTATAAACAAGAACAACAAAGAAATTAACATTGAACTCACTAATATGGATTTGGTCCTCAAAGAAAACGAAAAGTATTATTTTGGTTTTGAACTTATTGATAATTCGAAGCAAAACGAAGTAGCTGTATTATCATTCAACTCAAAAAAAGCTATGACTTATATTAAATCAAATCCTGTTGCTGAATTTGTTCCTTTGGAAAAAGTTGACCATAGTTTTTCTATTTATTTTGAACTTTATCTATCAGAATAATAATAATGAAAGAAAACATCAATCAAATGCAAGAATGGGCTCAGAGTAATAATCTTGATTTTATTAAGTTACTTGAAGAATATAAAGATCAAGTTAATTCAGGAAATGTAACACCTCAAGAAATTTATAGTAGAAGGTTCTGGGGATGGACTAGAGGTGATGATTTGCATTGGAGTGACTGCGCACCTGATGGCCTTCAATATGCACCAAGAGTTTATTATGTTTTGTGGAGTGATACTGGAATTCACGATGTTATAACGAGAAAATGTCAATAAATAATTAATTTCAAATGAACCGCTTCTTTTATCAGAGGCGGTTTTTTAAAAAATTTTATGAAAACACTTCTATTCCTTTTATCATTTAATTTATTCTACTCTCAAATACAAAAACATTTTATCTATGACGAATTAAATCGGCACGTAATTCCTTTTGCGGAGGTTGAATTTTTTAGAAATGATTCTACAAAAACTATTTTATACTCAAGTAAAAACGGTTTAATACAAATAGAAAATATATCTACCATTAATAAAATAAAGATTTCAATTCCAGGGTATGATTTAAAAACAATTAAACCAAATGAACTAAGAGATACTATTTTTGTTGAGAAAAAGAGTGAAGAATTAAAAGAAGTTGTGATTAAATCTAAAATAAAAGAAAGTTATGAAATAGGATACCATAATGAATCAAAAAAATTAAGGATTTCTTCCTCTAAAGGACTAGAAATTCTTGTTTTTATAGAAAACAATGCCAATAAAGAAACTATGATTAAATCGTTTATGTGCAAAATTATTAAAAACAAATCTTTCACGTCTGCTGTTCGACTTCATTTTTATAATAAAGATCCTGAAAAACTGTATCCAAATGAGGAGATAACAAATGATAATATAATAACTTATTTAAAGGGTAACATTAATAAAAATTTAGAAATAGATTTAACTAAATATGGTCTATATTTACCAATTGAAGGGATTTTTATTGGATTGGAATGGCTTGGAGAATATGATGAATTAAATGATACTTTTCTAGACAACCAATATTATGAAACAAAAATTGATCTCAATGATGCTTTTGAGCAATCAATATCTTTTACTAGAAATCACCTTAACAATAGTACTTGGGGTAATCTATGTGAAGATTTAAAAAAGTATGCAAACATAAATACAACAAATTGTTTAAATGCATCTTTCGGCATCAAAGTTTATAAAGAATGATAAATTTTAAATCTTCTTCCTCATTCTAGCCACAGGAATATCGAGTAAATCTCTATATTTTGCTGATGTTGACCGTCGAGATTATAAATTAACTACGTTTGATGTAGAGAAAAATGAAATTTTGATAAAAGAAAACATCAATCAAATGCAAGAATGGGCTCAGAGTAATAATCTTGATTTTATTAAGTTACTTGAAGAATATAAAGATCAAGTTAATTCAGGAAATGTAACACCTCAAGAAATTTATAGTAGAAGGTTCTGGGGATGGACAGGATGGAGAAATGTTGGAGGATGTGATGAAGGTTTTCAAACTGTAGTAAATACACACTACTCATTTTGGATCAAAGATGTTGTGAAATACAATGAAATCCCTTGCAATAATTAAATAACACTATCAATAAAAAATAAACAGTGCTTAAAAAAAAATATCACGTTATAATTGTTTTCCTCATAAGTTCAGTTTGTTTTTCCCAGAAAATAAAAGTGATTGACATTGTTTCTAATAATTCTATTCCTTATGCAAACTTTAGCATTTATAAAGATAAAAAAATAGTTCAAGGCAGCTATTGCAATGAGAATGGAGAAATGCTTATTAAGCAAGATTTATTATTTGATAGTATAGTCGTTTCTTGTATTGGATATGAAGAACAAAACTTTATCAAAGAAATGATAGTAAATGATACACTGTTTCTAAAACCAACAGTGTATCATCTTAAAGAAGTAGTAATAAAAACAAACAGAAACAATGATTTTGAAACCTTAGGTTTCGTAGAAACAAAATCAAAATCACTTATAGGAGCTTTCAAAGGAATGGAAATCTGTACTTTTATTGAAAATCCATCTGGTGAAGTAAAATTTATACATTCATTCTTATTTAAAATAAGAAATACTAATAAAACTAAATTGGGTTTCAGACTTCATTTATACGAAATGGACACAATTAGAAGAACTCCAACACAAGAACTTCTTAATCAAGACATTATTGTAGTAATTGAAAACGACGGTAAAAAACAAATTGAACATGATGTTTCAGCTTATAGTATAGAATTACCTGCTAACGGGGCTTTTATAGGTATTGAATGGCTTGGAGAATTAAATGAAGCTAATAATAATTTTGAGGATACTGTTTTCGAAAATGGATTTATCGAACTTAATGATAAAATCAATTCTTTCACAACTTTTCAAAGAAATCGTTTTGGTGTTTTTCCTTGGTCAAATATGGAGCGTTTTAAGAAAGAAGCAGAAAATTATCAAAATTATAAAAACTGCCCAAATGCATCTTTCGGCATCAAAGTTTATAAAGAATGATAAATTTTAAATCTTCTTCCTCATTCTAGCCACAGGAATATCGAGTAAATCTCTATATTTTGCAATTGTTCTTCTAGCAATAGGATAACCTCTTTCTCCCAAAATTTCGGCTAATTGATCATCAGGCAAAGGTTTGCTTTTATCTTCTTCCTCAATAATGGTTTTCAGAATATTTTTGATTTCCAATGTTGATACCTCTTCGCCTTGGTCATTTTTCATCGCTTCAGAAAAGAATTCTTTGATGAGTTTAGTACCATAAGGAGTATCAACATATTTGCTATTGGCTACACGGGAAACAGTAGAAATATCTAAACCAACTATATCGGCAATGTCTTTTAGAATCATCGGTTTCAACTTGGTTTCTTCACCGTCAAGAAAGTATTCTTGTTGAAAATGCATAATGGCATTCATGGTCACAAATAGTGTTTCTTGTCGCTGACGAATAGCATCAATAAACCATTTAGCCGAGTCTAATTTTTGCTTGATAAACTGCACAGCATCTTTTTGTGAATGCGATTTATCGCGCGAGTCTTTATAGGTTTGCAACATTTCTTGGTAGTCTTTGGAAACATGCAATGAAGGCGCATTTCTGCCGTTTAATGTCAGTTCCAATTCACCCTCAACAATTCTAATGGCAAAATCGGGAACTATTTGTTCTACAGAGCGACTGCTACTATCAAAAGAACCACCTGGTTTTGGGTTTAATTTTTCGATTTCTTCAATCGCTTTCTTCAATCTATCTTGAGTAATCTCGTATTTCTGAAGTAATTTATCGTAATGTTTTTTGGTAAAAGCATCAAATTGATTTTCAATGATATCAATAGCTAATTCCACATATTCTGTTGGGGTTTTATGTTTCAATTGAAGCAATAAACACTCTTGCAAATCTCGTGCTCCAACACCCGAAGGTTCTAATTCATGCACAACATGAAGAATTTTTTCAACGGTTTTCTCATCGGTATAAATACCTTGCGTAAACGCCATATCGTCAACAATATCCAAAATGGTTCTTCTTAAATAGCCATCATCATCAATACTTCCTACCAAAAATTCTGCAATACTTCTTTGATCGTCAGAAAGGATAAAAGTATTTAATTGATTAATCAAATCTTGGTGAAAACTTATTGATTCAGCAAAAGGTGTTTGACGGTCTTCATCGTCATCGCTATAGTTATTGGCTTGTAGTTTGTAATCTGGAGTTTCGTCATTACTCAAATATTCATCTATATTGATTTCGGTATCAATATTTTCACTTCCTTCAAAATCATCATATTCGTCATTATTATCAAATTCATCTTTTTCATATAATTCTTCCTCTTCTTTGCCACTTTCTAAAGCAGGGTTTTCAAATAACTCTTCTTTCAAGCGCTGTTCAAAAGCTTGCGTTGGCAGTTGAATTAACTTCATCAGCTGAATTTGCTGCGGAGATAATTTCTGAGATAATTTAAGATGTAGGAACTGCTTTAACATTATTGCGGGTTGTCGATTGTCAGATGTAAGTTGCCTGATATTATTTTAATAGATTTCGAAGAACAGACAACGGTTATTAAAACTCTGCGCTTTGTGGCGTTCTTGGAAATGGAATTACATCACGAATATTAGTCATTCCGGTGACAAATAGCACTAATCTTTCAAATCCTAATCCGAAACCAGAGTGAACTGCCGAACCAAAACGACGAGTGTCAAGATACCACCATAACTCTTCTTCATCAATACCAATCGCTTTCATTTTTTCAACTAAAACATCATAACGCTCTTCTCTTTGTGAACCACCAACAATCTCTCCAATGCCTGGGAATAAAATATCCATGGCACGAACGGTTTCTTTTCCTGGTTCAGTAGCATCATTCAAACGCATATAGAATGCTTTAATTTTCGCTGGATAATCATATAAAATCACCGGACAATTGAAGTGTTTTTCCACCAAGAACCGCTCGTGTTCTGATTGTAAATCTGCACCCCATTCTTCGATTAAGTATTGAAATTTTTTCTTTTTGTTTGGTGTTGATTCTCTTAAAATATCGATGGCTTCTGTATAAGTAACGCGTTTGAAATTATTGTTCATTACAAAATTCAATTTCTCTAATAATGCCATTTCGCTGCGTTCTGCTTGTGGTTTTTGTTTTTCTTCGTCCAATAATCTTCCTTCTAAGAATTTCAAATCATCGGCACATTTGTCAACGGTATATTTAATAACATACTTGATAAAGTCTTCTGCCAAATCCATGTTGTCAATCAAGTCATTGAAAGCCACTTCAGGTTCAATCATCCAGAATTCTGCCAAGTGACGCGATGTATTAGAATTTTCAGCACGAAAAGTGGGTCCAAAAGTATAAATCTGACCTAAAGCCATGGCAAAAGTTTCCCCTTCCAATTGTCCAGAAACCGTAAGGTTAGTATGTTTTCCGAAGAAATCTTTTTTGTAATCAATTTGTCCGTCTTCGGTTCTTGGCAAACTGTCTAAAGGCAAGGAAGTGACTTGGAACATTTCTCCTGCACCTTCTGCATCAGCTCCTGTGATTATTGGTGTATTTACATAAACAAATCCTCTTTCTTGAAAATAGGTATGAACTGCATGCGCCAATACCGAACGCACTCTCATAATGGCTCCAAAAGCATTGGTTCTTACTCTTAAATGAGCATTTTCTCTTAGGAATTCTAAGGAATGTTTCTTAGGTTGCATGGGAAATTTCTCGGCATCACAGTCGCCAAGGATTTCTAATTGCGCCACTTGGATTTCATATTTTTGTCCAGCACCTTGGCTTTCTACTAATTTTCCAGTCAACGCTACAGCAGTTCCGGTATTAATTCTTTTTAAGGTTTCTTCGGGTGTGTTTTCAAAATCGACTACGCACTGCAAATTATGAATGGTTGAACCATCGTTCAACGCAATAAACTGATTGTTTCTAAAAGTTCTTACCCAACCTTTTACGGTTACTTCATAGTTCGTTTTCGTACTGCTTAGTAATTCTTTAACTTTTGAATGTTTCATTTTGGAATAAGGATTTTAAAATTTTAGATTTTAGTGTCTTAAATCTAATTGCAAATATAATTTTTTATTTTTCTATTATTTTGTTTGTATCTATTTGTTCTTCGTTATTATCGCGATATATGTTGATAATTGATTCTTCGGTTAACTCTTTTTTACGGTTCCATTTTTCAGTGGTTAATACTAAGGCAGGAAGCACTACTAAATTAGCAAACATAGCAAAGGTAAGCGTAACCGAAATTAATCCACCTAAAGCAATTGTGCCGCCAAAACTTGACAAAGTGAAAATAGCAAAACCAAAAATCAAGACCACCGATGTGTAGAAAGTACTAACGCCCGTTTCATGCAATGCACTGATTACCGCTTTTTTAATTTTTCCGCCGTTTTGAATTAAGTCATGACGATATTTTGCCATGAATTGTATGGCATTATCTACAGAAATTCCAAAGGCAATACTAAACACTAAGATGGTTGAAGGCTTTAAGGGAATACCAAAATAACCCATCAATCCAGAGGTAATGCATAGCGGTAAAATATTGGTCACCACCGACGCAAAAATCATTTTCCAGGAACGGAACATATAAGCCATTAAACTTGCAATAAGTAGGATAGCAAATATCAAAGACTCAATAAGGTTATTGACTAAGTAGGATGTTCCTTTTTGAAACACTAAAGCTTTTCCGGTCAGAGTAACTTCATATCGGTCACTAGGAAAAATTGTATTGATTTTAGCATGGAGTTTCTTTTCGATTTTTGCCATTTTTTCCGTGCCAATATCTTTCATGAAAGTTGTTACTCGGGCATATTGTCCCGTTTTATCGACATAACTTTTCATTAAATTATCCTTTGAATTTTTTGAAGCATTTTTGGCATAAGAAATAATAAATGCTTGTTCCTGAGAATTGGGCAAATCATAATATGCAGGATTGCCATTATAAAAAGCTTGCTTGGAGTATTTTACCAAATTGACAATAGAAACGGGTTTTGATAGTTCTGGAATGCTATCAATAGTTTTTTGGAGTTCATCCATTTTTCGCAAAGTAGATGATTTCATGACCCCTTTTTTGTGTTTGGTATCAATCATAATTTCTAAGGGCATAACCCCTTTGAATTCTTTTTCGAAAAAAAGAATATCTTGGAAAAAGGAAGCGCTTTTTGGCATCTCACTAATCAAACTACCAGAAACTTTCATCTGAGAAATGCCGATAACACTTAAAACTAATAATAAACCATAGATAGTGTAAATTAAATTTCGGTTGTATTTAACTAGGTTTTCTACCCAATTTAAAATAGCCGAAAGATAATTTTTACTCAAATGGTTGAGGTGTTTTTCTTTTGGCAAAGGCAAGAAGCTGTAAACAATTGGGACAACCACCAATGTTAAAAGATAAACCGTTATTACATTGATTGAAGTTATCAATCCAAATTCAAAAAGCAAATCGTTTCCAGTAATCATAAACGTAGCAAAACCGATAGCAGTTGTCAAATTGGTCATCAAAGTAGAAACTCCAATTTTTGAAATAACCCTTTGCAAAGCTTTCGCTTGATTGCGGTGTATTTTGATTTCTTGTTGGTATTTATTAATCAGAAAAATACAATTGGTAATGCCAATTACGATAATCAAAGGTGGAATTATGGCTGTTAAAATCGTGATTTTATAATGAAATAGTCCCAGTGTTCCAAAAGACCACATTACGCCTACAATCAAAATACAAATAGAAATGAAAGTGGCTCTGTAGGAACGGAAAAACAAGAAAAATATTAATGAAGTAATGAATAGGGCAGCACCAATAAACAACCCGATTTCCCCTTTCATATTTTCGGTATTGATAGTCCGGATATAGGGCATTCCTGATACTTTCAAGTCAATTTTAGTTGCTTTTTCAAACTTATCAACTTCAGGAACCAATATATTTAAAATAAATTCTTTTCTGATAGGAGAATTAACAACTTCTTTTTTAATATAAATTGCAGCACGAATACTTCCTGATTTTTTGTTGAAAAGCAATCCTTCATAAAAAGGCAAATCATTGAAAAGTTGTTTTTTGATTTGCAATAAATAATTTGGGTCAAGTGTTCTTTTTTGGTCAAGTAACGGAACTAATTCAAACTTTTCTAAAGAATCATTTTTTACTAGTTTTTTCAAGTCATTGAGAGAAACAACCAATTCAATTTCTTTTCTAGATTTTAAATTAGTCATCATTTCATTCCAAGCTTTGTAAGCTTTAGGAGTAAAATATGTATTGTCTTTTAAGCCTATAACAACAAGATTTCCTTCTTCGCCAAAGGTTTTTAGAAATTTTTGGTAATCTTTATTTGCAGCATGGTTTTTTGGCAATAAGTTAGCTTCATTATAGGTCATTCCAACGTTTTTCCATTGAAACGCAAAGAATACGGTAAGGATTAGGATAAATATACTAATCGTAATTCTGTTTCTAAGAATTTTACCTGCAATAAATTCCCAAAATCCTACTTTAATTTTCTTTTTCATTATAAAGTTAAAAACGGTTGCAAAGGTAATCAAAACCTAAAAAGGAGTAATTGATTTTTGTAAAGTTTTGCTAATTTTTAACAACGATTCATGGTTCAGTTTTAAATAATTGTTATTCATTAAAAAAAATTTAAAAAATTACATTCGTTTTTATCATATTTGTAAAAGGAACTAGCGCAACAAAATAATGAGAAACTTTAAAAATACTTTATTTTATATTATAGTCACAGGTGGATTTATTTGGTTGATGTACTGGATTGTAGAACAAGGTAAATTATTGGAAGTTGGAAAAAAAATTGTTTCGCCAACCTCTAAAGACAACCAATGGATTCAGTTTTTAAGTTCGCTTTTCCATAATCTAAAACATCCGTTAGCTTTATTGTTAATCCAAATTATAACCATAGTTCTTGTAGCCAGAATTTTTGGATGGATTTTTAGGAAAATTGGACAACCATCAGTTATTGGAGAAATTATTGCAGGAATAGTTCTGGGGCCATCTTTATTTGGCTTGTATTTTCCCGACATGAAAGAAGCATTATTTCCGGCAGTTTCTTTAGGCAACCTACAAATGTTAAGTCAAGTAGGATTAATCCTTTTCATGTTTGTCATTGGTATGGAATTGGATTTGAAAGCATTAAAAAATAAAGCTAATGAAGCAGTTGTAATTAGTCATGCAAGTATAGTAATTCCCTTTGCCTTTGGGATAGGTTTATCTTATTTCATTTATCCCAATTTTGTTCCAAAAGAAATTAATCCTTTAACTGGTTTAGAACAAATCAAAATCCCTTTTCTGTCTTTTGGTTTATTTATGGGAATTGCTATGAGTATTACTGCATTTCCAGTTTTAGCAAGAATTGTACAAGAACGAGGTATTCATAAAACAAGATTAGGCACTATTGTCATCACTTGTGCTGCAGCCGATGATATTACCGCTTGGTGTTTGTTAGCAGCTGTTATTGCCATTGTAAAAGCAGGAAGCTTTGTTAGTTCTATCTATGTTATAGGATTGGCTATTCTATATGTTTTGATGATGCTTTTTGTTGTAAAACCTTTTTTGAAGCGAATAGGTGATTTGTATGGCAAAAAAGACAATGTAAAAAAATCGGTGGTTGCCATATTTTTTTTAACGCTAATTGTTTCTGCTTATTTAACAGAAATTATTGGTATCCACGCACTATTTGGGGCTTTTATGGCGGGTGCTATTATGCCTGACATAGCTAAATTCAGAAATATTTTCATCGAAAAAGTGGAAGATATTGCCGTTATTCTTTTCTTGCCTTTATTCTTTGTATTCACGGGATTAAATACAAATATAGGCTTGATAAATGATCCATACTTGTGGAAAATTACGGGGTATATCATTTTAGTTGCAGTAGGGGGAAAATTCTTCGGAAGTGCATTAGCAGCAAAGTTTGTCGGTCAAAATTGGCGCGAAAGTTTAACTATTGGTGCTTTGATGAATACCCGAGGATTGATGGAATTAGTAGTGCTTAATATTGGTTTTGAGTTAGGGGTTCTTTCTCCAAAAATATTCACAATGATGGTAATCATGGCTTTAGTCACTACATTCATGACAGGGCCAGCATTGGATATTATTAATTTTATTTTTAAGACTAAAAACGATATTATTCCATCTGAGATCAAGAAAGATTCAAAATTCAAAATTCTAATTTCTTTTGGGAATAATGAAAAAGGGAAATCTTTACTTCGTTTAGCAAATAGCTTGGTTAAAAACCAACAAGAAGAGTCTAATGTGACCGCAATGCATTTAACTTTGAGTGATGAAATGCATGCTTATAATTTGGAAGAATATGAAAAAGAAACTTTTGAACCAATAGTTAATGAATCAAAAAAATTAGACCAAAAAATAACTACCATTTTCAAAGCAACTGGTGATATAGAATCCGATATTGCCGATGTGGCACAAGAAGGGCAATATGATTTAGTATTGGTAGGTTTAGGTAAATCAATTTTTGAGGGCACCATCCTTGGAAAAGTTTTAGGATTCACCTCAAGAATTATAAACCCAGACAGACTATTAGATAAATTCAAAGGAAAAGAAGGCTTGTTCGAAAACTCTCCTTTTGATGACAGAACTAGATTGATTATTTCTAAAACCAAGACACCACTAGGTATTTTAATAGATAAGGATTTATATCAAGTGCAAAAAGTTTTTGTAGGATTGTATAGCATTGGTGATGTTTTCTTAATTGATTATGCACAAAAATTGATACATAATAACAATGCCATTGTAACCATTTTGGATAACAACGGACATAATAAAAACAATTTTACCATCCAAAACTCATTAGTGGCTTTGGAAGAAAAGTACCCAAATAATTTTGAAGTTTTTCAACCTAATCAAATCAATAAACCATTTTTAATAGAACAAGATTTGGCGATTTTTAGTTTGGATACATGGAAAAAACTTGTAGATGATGAGGTTTCTTGGCTGACAGATGTTCCTTCGGTTTTGATTATAAAACCTTAAAGTGGACAAATTATTTTATTGATTTTTGTAATCATTGACACATGAGGTTCTTAACAATGAGTTAACATATCTATTATTATCTTAACAGTAAATGTACTTTTAAACTTTTATAGAATAACAATTACTTAATTTTTAAATAACTATGTTCTTTTTTTTAGGTTATATTTTTGTTTTTTTTAACAAGATATATCATGAAATTAAATTTACGCTTTTTTTTAGTCCTTTTTACTTTATTTTCTTTTTCTATAATCTATTCTCAAACATCTGGAATTAAAGGTGTTGTGATTGAAGACAAGACAGGACAACCTTTGCCTGGAGCCACAGTAACTATAGTTGAATTGAATAAATCAAGAGTTACTGATGCGAATGGAAATTTTACTTTTTCAAAAATAGCACCAGGGAGTTATGTTGTTAAAGTAACAGCACTAACATTTCAAGAAAAAAATATTACAGAAGTAATGGTTATTGCTGATGAAATTTATAATTTGAATATTTCTTTACCTGAAAAAAACAACCAGTTAGATGAAGTTGTAATTAAAAATACCAAAGCAAAAGTAGAATCGGTTAAGTCGCTTTTAACCATGCAAAAAAACAGTGCCAATGTTTCTGATGGAATTTCGGCTGAAACAATTAAAAGAACTCCAGATAAAAACACTTCAGATGTTTTAAAAAGAATAAGCGGTGCAAGTATCCAAGATAATAGATTTGTAATTGTTCGCGGTTTGAATGATCGTTACAATGCAGCTCTTTTAAATGGGGCGCCACTTCCAAGTTCTGAACCGGATAGAAAAGCATTTTCTTTTGATATTTTTCCATCTAATATGATTGATAATTTGGTGATAACTAAAACAGCTTCCCCTGACCTTCCTGGTGATTTTGCCGGTGGAGTAATTCAAATAAACACAAAATCTGTTCCCGAAAAAGATTTCCAGTCTATTACAGTTGGAACAGGATACAATACAATCACTACATTCAAAAACCAAAGAACTTATAAAGGTGGAGCTACTGATTGGCTAGGTTTTGATGATGGAACAAGAGCTTTGCCTTCTTACATTCCAAATACAGCTTATTTTGAATCACCAGATACACCGTATCAAGATATTGCGGCTCTTGCCCAAAAATACAAAACAGATTGGAGTATTCAAAACAAAAGCTTTTTACCTAATACTAGTTTCCAATACTCAATAGGCAAACATTATGAATTTGGAAATAAAGTAGTAGGAATGTTGTTTGCCTTGTCACACAATAGCACCAATAATTTTAATGAAACTGAACGCTTTGATTATGACGACATATCCAATGCACCTAACACACCTAATACAAAATATAAGGACAACAATTATAGTGTGCAGGTTTTAACGGGTTTATTAGCCAATTTATCTTTTAAGTTTAATGAAAATCACAACATTTCATTTAAAAACATATTTAGCATTAATTCCACCGATTTAGTTGTGGAAAGATCTGGACTGCCGAACATTTCTAGTAGCGCAACTAGAACGATAAATTCGGATGTAAGATGGTTTACTAGTAACAAAATATACTCTGGGCAATTAAACGGGGATCATTATTTTACTAAGTCCAAAATAAAAATAAATTGGACAGGTTTTTACAGTAATATTAACCGAGAAATTCCAAATTTAAGACGCAATATATATTCCATTGCCGACCCTAACAGCTCTGATCCAAACCAATCAATTCCAGTTGCGAGTATTTCTATAAATAGTAGTGGTGGTGCTGATTATGGTGGAGGAATGTTTTTTTCAGAAAATAAAGAAACTATAGAAGGAGGAAAGTTAGACATTTCTAGGAAGTTCACAATTGGTGAGGACTTTATAAATGAAATTAAAATAGGAGGATTTATGCAAAAAAGAGATAGAGATTTTTTTGCACGACAGTTGCAATATAAGCAACTTAATATAGGAGGTATTTTTAATAGTAATTTGTTAAACTTACCTAATGAAACAATCTTTTCGTCAGCCAATATGGGTCAGCTATCACCTCTTGTAAATGGGTTTACATTATTTGATGCCTCTAAAGTTACAGATGCATACAAAGCAGGCTCTAAGCTTTATGCTGGTTATGTAATGCTTGACAATAGATATAAAAAATTTAGATTAGTTTGGGGTGCTCGTATCGAAAATTATATACAAACATTAGATGCAAGAAAAACAGAAACAGAGAATTTGGCATTGAATAACCATCAAACAGATTTTTTACCCTCAGCAAACCTTATTTTTTCAATTAATAAAAAACAAAATTTACGATTAAGCTATTCCAGAACCTTAAACAGACCAGAGTTTAGAGAATTAGCGCCTTTTGGATTTTATGATTTTACCAATCAGTTTTTTACCCAAGGAAATGATGAATTGAAAATTGCTAAAGTGAAAAATATGGATTTGCGTTATGAAATCTATCCTGGAAAAGGGCAGTTATTTTCAGTTTCTTATTTCAGAAAAAACTTTACAGATCCAATTGAAATTAAGCAGGAAGTCAATAATAAATTCATCACTTACAGAAATGCAAAAAGCGCAGTTGCAAGTGGTTTAGAGTTTGAATTTAGAACTTTGCTAAGCACAATATTCACTATAGAAAAATCTACTTTATTGGATGATTTGACTTTATATTCTAACATTGCAATTATTAAGTCTACAGCAGATGTTTCTAATTTTAACACCGCTTCAAATACCGAAAAATCCAGACCTATGCAAGGTCAATCGCCTTATGTTTTTAATGCGGGTTTACAATATTTAAATAAAGATAATGGATGGTCAGGAGCTTTAAATATAAATAGGGTTGGAAGTAGAATCGCATTTGCTTCAAGCGAGCTTAAACCTGCAATATGGGAAAACCCAAGAACTCTTTTAGACCTTCAAGTCGCAAAATCATTGTATAAAAATAAAATTGAGTTAAAATTAAATATTCAGAATATACTAGCACAAGATCAAATTTTCTATCAAAATAATAATAAAGAAAACGTATCGCAAACTTCATCGTTTGGTAATTTAAGCAACCTAATTTTCACGGGCGATCCTTTGAATGAAGATGGATATGATTCAAAAGTTGATGATGTAATTTGGAGAACTAAATACGGAAGAACTTTTTCTTTATCTATGACTTATAACTTTTAGAAAGTTTTAAAAGCTTCATGCCAAAAAAAGAAAATAAGAACCACAAGCGAAAAATTGATTTTTTAGTTATTTCAGATGTGCATCTTGGAACCTATGGGTGTCATAGTAAAGAACTTTTGAAATACCTAAATAGTGTCAAACCAAAAGTGGTAGTTCTTAATGGAGATATTATTGACATGTGGCAATTTAGTAAACGCTATTGGCCCAAATCACACATGCAAGTGATTCATAAAATTATGAATTGGGTTAGCAAAGGGGTCAAGGTTTATTATATCACAGGAAATCATGATGAATTATTGAGAAAATTTGCCGGTTTCAAAATGGGTTCACTACTTATAGATAATAAACTAGTTGTTGACTTAGATGGAAAGAAAACTTGGATTTTTCATGGCGATGTTTTTGATGTAACCATGCAACATTCAAAATGGTTAGCCAAATTGGGTTCTCACGGATATGATTTATTGATACTTATCAATGCCTTCTGTAATTGGGTTTCAGTAAAACTAGGAAAAGGTAAAATCTCGTTATCAAAAAACATAAAAAATAGTGTAAAAAAAGCAGTCAAATTCATTAATGATTTTGAGAAGACTGCCGCTGATATTGCTATTTCTAATCAATACGATTATGTTATTTGTGGTCATATACATCATCCTGAAATCAAAAATATTACAACAGAAAACGGTAAAGTTGTCTACATGAATTCAGGCGATTGGATAGAAAATTTAACCGCCTTAGAATATCATAATCAAGAATGGAAACTATTCAGATACGATGAAGAAGATTTTAAAAATCATAAACTTGATGAAGAAGATGAGTTAACAACATTAGATAATTCTGAAATTTTCAATAAAATGTTAGACGGCTTTTTGGAAAACAATGGTAAAACAGAAATAAAATTCAAAAAATGAAAATTTTGTATGCTGTTCAAGGTACTGGAAATGGCCATATCACAAGAGCCATTGAAATTATAGAATACCTTCAAAAGAAAGGTGATCTAGATATACTGGTAAGCGGCATACAATCTGATATTGAATTGCCTTTTAAGGTAAAATATAAATTTAGCGGTCTTTCATTCATTTTTGGTAAAAATGGTGGGATAGATTT
Organism: Flavobacterium psychrophilum; assembly: GCA_943325515.2. Classification (GTDB taxonomy): domain Bacteria; phylum Bacteroidota; class Bacteroidia; order Flavobacteriales; family Flavobacteriaceae; genus Flavobacterium; species Flavobacterium psychrophilum_R. The sequence continues at coordinate 19,537 of CALPPS020000029.1, forward strand.
TTGGAAAACATTTTTAAAACTAAAATCAAGAAAGCTACTAAAAGACATTAAATCATTAAAAGTTAAAGAATACGATTTAATAATTAGTGATTTTGAACCCATTTCTGTTTGGGCAGCTATTAAAGCAAAGAAAACTTGTGTAGGTTTGAGTAATCAAGTTGCTACCCTGCATCCTCTAGCACCAAAACCAAAAAAAGATGATGTAATGGGTAGAATGGTTTTGCAACATTATGCCCCCACTCATATTAATTATGGTTTTCATTTTAAGAGTTTAGACAAAAACGTATTTACTCCCATAATTAGAAAAGAAGTTAGAGAAATAGAAACAACTAATCTAGGACACTACACCGTTTATTTGCCCTCCTATGATGATGTAAAAATTATAAAAAGATTAAATAAAATCCCTTTAACAGAGTGGCATGTTTTTTCTAAACACAGTAAAAAATCCTATACAATTGGAAATGTTTCTATTTCACCCATTGACACAAAATCATTTTTGAATAGTATTGCTTCATCTTCAGGCGTATTAACTAATGCAGGTTTTGGCACAACGAGCGAAGCTCTATTCCTAAAGAAAAAACTTTTAGTTATTCCTATGAAAAAACAATACGAGCAACAATGTAATGCTGTTACGCTTCAAGAAATGGGAATTAAAGTAATAAAAAAATTCAATAAGAACAGTATTGGTCTTATAGATAATTGGATCAAAAATGGTTCAACTGTTGAAGTTGATTATCAAGATAATACTAAAGAAATTATTGATTTGATAATAAGTAATCATAAAAAAGATAAAAATAAATTTTCTAGTTAGATCATTATGAGTCTACCCAATAATAACTATAATTTTAAAAAAGAAGATTTTGGCGAAAATTTTCTTTGGGGCGTTTCCACTTCTGCAGTTCAAACAGAAGGGAATACTAAAGATGATGGCAAAGGAGATTCGATTTGGGATGAATTTTCAAGAAAAAAAAATGCTATTTTAAATAATGATTCTCCAGCGACTGCAACTAATTTTTATGAAAATTACAAGGAAGATATTCAAATCCTCAAAAATTTAGGCATCCCTAATTTCAGGTTTTCTTTGTCTTGGCCAAGAATTATCCCAAACGGATTAGGTAAAATAAATCAAAAAGGAATTGATTTTTATCATAACGTCATTGACTATTGTATAGAAAATGGAATAGAGCCTTTTGTTACAATATATCATTGGGATTTGCCTCTAGAATTAGAAAAAAAAGGAGGTTGGATAAACCGAGAAATCACATCATGGTTTGAAGAATATGTAAAAGTTTGTATCAATGCTTATGGTCAGAAAGTAAAAAATTGGATTGTACTTAATGAACCTTCAGTTTTTACAGGTGCAGGATATTTCTTTGGAATACATGCTCCAGGTAAAAAAGGCATGAACAACTTTCTGCCCGCTATGCACCATGCATTACTTTGCCAATCTATTGGATTTAAAATTATAAAAGAAAAATTTCCAAATGCTTCTGTTGGTACAACTTATTCATGTACCTATATTACACCTAAAACTTATTCAGAAAAAGATTTAAAAGCTGCCGAAAGAGTCGACGCTCTATTAAACAGAGCTTTTATAGAGCCTTCACTCGGATTAGGATATCCAGTAAAAACACTCCCTTTTTTAAAGCATACAGCAAAATATTTTTTGCCGGGTGATGAGGAATTATTAAAAGTTAATTTTGATTTCATCGGATTACAAAACTATACACGTGAAGTTGTTGCACATAACTCCTATATTCCTTATATCAATGCAAAATTAATTCCTGCCAACAAAAGGAATGTTGATTATACCATAATGAATTGGGAAATATATCCAAAATCTATTTACTATTTAATTTTAAAATTTAGTAAATATGATGGCGTAAATAAAATAATAATCACCGAAAATGGGGCGTCTTTTTTTGATGAATTCAAACACAATATGATTGATGATAAAGAGCGAATTGAATATATAAAATCATATTTGCATCAAGTTTTATTAGCAAAACAAAATGGCGGGAAAGTTGAGGGCTACTTTATATGGTCTTTGACTGATAATTTTGAATGGGCAGAAGGATATAAACAACGTTTTGGTTTAGTATATATTGATTATGAAACACAAAAAAGAACCATTAAAAATTCAGGATATTGGTACCAAGAATTTTTAAAAAAAGAGAAAAAATCTTTTTTATAATAATCTGCTACTATTAATTTTCATTCACAGCTAAACTAATCCCAACCTATAAGGATTTAACATTTAGATAACATATCCTTTAACAATAGTTTACAAATAGACCATTTTGAGAAACTATTTTTTAACCTAAAAATTATTTTTATTTAATTTTCTATTTACACCTAGTTGTTTTATTGATTTTAAGTTTGCCAAGTCTAACAATTAAAATCATTTAAACAAATGAAAAAAAATTATTTTATTGCTATTTTGGCTTTGATAGTCAATTTTGCAAGTGCTCAGATTGAGCCAACAACGTATCGCGGGGCATTTGCGCCTGCACCAACTCCAATGTGGACAGATTCTTGGACCAACTGGGATCCACAGAATGAGCCATATACAGATCCTGCTGCTGCAAATGTTGTGAATCAAACAACTAACATCACAACTAATACAACCTGGACAACAGGTAAGACTTATAAATTAACAGGTCTTATTTATGTAACTAACAACGCCACTTTAACTATTCAACCAGGAGTTATCGTTAAAGGTGTTTATACAAACACTGGTACCGCTTTAATTGTTACTAAAGGGGCAAAAATTAATGCTGTAGGTACAGCTACACAACCTATTGTTTTCACATCTAACAAACCTGCTGGTCAAAGAGCACCAGGTGACTGGGGTGGAATCATCCTATTAGGTAAAGCTGGTTTCAACGTTAATAGTGGAATTAATAATATTGAAGGTATTACAGCAACTGTCAATACTGAATATGGTGGAGGAACTTCTCCAATCCAAACTGACAATTCGGGTACTTTAAAATACTGTAGAATTGAATTCCCAGGGTTTGTGTTTTCTCCAAATAATGAAATCAACGGATTAACTTTTGGAGCTGTTGGTAGTGGTACAACTATTGACTATGTGCAAGTATCTCACTCTGGTGATGATTCATTTGAGTGGTTTGGTGGTTCAGTAAACTGTAAACACCTAGTTGCTTATAAAGGATTAGACGATGATTTTGATACAGATAATGGATATAATGGAATTGTACAATTCGGTTTAGTTGTAAGAGATCCTTCTTTGGCTGATAATCCTTCTATTTCAACTTCTGAAGGTTTCGAATCTGATAACAATGCTGGTGGTACAGTTACTGCTGGAACGAATAATACTTCTGCTATTTTTACAAATTGTACTTTAATTGGGCCTAAATTTAGAGCTTCAATTGCTCCAACAGTTACTATAGCTTCAGGATATGAAAGAGCATTACGTTTAAGAAGAGCAACAGAATTAAAAGTTTTTAACTCTATATTCTTAGATTTCAAAAGTAACATCTTATTTATCGATGGATCAGCAGCTTTAGCTAATGCTGCTGCGACAACACCTAAATTAATATTCAAGAACAATACTTTAGCTGGTACTTTAGATGGTACTTATACATCAGGATTTAACTTAAATGGAACAGATGCTTTAAAAATACCAGTAGTACCAGCAACAAATCCAGTAACATACCAACCTCTTCCTGCTTATTTATCATCGAATACAGTACAATCTTTTAGTGTTTCAACGACTGAAGGTGTGAATTCTGTTTTAACTAAAGCCTATGGGACTTCAAGTACAGAATGGGCTGCTGGTAACTTAGCTACTACACCAACAAACTTAGACTACAGACCAGTTTCTTCAACAGGTGCAGATTTTACAGATTCGTCAATGACACCTTATATTACTGCTGTGGTTGGTGAATCACCAATAGTTTCTAATAGAACCTATTGTAAAGGTGATGTTGCAACGCCATTAACTGCTACACTAACAACTACTGGAGTATCATTAAAATGGTACACAGTTGCTTCGGGTGGAACAGCTTCTTTAATTGCACCAACTCCTTCAACATCTAATGCACCTGCTACTTTAAATTATTGGGTTTCACAAGTAAATAATTTAGGAGCAGACAGCGCAAGAGTACAATTAACTGTAACGGTAAATGCTATTCCAACTGAAGCGTTAGCAGCTATTACAGGAACTAACCCTGATGCTTTAACTACAACAGCAGCTATAACAGAAGTGGGTAAATTTGTTGGAACTACTTCTTCATTTACATATACTACTTCTAATATTACTGAAGGTAATACTTATTTGTGGACTGTACCAAATGGTGTAAATATCACTAACGGTCAAGGAACTGCTACAATCACAGTTAACTATGCTAACGTTCCTGCTGGTGCCGGTACAATTGGTTCAATTAATGTACAATCAGTTAATAGTAATGGCTGTAAAAATGCTGCTAAAACGTTAACAATTACAAAAGCATTACCTGCTGCTCCTGCAACTTTGGTATTGACTAATAGAGCATTACCTGGAACAGCAGCTACATCTGCTATTACAAATTTTGGTAATTACATGGGACAATCTACAGCATTAACGCTAACAGCGGCTGCTGTAGCTACTGCATCTGCCTACGAATGGGAATTGCCAACAGGGGTTAATCTTGCTATACCAAATACAGCAACAACAGTTACTACAACAAACACATATACTGCTGAACCATTCCTAAGTCCAAATACTCCAGGCACCACTATTGGTACTAAATTCTGGACAGTAACAAAAACAGATTATACACATGATGTTAATGGAGTTACAACTACAACTTCAGTTTCCACTGCAAAACAAAACATTGTAGGTACAGGGACTATCACCTTTACTATTACGGCTGGAGCTATTGGTATTAACCAAGTTAATACACTATTTACCTATAATGGTGATACTTATATCTTGACTACAGCTACAACTGCAACTTCAACATCTGTTGTTTGTGCTGTAGTATTCCCACTTGCAGGAAGTAATTATCCTCGATATGGTTCTAATACTACTGGAAATTTAACAAAAGTATCTGATGGTTCTACAATAGCTTTTTCTAAAATTGCTGTTACTCAAGGGAGAACCTATACTTTTACTATTGCTGCTGGACAAATTGGTGTTAAACCAGCTGGATCAGTATTTACTTATAATGGAGATACTTATTATTTAGCTACTGCTACAACGGCAACTTCTACATCTGTGGTTTGCTATGTTGCAGATCCTCAACCTGCGGGTAATTATCCTTCTGGTGTAACTACCAATACTAATGTTGCAAATACTTATTTAACTGATGCAATTACAGAAGCTAAAACCTATTTCTCTAAAATAGTAAAAGCAGGATACCAAGCTACGACATCTCAATCTTATTTACCATATGGAACTAAAATCGTAAGCAATAAAAATTCAATTTTAGTAAAATTTGATGGGGTTACCAATCAAGCAACAGCTAAACTATACCTTGGGGTTAAATCAGTTAACGGAGTTGGTGCATCTGTAAAAAGTAATGCAACAAATACGGATGTTGTAGCTAACAATAATATACCAGGATTATTTTACAATACATACACTGAAGTTCCTACTGCACCAGTTGCTACTACATTAACAAATTTAAGTTCTGTTTTTAATCTTACAGGGACTTCGCCTTCAACAGCTTTGTTGTTAACATTATCAGCAACAGTACCAGCGGCTCCAACAACATTAGTTTTATCTAATCCGGCTGTAGGAACAACTGCTGTAACAGTTGTTAGTAAATTTATTGGTAAAAACACTACTTTTAAACTAACTGCAGCAGCTTCTGCTTTAGCAAGTAGTTATTCATGGGAATTACCAAATGGAGTAAATAGAACTGACGCAGATGGAGCTTCTGTGGAAGGTTCAACTAGCATAGATCCATTTATCTATGTTAATTTTGAAAATGTAGCTTCAGCAACAACTTCTTTAGTGTTTGGTGTGAAAGCGGTAAATGGCAGAGGATCTTCGTCATCTATCAATGTTGCTCCTAACTTAGATAGAACTGCTAAACTATTAACAGTTACTGCAACAGTTCCAGCGGCTCCAGCCACTTTTACTATGACTAATGATGCTGTAAGTACTACAGCAGCAGTCACTGTTATTAGTAAATTTATCGGAACGTCTACTGAATTCACTCTAAGAGCAGCAGCTTCAGTTTTAGCTAATACTTATTCA
>CALPPS020000030.1 GCA_943325515.2 Flavobacterium psychrophilum
AAAAATACATCTTTGTAAATCGATACATTAAAAATTTTACACAATGAAACCATCAGAATTAAATTTAAACGAATATGCTAGTTTTTATGCTAATTATATCAATCAAGTATCTGAAGAATACTCTTTAGTTGAAGAACTTGAAATCTCTGTGCATCGTTTAGTTAAATTTGTACAAGATATACCATTGGATAAATTTGATTATCGCTATGCGGAGGGAAAATGGACTATAAAAGATATTCTGTTGCATCTGATTGATGCCGAGAGAATATTTGCTTATAGAGCCTTACGTTTTGCTAGAAATGACAAAACCGCTTTGGCTAGCTTCGATGAAAACACTTATGTAAATGAAGCACATGCAAATAAAAGAAGTATTCAAGACTTACTTTCGGAAATGTTGGTAGTTAGACAAGCAACATTATCCTTATTTAAATCATTTTCTGAGGAACAATTACTTAGAAAAGGAATAGCGTCTAATAATTTAATGTCAGTAAGAGCCTTAGGTTTTACAATTATTGGACATCAAAATCATCATCAAAGAATATTTCTCGAGCGGTATCTTTAAAATTAAAAACAGGTAAACACTGCTTTTAGACTTCCTCGTCCTCGTCCTCTAAGTTATTATCATTGTCTTCGATATCTTCATCATCTTCGTCATCAATGTTTTCATCATCAGAGCCACCACCATCTTTTAATAAATCAACTTCAACATCGTCTTCATCAGCTGTTATAGCATCTTCGTCATCATCAAGACCTTTTATAGGTTCTATAGGAATAATAACAGAATCAATGTCTTCTTCCTCATCAAATTTTTCCATTCTGCTAGCTAGTTTAGTACTAACTTTTACTAAATAAATCGTATCTTCAGTTCTAACTTCTACAGCTTCGATAAGTTCATTTTGTGCATTTCTAAATTTAATGATATCAGTATCATCGTAACCTTCAGGAAATTTATCTACTAATAAATTAAGTATATCCCCTGTTAGTTTAGCATAGTCTACAATAATTCTTCTCATAAAAAAATATTTTATAAATCTAGTATGTAAGCAAATAATAAAGGTGCAACAATAGTTGCATCTGACTCAATAATAAATTTGGGAGTTTGTATGTCAAGTTTTCCCCATGTTATTTTTTCGTTGGGAACAGCACCTGAATAGGAACCATAACTAGTTGTTGAGTCAGAAATTTGACAAAAATAACTCCAAAAAGGAATATCATGCATTTCCATATCTTGGTATAACATAGGTACTACACATATCGGAAAATCACCCGCAATTCCTCCACCTACTTGGAAAAACCCAACTCCTTTTCCTTTTGAATTTTTTGGATACCAATCGGCTAGCCACATCATATATTCTATACCACTTTTCATTGTAGTTGCTTTAAATTCGCCTTTTATACAATAGGAAGCAAAAATATTCCCCATAGTGCTATCTTCCCATCCAGGAACAACAATTGGCAAGTTTTTTTCAGCTGCAGCCAACATCCAAGAATCTTTTGGATCGATTTCGTAGTATTGTTCTAAAACGCCTGAATTCAACATTTGGTACATGAATTCATGTGGGAAATAGCTAATTCCTTTATCATTTGCATCTTTCCAAATATGATGTATATGTTTTTGTAGTCTTCTAAACGCTTCCTCTTCAGGTATGCACGTATCTGTAACTCTATTATAATGATTTTCGAGTAAATCCCATTCATCTTGGGGGCTTAAATCTCTGTAATTTGGTACTCTTTTGTAGGAATTATGAGCCACTAGATTCATGATGTCTTCTTCAAGATTGGCACCTGTACAAGAAATAATATGAACTTTATCTTGACGGATCATTTCGGCTAACGATTTTCCTAATTCCGCAGTACTCATAGCTCCTGCGAGGGTAATCATCATTTTACCATTATCAAGTAAGTGTTGTTCATATCCTTTTGCAGCATCAACTAATGCTGCTGCGTTAAAATGAAGGTAATTTTTTTCTATAAATTGACTAATAGGACCTTTGCTCATTTTTATTTTTGTTTTTGTAATTTGTGTTTCAAAGAAAATATTTTTTTATAAAAACACAAAATGTCTTATTATATTATTATTAATTAAATTGTTAAATTTTAGTGACTATCTTTTTGCATAACCTAATATTTGCAATACTTCTTCAGCACTTTGTTGTTCAGAAAACACTTCTGTTGCTAAGATGCCATTTTCATCCCTATCAATCAAAATATGTTTAGGTTGAGGAATTAAACAATGATGTAATCCTCCAAAACCACCAATTGTTTCCTGATAGGCACCAGTATTGAAAAAACCAATATATAATGGTTTTTCTTTACTGTATTTTGGTAAATATATAGCATTCATATTTTGTTCTGAATTATAATAATCATCACTATCACATGTCAATCCACCTAATAAAACTCTTTCGTAAGTATCATTCCATCTATTGATAGCTAACATTATAAATCGTTTGTTAATTGCCCAAGTATCTGGAAGCGTTGTTATGAAGGAACTATCTATCATGTTCCATTTTTCTCTATCGTTTTGTTGTTTTTGATATAATACTTGATAAATTGCGCCTCCACTTTCACCCACGGTAAATGAACCAAACTCAGTAAATATATTAGGAACATCGACTTCAGCTTCATCACAGGCAATTTTTATTTGATTAATAATTTCATCAATCATATATTGATAATCGTATTCAAAAGCTAAAGAATTTTTTATTGGGAAACCTCCACCAACATTTAAACTGTCTAGAGTAGGACATTCTTTTTTTAATGCAACATATACTTTGATACATTTCACCAACTCGTTCCAGTAATAGGCAGTATCCATAATACCAGTATTGATAAAAAAGTGCAGCATTTTTAATTCTACTTTTTTATTTTCTTCAATCTGTTTTCTGTAAAAAGGCACTATATTTTTGTATCCTATGCCAAGTCTAGAAGTATAAAATTCAAATTTAGGTTCTTCTTCAGCTGCAATTCTAATACCTATCTTAAATTTACCATTTATAGATTCTTGTAACAAATCAAGTTCTTCAAAATTATCAATGATTGGTATAGTTTTATTATGTCCACCATTTATCAAACGGGCAATGTTCTCTATATATTGTTCACGCTTAAAACCATTACAAATCACATAAGTGTTTTTGTTGATTTTGCCTTGAGCCATCAAATTTTCAACAATATTGATATCAAAAGCAGAGGAAGTTTCTATGTGAATATTATTTTTAAATGCTTCATCCATCACAAAACTAAAATGGGAACTTTTGGTACAATAACAATAGAAATATTTTGCCTCATACTTATTTTTTTCCATCGCTTTTCTAAACCAACCTTTAGCTTTGCTAATATTATTTGAAATCTGTGGTAAATATGTAAATTTTAAGGGTGTTCCATATTGCTCTACTAACTTCATCAGATCGATGTTGTGAAATTGAAGATTGTCTTTATTGAGCGTAAACTCTTCTTGTGGAAAATAGAATGTTTGGTTTATTAAGTCGAAATATTTAGTATTCATTATAGAGTGTAGTATTGAAGATTAATAAGTCATATAAAACAAAGTAATCTTGCATTCAAACTCTAATGTTTGCATAAATAATAGGTAGTTTTTCTTGAAATAAAAAGGTAATTCCAGAAAACAATGCTGTAAAATCATTTTTCAATCTGAAAAAAGGTTTAGTTAGTGCTAAGAAAATAATATTGTTTTCTTTACTAAAAGCATTGTTGTTACTAGTGTTGGTACTTTTTTTCATTTGGACAAATGTAAAAAATAAATTTTGCGAAATGCAACTATTATTGTAAAAAAATATTAGTTTTTATAATCATCAAAAGATTTTATAATTAATTCATTTTCAACTTCTTGATTGATTATAATGCTGCCAATACCATCAAGCAATGCAAATTGTATTTTGCCATATTCATTTTTTTTGTCGTGAATAAGTAAGTTAAGAATAGGTTGTATATCTTTTTCTTCAAAAACAATACTATCAAAGATAGCATTTATTGTATTTTTAATTTCAATGTATTCCGTTTCAGCAATCAATCCTTTTTTCCAAGAAATAAAGCTTTCTAAAATCATACCTACGGCAATTGCCTCGCCGTGTAGCAAATTATTTTTATCCTCACTTTCAAGAAAATAACTCTCAATGGCATGTCCTAGGGTATGACCAAAATTCAATGCTTTTCTGATTCCATTTTCAGTTGGATCCTGCATCACAATATAATTCTTAATGGCAATAGAATGATGGATTAATTCATCAAAATCGGCAAAGTCTACTTGTTTTAGGTCTTTGAAATGTAACCAATATTTTTTTTCTGCTATCAAACCGTGTTTAAGCATTTCTGCTATACCAGAACGCATTTCGTTTTGAGGAAGAGTTGAAAGGTATTTGGTGTCAATCAACACCAATTTCGGATTATTAATAATTCCTATTTGATTTTTTAAATTTCCTAAATCTATACCGTTTTTACCTCCAACAGAGGCATCAACCATAGCCAAAAGTGTTGTTGGAATATTTATAAAATCGATACCTCTTTTAAAAGTCGATGCCACAAAACCACCAATGTCTGTAATAACTCCACCACCAATATTGATTAAAATACTTTTTCTGTCGCCGCCAAGTTCGGTTAGAATTGTCCAAATCTCCACACAAGTATTGATGTTTTTTTTGCTTTCTCCAGCTTCTATTTCAATAATTTCAATGGATTTGTCGGTTGCTAAAAATGATAAAAAACGTAGTAAACAAAGTTCATTTGTGTTACTATCTACTAAAATAAAAATAGTGGAATAGTTTTGTTGTTCAATAAAATTATTGAGATTTTCATAGCCACTTTCGGTGAAAATAATAGAATAATTATTGGCTTGTATGGTTTCCATATTGATTATTGAATATACAAGGCAAAATAAGTTATTTTTTTTCTTTATATAGCTATATTGATATAATTAATTTGTATACTTTTGTTTAATATATTAATAATAAAGTTAGACAGAAATAATGCCGGTAGCTTTAAAGAAAATACTTGAGGAAAAAGATATTGATAGAATCATTGAAATGGCTTGGGAAGATAGAACTCCTTTTGATGCTATTGAATTTCAATTTGGTTTAAAAGAAGCTGATGTAAAAGTGTTAATGAAAAAAGAATTAAAACTTAGCAGCTACAAATTATGGAGAAAACGTGTCGAAAATTGTAAAACAAAACATTCAGCAAAACGTGATGAAGCAATTGACAGGTTTAAATGTAAAAGACAAAGAGCTATTTCTAACAATAAAATTTCTAAAAGATAATTATAAAACTTAATGAAAAAAGAAAGACCAGACAATATTGTATTTTCAGACGAGAAAGGTTATAACGCTAGTTTATTACCATATTCTACAAATGTTGGTGCCCCAGCAATTAAAATTGATGATTTAGTTTCTTGGAAAAGCAGAGGAATTACTAATGTTAATAAGGAGTTTGAAAATAAATTTAATGAACTTAAAATCCAATACGAAGCCTTAATGGAAGAATACGAATGGAATGAATTGGTTTATGCCGCTAAATTTTCATTTGAACCGGTTATTGGCGAAATTTATCATTTATATAGAGGAGAAGACGGCATAAATTTTCTTTCCTTGATTGGTCCAAATGAGTGGAATAAAGAACATATTGGCACTTTCAAATTGAATAGTGACAAAAAATGGATTGTCTTACAGTAAATAAGATAGTTTCGTTTTATACTATCCTAATAATCTTTTTATCAATAAATATTTTTACAATAAAAACAAAAAAAATTAAACAACATGCAAAAACATATTTCATATGATGATATGATGGCAATGGAAAAACAAATGCGTGTTCATTTTGTTAACAGTTTAGGCGGATTTAAAAGTGTTTCATTAGTAGGTACAGTAGATAATTTATCCAATGAAAACTTAGCTGTTTTTAGTTCGATATTTCATATTGGTGCCAATCCACCATTGATTGCATTAATATTTAGACCAAGTCCTCCAGAACGTGATACGTTAAAAAATATTTTGGAAACAGGTTGCTATACCATTAACCATATCAATGAAAAAATTTATAGACAAGCTCATCAATCTGCTGCCCGATATGACAATACTATATCAGAATTTGATGCAACAGGTCTAAAAGCGGTTTATAAGAATAATTTCAAAGCACCCTATGTAAAAGAAAGTTTAATTCAAATAGGAATGGAGTTTAAAGAAAAAATCGATATCAAAATAAACAACACCACTATGGTTATTGGTGAAATTTCTCAAGTTTATTTACCTCAAAATTGTCTGTATGACGATGGTTTTATCGATTTAGAAAAAGCCAACACCATTACTTGTTCGGGTTTAGATAGTTATCACAAAACGATACAATTGGACCGATTAAGCTACGCAAAACCTGATAAAGCAATTACCTCATTACTAAAAATTGAATAAAAAATCTATAAATATTGTTTGGTTCAAACGTGATTTACGTTTTACAGATCACGAACCACTTTATTTTGCACAACAAGATGATATTCCAGTTTTATTAGTCTATTTTTTTGAGCCATCGGTAATGAATTTTGATGATTCTGATGTGCGTCATTGGCGGTTTATTTATGAGTCCATTCAAGAAATGCAATCTAAATTAAAGTCAATATCTTCTGAAATCTATTTTTTTCACAGTGAAGTTGTAGCGGTTTTTGAAAAATTTCAGAAAATTTATAACATAAAATCGGTTTTTTCACATCAAGAAATTGGAAATAAAATCACTTTTGATAGAGATATTGAAATGCAATCTTTTTTTGATTCTCATAAAATTCAATGGAACCAATCCCAAATGCATGGTGTTATCAGAAGATTAAAATCTAGAAGCAATTGGGACAAACGATGGGAGCAAGTGATGCGATCCGAACCTAAAATGATTGACTTGAATTCTTTTCAATTTGAAAATTTAGACGCAAATTTATATGAAAAATGGAAAGGAAATCAACTCCCTCCAGCAATTACAACTCGCAACAAAAACTTCCAACAAGGTGGAGAATATTGGGCTTGGCGTTATCTTGATGGTTTTGTAAAAGAACGTCACGTCAACTATAGCAAACATATTTCCAAACCGAATTTAAGTCGAACGGGTTGTAGTAGAATGTCGCCTTATTTGACTTACGGAAACATTAGTATGCGAATGATTTATCAATATACCAATCAGCATTATGAAACCTCTAAAAACAAAAGAGCGATGTTGAATTTTGTTTCTCGTTTGCATTGGCATTGTCATTTCATTCAAAAATTTGAAGACGAATGCGAAATGGAATTTGAAAATGCAAATAGAGCTTATGATTCTTTACTAAAACCAAAAAATGAAACCTTTATAAAAGCTTGGCAAGAGGGAAAAACAGGAGTTCCAATTGTGGATGCTTGTATGCGATGTTTGGTGGAAACGGGTTATATTAATTTCAGGATGCGCGCTATGGTGGTCTCGTTTTTTACATTCAATTTGTGGCAAGATTGGCGCGAATTACATTTTTTAGCACGTCAATTTTTAGATTACGAACCCGGAATTCATTATCCACAGATACAAATGCAATCGGGTACAACTGGAATTAATACGATTAGAATTTATAATCCAATAAAAAACTCTGAAGAGCATGATTCAGAGGGGATTTTTATAAAAAAATGGATTCCAGAATTGAATGAAGTTCCAGTAGAATTAATTCACGAACCTTGGAAATTGAATGCTATTGAACAACAATTTTACAACTGCGAAATTGGGAAAGATTATCCTTTTCCTATTGTAGATATAGATGAAACCCGTAAAAGAGCTAGCGACATTGTTTGGAGTTTTAGAAAGAAAGATGATGTTAAAGAAGAAGGAGTTCGAATCTTGAAAAAGCATGTTAATACATCAAGAAAAACTTTAAAAAATAAACTTAACTAATGACTGTTTTTTTAAAAGCAAAATGGGAGGATATCATCATGGCCAATTATGAAATTGCCCCAGAATTGTTACTCCCTTTTTTACCGAAAGGCTTGACATTAGATTTTTATGAAGGAAAAGCATTTGTGAGTTTGGTTGGTTTTATGTTCAAGAATACTAAACTGTTTAATATCTCCATTCCTTGGTTCGGCTCATTTGAAGAAATCAATCTGAGGTTTTATGTAAAAAGAGTAGAGACAGACGGCAAAATAAAAAGAGGTGTGGTTTTCATTAACGAAACAATTCCTTATCCTATTGTGGCTTGGATGGCTAATAAATTATACAAAGAACATTACACAGTTGTTCCAACAAAGCATCGGATTGAAAAGAATGGGCAAAATAAATTGGTACAATTTGATTGGAAGTTAGGCCCAAAATGGAACAGTATTCAGGTGCAATGTGAAATCCAATCAAATCCAATGACAGCCAATAGTTTTGAACAATTCATTTTTGAACACTATTATGGATATACCAAAATAGACGCGCAAAACACAGAAGAATACCAATTGCAACATCCGAGTTGGATGATTCACAAAGTGTTAGATTATTCAATTGATTGCGATTTTAAAACAATGTATGGCAATTCATTTTCGGTTTTAAACCATACAAAACCAACAGAAGTATTTATAGCAAAAGGATCCGATGTTGCTATTTTTTGGAAACGTAAAAAAGTGATAGTATGATATGAAAGGAGTAAAAAAACAAAATCTACCCACTAAGTTATGTATCGTTTGTAACAAATCCTTTTCATGGCGCAAGAAATGGGAAAAAGTTTGGGAGGAAGTGAAATATTGTAGTGATAAGTGTAGAGGAAATAAGTAAATAGCATTATAAAACTTAATGTCTTAATAATTTAAAAATAGCAATGTCAAAAACGTTACGATTAATTCTCGGAGACCAATTAAATAGCAATCATTCTTGGTTTAATACCTTTGATGAAAAGGTTACTTATGTCATGATGGAAATTCGTTCTGAAACTGATTATGCCAAACACCATATTCAAAAAGTGATTGGAATATTTTCTGCGATGCGTTATTTCAAATATGATTTAATTGCTAAAAATCATAAAGTTATATACATTTACTTGAATGATAATAACAACTTACATTCCTTTGAAAAGAATATTAAAAATCTAATTTCATTACACAATTTTACTCATTTTGAATACCAATTACCCGATGAATATCGAGTAGATTTGGATTTAAAAAACCTTTGCAAAACAATTTCAATTTCAAATGCGGTTGTTGATTCTGAACATTTTTTTACCACTCGAAACGAACTTGGCGATTTCTTTGAAGGTAAGAAAATCTATTTAATGGAAAGTTTTTATCGTACTATGAGAAAAAAGCACAATGTAATGATGGACGGCGATAAACCGCTAACTGGACAATGGAATTATGATGGTGAAAACCGAAAAAAATTACCCAAAAATCACAAATCAATTTCGCCTTTAGTTTTTAATAATGATGTATCACCTATTTATGAAGAAATTATAAAAGCTACTATTGAAACTATCGGAACTATTGATGCTAAAAACTTTGTTTGGCCGATAAATAGACTGCAATCTTTAGAATTGTTAGACTTTTTTGCAGAACACTGCTTACAATTATTTGGAAGTTATCAAGATGCCATGTCGCCAAACGAATGGTCTTTGTATCATTCTCGTATTTCATTTTCAATGAATGTAAAAATGATTTCGCCTCAAGAAGTTATTGAACGGTGTATTGAAGAATGGAAAAAACGTCCCAACGAAATAGAATTCAACCAATTGGAAGGTTTTGTGCGTCAAATAATTGGTTGGCGCGAATACATGCGAGGTATTTATTGGAGCAAAATGCCCGAATTTGCTAGTATGAACTTCTTCAATAATCAAGAAAAATTACCTGATTGGTTTTGGACCGGAAAGACCAAAATGAATTGCCTGAAAGACGCTATAAATCAATCATTACAATTTGCTTATGCGCATCATATTCAGCGATTGATGATTACTGGTAATTTTGCACTTTTGGCTGGAATCCATCCTGACGAAATCGACGCTTGGTATCTTGGAATTTATATTGATGCCTTTGAATGGGTTGAAATTACCAATACTCGCGGCATGAGTCAATTTGCAGATGGTGGCATTGTGGGAACAAAACCCTATGTGAGTTCTGCCTCTTATATCGATAAAATGAGCCATTATTGTGGGAGTTGTTTTTACAAAAAAGCGCTCAAAACAGGTGAAAAATCCTGTCCGTTTAATAGTTTGTATTGGAATTTTTACGACAGAAATGAAGCTAAATTGTCTAAAAATCCTCGAATTGGTATGATGTATAATGTTTGGAGAAAGATGAAACCAGAAGACAAAACGGCTATGTTAGAACAAGCTGATTTTTACTTGAAAAATATAAATGAATTATGAGAACTACAATAGTTTGGTTTAAAACCGATTTGCGGTTACACGACAACGAAACAATAATTAAAGCCATTGCACAAAGTGATAAAATCATTCCGGTATATTGTTTTGATGATACTGAATATGTTACCACAGAATTCGGATTTAAAAAAACAGGAAGTTTTAGAACACATTTTTTATTAGAATCATTAATTGATTTGGATAAAAATTTACGAGAATTAGGTTCAGGATTATTAATTTTGAAAGGAAAATCTGAAATTGAAATTCCGAATATAGTTCAACAATATAAGGCAACTAAAGTTTTTTCAAAAAAAGAAGTTTCTTATCAAGAAAAGCAAACCGAGGAAAAAGTTAGAGAAGCATTATTTAAGTTAAAATGTGAACTCAAAACATTTAGCACGAGTACATTATACCATGCTGAAGATTTGCCTTTTTCAATTAAAGATATTCCAGATGTATTTACTAATTTCAGAAAGAAAACCGAAAAAGATGCATCAATAAGAACAGCTTTTGAAGCACCATATCAAATTAAATCTCCCGAGATTCCTGTTTTGAATTTACCAACATTGGATGAATTAGGTTTAGAATTCACGCCAATAGATTCAAGAGCTGCAATACATTTTAGGGGAGGCGAAACCGAAGCAATAAAACGACTGAATCATTATTTTTTTGAATCCAAATGCATTTCAAATTATAAAGAAACTCGAAACGGAATGGTTGGCGCTGATTATTCCTCTAAATTTTCGGCTTGGTTGGCTTTGGGTTGTATTTCCCCTAGATTTATTAATGACGAACTCAAAAAATATGAATTGCAATTTGGAGCTAATCAATCGACCTATTGGATGATTTTTGAATTATTGTGGAGAGATTATTTTAGATTTATGATGAAAAAATACAATGCTAAATTCTTTCAACAAGCTGGAATTCAAGATAAAGGAATGCCAATAAATGAACACAATACCCAAGAACTTCAAAAATGGATACATGGAGAAACAGATATTGATTTTGTTGATGCTAATATGATTGAGTTAAAACATACAGGATTTATGAGTAATCGTGGACGACAAAATGTAGCAAGTTATTTATGCAATGATTTGAAACTCGATTGGCGTTATGGAGCAGCTTACTTTGAACAACAACTTATTGATTATGATGTATGTAGTAATTGGGGAAATTGGGCTTATCTAGCTGGTGTAGGCAATGATCCTAGAGGGAACCGTTATTTTAATATTGAAAAACAAGCTGCGGATTACGATAAAGATAAAAAGTATAGGGATTTGTGGTTGAAATCATAAAAAATATTCTAAAACTCTATTTATATTTGCATAATTAATAAAATTTCGATGGACCAAATATTCAACAATACCGAGATTGCTTTTGCGTTAAAAAGTGATACCGAACTAGATAGAGCTTATTTTTTATTTAAAATGATATCAAATGAGCCATTGGTTAGAATAGGAACCGCGGTAACCAACTTTGCATTAAATGCACATTTACCAGTTGAAGGATTAATTCGAGCCACCGTTTTCGATCATTTTTGTGGAGGCATAAATGAAATGGATTGTCTTAATGTTGTTGATAATATGTTTACCAAGGGCGTTTCTTCGGTTTTGGATTATTCTGTGGAAGGTAAAGAAGAAGAAGCCCAATTTGATGTAGCATTAGAAATGACTTTAAAAACCCTTGAATTTGCTCAAGAAAGACAAGCAATTCCTTTTGCAGTTTTCAAACCAACAGGTTTAGGTCGATTGGATTTATATACCAAAATAGGTGAGAAGCAACCACTTTCAGATGCTGAACAAGCGGAATGGGATCGTGTTAAGGAACGTTTTGAAATCATTTGCAAAACAGCACATTCCAAAAATGTTGCCTTATTAATTGATGGTGAAGAAAGTTGGATGCAAGATGCCGCTGATGAATTAGTTGAAGAGATGATGCGAAAATATAATAAAGAAAAAGCTATTGTTTTCAATACGTTACAAATGTACCGTTGGGATAGATTAGATTATTTGAAAGCTTTGCATGATCGGGCTAATGCAGGTAATTTTTATGTAGGAATGAAATTGGTTCGCGGTGCTTATATGGAAAAAGAAAACAAGCGAGCAGAAGAAAATGGATATCCAACTCCAATTTGTAAGAGTAAACAAGCTACTGATGATAATTATAATAAGGCGTTAGATTATATGATGCATCATATTGATACAATGGCAATTTTTGTTGGAACGCATAACGAAGAAAGTTCATACAAGTTACTTGAAATGCAAATAGCTAAAGGAATCTCTAAAAATGACCCTCGAATTTGGTTCGGACAATTGTATGGAATGAGTGATAATATTAGTTATAACTTAGCAGCACAAGGCTATAATGTTGCTAAATATTTACCTTTTGGCCCCGTTCGTGATGTTATGCCTTATTTGATTCGTCGTGCAGAAGAAAATACTTCTGTTGCTGGACAAACCAGTAGAGAATTAAATTTATTGAATACAGAAAGAAAAAGAAGAAAGATCGAAAAGTAATAATAAACCACAAATTAATGTTTTTTTTGTGGCACATCTAATTCTTTATTATTAAATCTTGCTTTCTAATTATAAAAAAAAACGATTCTCTTTCGGACAGTTTTATTTTTCGTGTAATACCATAATTAGTTTTGAGGATACACTTTCAGGGCTTCTTTTAAAATAGCAACTGATCGAATTAAATCATCTTTTTTTAACACATATGCAATTCTAACTTCATTCAACCCTACATTAGGTGTAGAATAGAAACCAGCTGCAGGTGCTACCATAACCGTTTCACCATTATTATCATAACTTTCTAAAAGCCATTGCGCAAAGTCGTCAGCATTTTTTACAGGCAATTGAGCAATGCAATAAAAAGCACCTTTCGGTGTTGCTACTTTTACACCTTCAATTTTTTGTAATTCAGTTACTAATGTATCTCTTCTTTGTTTGTATTCTGCAATCACATCATCAAAATAACTTTGTGGAGTTTCTAGAGCAGCTTCGCTGGCAATTTGTGCATAGGTGGGTGGACTTAATCTGGCTTGTGCAAACTTCATCGCCGTAGCCATTAATTCCTTGTTTTTTGAAACTATACAACCAATCCTTGCGCCACACATACTATATCTTTTAGAAACCGAATCTATCATGATAGCATGTTGTTCTAGTTCGGGTATATTCATTACTGAATAGTGTTTGTCATTTTTATCGTAAATAAATTCTCTATATACTTCATCGGCAATTAAAAACAAATCGTGTTTTTTGACTAAGACGGCTAGTTGCATGATTTCCTCCTCAGAGTATAAATATCCCGTTGGGTTTCCTGGATTACATATTAAGATAGCTTTGGTTTTTGGCGTAATCAATTTTTCAAATTCCGCAATAGGAGGTAAGGCAAACCCTTGGTCTAGAGTAGAAATTACAGGCACTACTTTTACACCCGAAGCCGTTGAAAAACCATTATAATTTGCATAAAATGGTTCAGGAATAATGATTTCATCCTCTGAATCCATAGTGCTTCCCATGGCAAAAAGTAATGCTTCTGAACCACCAGTAGTGATAATAATATCAGCAACATCAATAGGCAAACCATGTGATTTGTAATAGGCAGATAACTTAGTTCTATAGCTTTCAAATCCAGCAGAATGGCTGTACTCTAATACTTTGATATCAGCATTTTTTACCGCATTCAAAGCGACTTCTGGCGTTTTAATATCAGGTTGACCTATGTTTAAGTGATATACTTTATGTCCTTTCTTTTTAGCAATTTCAGCAAAAGGAACCAGTTTTCTTATAGGTGATTCTGGCATTTGTTGCCCTTTTAAGGATATTTTCGGCATGATTAATTTTTTTGTGTTACAAATTTGCGATTTTTTCTATTGATAACAATGCATCTAAAACTATAATAAAGAAAGCATGTAGTCAAATTTAATTAAAATGAGCCCGATACAATATCGAGCTCATGAGTATAAAATAATTTATAACCTTTTGTGTTCAGTCTGAATCCTGTCCTTTTCTTTTATTGCATCATTGGGCTCTTAGTTTTCTTTTCCAGTAAGTTGACTACTGGTTTTTCAATCACTTCGCCCTTAATCTTTATTGCCACTTTTCCATCTTCAGTATTCACAGCATTACTTTCTACCGTAATAGTTTTTCTAATCGGACCCGAATGCATATTATATTTTACCTCTATTTTTCCAGTTTTCCCTGGCGGAATAGGTTCGGTTGGTTTTGAAGGCACAGTACAACCACAAGTCGATTGCACATTAGTAATAATCAAGTCAGCATCTCCCGTATTAGTAAATTCAAATACACGGATACCATTATCATCTTCTTTGTTGGTCGTACCATAATCTATGGTGTTATCTTTATCCTTAAACTCAATTTTTGCTCCTACTTGGGCAAAAACAGTAGCATTTAATAACAGTACAGCAATAAATATAACTTTTTTCATAGGTCAAATCCTTTATATGATTTAGTAAAAATACGTCCTTTAAATAAATACACAAAAAAATACTTCTTAATTTTTTCTAAAGTCTTTATTAATTACTTTTGCATTTCAATTTACAATATGTGTCCCATAGTGTTTTGGAGCGAAAAGACATTGATATTCAGCCAACCATATTCCCGCTTTCCGCGTTACAAGGTAACTGCTACAATCGGGGCTAAAAGAGAAACGTATTGCACTTTTACATTCTAAAATCAAAAATCTAATATCTAATATTATATGATTCCTGCACAATTCAATGCCGCTGAAGTAGAAAAAAAATGGTACGACTACTGGATTAAAAACAAGTATTTTCACTCTAAACCCGATCATAGAAAGCCCTATACCATCACAATTCCGCCACCTAATGTTACGGGGGTATTGCACATGGGGCACATGCTCAATAATACTATTCAAGATGTTCTTATTCGTCGTGCACGATTAAAAGGTTTCAATGCGTGTTGGGTACCTGGAACCGATCATGCTTCAATTGCAACAGAAGCAAAAGTGGTAGCTAAACTAAAAAGTGAAGGCATCAACAAAAACGATTTAACTCGGGAAGAGTTCTTAAAACACGCTTGGGATTGGACTAATAAATACGGAGGAACCATTCTAGAACAGTTAAAACAACTAGGTTGTTCTTGTGATTGGGACAGAACCAAATTCACTATGGATCCTGATATGTCTGCCTCTGTAATTCGTTCGTTTGTAGATTTATATAACAAGGGCTATATATATCGTGGCTTCCGAATGGTCAACTGGGATCCCGAAGCAAAAACTACCTTGTCTGACGAAGAAGTAATTTATGAAGAAACACAAGGAAAATTATATTTTTTAAAATATCAAATCGAAGGAATTTCAGACTTCTTAACGGTTGCAACCACAAGACCAGAAACGATTTTTGGAGATACTGCTATTTGTGTTAACCCAAATGACGAACGTTTCAAACATTTGAAAGGTAAAAAAGCAATTGTCCCAATCTGCAATAGAGTTGTGCCAATCATCTTTGATGACTATGTGGATATGGAATTTGGAACAGGATGTTTAAAAGTAACTCCCGCACACGATGTAAACGATAAAGCTTTAGGAGAAAAGCATAACCTAGAAATCATCGATATCTTCAATGAAGATGCTACATTAAATTCTTATGGATTACATTATCAAGGTAAAGATCGTTTTGTTGTGCGTGAAGAAATTACTATTGAATTAGAAAACAATGGTGCTTTAGCTAAAGTAGAAAGCCATCTCAATAAAGTAGGAACATCCGAAAGAACCAAAGCTGTTATAGAACCTCGCTTGTCTGATCAATGGTTTTTGAGCATGGAAGAATTGGTTAAACCAGCTATCAAAGCAGTATTAGAAACTAAAGAAATTAAATTATACCCTTCGCGTTTTGATAATACCTATCGTCACTGGTTAGAAAATATCCGCGATTGGAATATCTCTCGCCAACTGTGGTGGGGACAACAAATCCCAGCCTACTTTTACGGCGATGGAAAAGAAGATTTCGTAGTAGCCGAAAACATAGAAACTGCACTTGAGCTTGCAAGGATAAAAACGCTAAACCCGCAACTCGAAACCCGCAACCTTAAACAAGACGAAGACGCACTCGACACTTGGTTCTCTTCATGGTTGTGGCCAATGGCTGTTTTTGGAGGTATCATGGAACCAGATAATGAAGATTTCAAATACTATTACCCAACCAATGATTTAGTTACTGGTCCAGATATTTTATTCTTCTGGGTGGCGCGAATGATTATTGCAGGATATGAATATACGGGTCAAAAACCGTTTACCAATGTTTATCTAACAGGTTTAGTACGCGACAAACAACGTCGTAAAATGTCAAAATCTTTAGGAAACTCTCCAGAGCCATTAGAACTGATAGAAAAGTTTGGTGCCGATGGGGTTAGAGTCGGGCTGCTGTTGAGTGCTTCTGCCGGAAACGATATCATGTTTGACGAAGAATTGTGCAACAACGGTAAAGCATTTGCCAACAAAATTTGGAACGCCTTCCGATTAATCAAAGGTTGGGAAGTAGCAGATATTCCTCAACCTGAGAGTGCTAAAGTAGCTGTTGAATGGTATCAAGCTAAGTTACAACAAAACTTAGTAGAAATAGAAGACCATTTTGATAAATACCGTTTGTCTGATGCTTTAATGAGTATATATAAATTGGTATGGGATGATTTCTGTTCGTGGTTCTTGGAAATGATAAAACCAGCTTACCAACAGCCTATTGACCGCGCCACCTTTGATAAAGCCATCGAAATGTTAGAAGCTAACTTGAAGCTATTACATCCATTCATGCCTTTTCTAACAGAGGAGATTTGGCAATATATAGCCGACAGAACACCAGAGCAGGCTTTAATCATTGCGGAGTATCCAAAGTTAACCTCATTTGATGCTAAATTAATAGCTGATTTTGATTTTGCTATGGAAGTAATTGCAGGTGTTAGAACTATTCGAAAAGAAAAAAACATTGCAATGAAAGACCCTGTTGATTTAAAAATAATCAACAACGAAAAAGTAAGTGCTTATTTTGACTGCGTGATTATGAAGTTGGGCAATATTACTTTTTTAGAATATATTTCCGATAAGATAGATGGCGCTCTAACTTATCGTGTAAAATCAAACGAATATTTTATACCCGTCCTAGGAAATATTGACATTGTTGCTGAGATTGCCAAGCTAACCGAAGAGTTGAAATATACTCAAGGTTTCTTGCGCAGTGTGCTAGGAAAACTAGCTAATGAAAAATTTGTAGCTGGTGCACCACCACAAGTCATAGATAACGAAAAAAAGAAAGAAGCCGATGCATTGGCAAAGATTGCCACTATTGAACAGAGCTTAGCTAGTTTAACGAATGGTCTTAAGTAATATTTTAAATTAATTAAGACCAGTAAAGATTAACTTAAGACTAAAAACAATAGCTATTTTCCGCCACTAACTTTGCGGTAATAGTTTCTCTTAATCCAACGATGTTTGGCATATTAGTATATTTTGTAAAGCGGCGCAATCCCATAAGCATCATGCGTTGTTCGTCGCCTTCGGCAAACGAAATTATGGTTTCTTTTCCTTTTTGATTGATGATATCTACAGCTTTGTATAAGTATAACTTGGCCATAGCAATTTGTTCTTTTACTTTGTCTTCGCCTTGTGCTTTTGCGATTTTCTCAGTTCGTAACAATGTGCTTTCTGCCATATAAATTTCGATCAACATATCGGCAGCAGCCATCAATAATTGTTGGTGTGAATCTAAATCCATTCCATATTTTTGAACTGCACCACCAGCAACCATCAGGAATGCTTTTTTCAATTTTTCAATTATTTCTTTTTCTTCAGCAAATAATTCAGAATAGTCTGGAGTTTCAAATGAAGGTATTCCCATCAATTCTTCTACCACCTTTGAGGCAGGGCCTAGTAAATCAATATGGCCTTTCATGGCTTTTTTGATTAGCATACCCACCGATAACATTCGGTTAATTTCGTTGGTGCCTTCATAAATCCGAGCAATACGAGCATCGCGCCACGCACTTTCCATAGGAGTATCTTCTGAGAATCCCATACCACCATAAATTTGAATGCCTTCGTCTGCACAGTTTTGAACATCTTCAGAAACCGCTACTTTAAGGATCGAACACTCAATTGCAAATTCTTCTACCCCTTTTAATTCAGCTTCTTGGTGTGATGCACCTTCGGCTTCCCGCAATTTGATGCGGGTTTCAATATCTTTTGCGGCTCTATAGGTGGCGCTTTCTCCAGCATAAGTAGATGTTGCCATTTCGGCCAATTTGTATCGAATTGCACCAAACTGAGCGATAGGTGTATTGAATTGTACTCTCTCGTTGGCATAATTCACAGCATTGGAAGTCACACGACGTTGTGCGTCCAGACAAGCTGCAGCTAGTTTGATTCGTCCAACATTCAACGCATTCATTGCGATTTTAAAACCTTCACCACGACCAGCTAGCATATTTTCGACAGGAACTTTGGTATCAGCAAAAAATACTTGACGCGTAGAGGAAGCACGAATGCCTAGTTTGTGCTCTTCTTCGTTCATCGTAATGCCATTGGCAGCATCATTTTCTATAATAAAACCTGTAATGTTTTTATCGTCTTCAATTCGAGCAAAAACTATAAACACTGAGCAGAAACCAGCATTGGATATCCACATTTTTTGTCCCGTGATGGAATAGAATTTGCCATCAGCCGATAAAACGGCTTTGGTTTTTCCAGAATTGGCATCACTTCCTGCGCCTGGTTCTGTTAAACAATAGGCCCCAAACCATTCGCCAGAAGCTAGTTTAGGTACGTATTTTTGTTTTTGAGCTTCTGTTCCGTACAACGTTATTGGCATAGTTCCAATTCCGGTATGTGCACCAAATGCAGTTGAGAAAGAACCCGTTGCACCAGAAATGTAATCACATACCAAGCAGGTATCTACAAATCCCATTCCCATGCCGCCATACGCTTCGGGAACCGCAACGCTAAGGAAACCCATATCACCAGCCATTCGCATGGTGGCTTCTGTAAAGGCGTAATCTTTCTTTTCAAAACGGTCTTTGTAAGGCCAGATTTCTTTATCTACAAATTCTTTAACGCTGTCACGCATCATGATTTGCTCTTCTGAGAAATCTTCGGGTGTGAAGATATCTTCACATTTTGTTTCTTTAACTAGGAATTCTCCTCCACGGGTTATATCGCTCATTGTATTGTTATTTTAAATTTTGAATTATAAATTTTAAATTATTTCTTTTCTTGTGATGTTTTGATAATCTTGGTTATTATGTTGATTATGTGTTCTATTTCGATGAGATATTCTTCAACTTCTATTTTAGTCAATTCTGATTTATCTAATAGTCTTAACCAATACTTTGTTTCTCTTGCTTCTTTGTTTGCAACCGAAAGCTTATTGACAAAATCTTTCATTGACTGTCCTGCAATTGCTTCTTCAACATTTGCACCTATACTAGTTCCACATCTGAGTAATTGTTTAGAAACTATAAATTAGTTTTCTTTTTTTAATTCAATAAATAATTTGATAATCATCAGAGAAAAATCAAATGTTTTATTAGCTATCAGATTGTCTTTCATTTAAAATTTAGAATTCAAAATTTATAATAATTCATAAATCCCCGCGCTTCCTTGTCCTGTTCCTACACACATCGAAACAATTCCGTATTTATCACCACGGCGTTTCATTTCGTCAAATAATTGTACCGATAATTTTGCTCCAGTACACCCTAATGGATGCCCTAAAGCAATTGCACCACCATTTACATTGATTATAGCTGGATTGATTTCTAATTCTCGCGTAACAGCCAACGCCTGTGAGGCAAAAGCTTCGTTTAATTCAACTAGATTTATATCGTTTAATGTTAATCCAGCTTGTTTTAATGCCTTTGGGATGGCTTTTACTGGGCCAATCCCCATAATTCTTGGTTCAACTCCCGCTGCAGCATAACTCACCATACGCGCAATAGGAGTGAGGTTCAATTCTTTTACCATTTCTTCGCTCATGATTAATACGAATGCAGCACCATCACTCATTTGCGAGGAATTTCCAGCGGTTACACTTCCTCCCGCTGCAAAAACCGGTTTTAATCCCGATAAAGCTTGAGTAGATGTTCCAGCTCTTGGTCCTTCGTCTTGGGTTACTGTGTATGATTTAGTTTCTTTTTTACCATTTTCGTTGATAAATGTTTGTTCAACTGTTATAGGAACAATTTGGTTGTCAAACTTACCATCAGCCTGTGCTTGCAACGCTTTTCGGTGTGAATTAAAAGCAAACTCATCTTGGTCTTCGCGAGAGATGTTGAATTGTTTGGCAACCGCTTCCGCAGTTAAGCCCATTCCCCAATAGTAATCTTCGTTTCCTTCCTTTGCAACGGCATAATCTGGAGTGGGTTTGTAACCACCCATTGGGATAAAACTCATGCTTTCGGCACCACCAGCGATAATACAATCTGCCATTCCGCTTTGGATTTTGGCTGTTGCCATAGCAATTGTTTCAAGTCCAGAAGCACAATATCTATTTACGGTTACACCAGGTACATCGGTTACTTTTAATCCCATCAGGGAAATTAAACGCGCTACGTTTAAACCTTGTTCGGCTTCGGGCATTGCGTTTCCTACCATTACGTCATCAATTCGACTTTTATCAAAATCGGGAAACTGAGACATTAAATACTCAATAGTTTCTGCTGCTAATTCATCGGGACGTTTGAAACGGAAAACTCCTTTAGGTGCTTTTCCTACCGCTGTTCTGTATCCTTTTACTATATAGGCTGTTTTCATATTTTTTTTAGTATTAAGATTGGAGTATTAAGTATTAAGACTTTACAATCTTTGAATTTATGTTGTTTTTAATGTTTTTTGTAAAGAGAAATTCATATTTGAGACTTCTACTAATTGAATTATTATTGATTGTATTTTTTCTTCCTTGATAAGATTTAGTCTTTTAGCTAAAATTAATTGAGTTATTAATTCAAAAGTTGAGCCATTTGCTATTCCTAAAAATTGAACAAACTCTTTGTTATGATTTCTTCCTGAACCTTCAGCTATATTCGAAGGAATTGAAATAGCACATTTTTTTATTTGATGAATTAAATTAAATTTTTCATCACTAGGTAAAAGCAAAGAAACTTCATAAACTTCAATGGCTATATCCATTGCTTTTTGCCAAATTTTTAATTTTTCAAAGTTGTGCATAATCTTTTTTTAAGTCTTACTACTTAATACTCTAATCTTAATACTAATTTCTCAATGGTTTTCCTTTAGTTAACATAAACTGAATTCTTTCTAGAGTTTTTCTCTCTGTACACAAACTCAAGAAAGCTTCTCTTTCAATGTCTAATAAATATTGTTCGCTCACTAGAGTTGGTTCAGATAAATCACCACCAGCCATTACATACGCTAGTTTATTGGCAATTTTTTGATCGTGTTCTGAGATGTATTTTCCAGCCACCATTTGATCTGTTCCTACTAAGAACATTCCGAGTGCTTGTTTTCCTAATACTTTTACATCAGTTCTACGAATAGGTTGTGTGTAACCAGCTTCAGCTAATAACAATGCATGTTTTTTAGCTTCGGCTATTTGGCGGTCTTTATTGACTACGACAATATCTTTTCCTTTTTGTAAAACGCCCATGTCAAAAGCTTCGTAAGCCGAGGTGGCTACTTTTGCCATGGCAACTGTCATGAAATATTCTTGTAACACATTTAGTTCTACATCGTTTTTACGGAATAAGTCGGAAGCTCGTAAAGTCATTTCTTTAGAACCACCACCGCCAGGAATTACACCAACGCCAAATTCTACTAAACCTATGTAGGTTTCTGCTGCAGCAACCACTTTATCGGCATGCATACTCATTTCGCACCCACCACCAAGTGTCATTCCGTGTGGCGCTACGATTACTGGAATTCCTGAATAGCGCACACGCATCATCGTGTCTTGAAACATTTTGATTGCCATGTTTAACTCGTCATATTCTTGTTCGACTGCCATCATGAATATCATTCCGATATTGGCGCCAACAGAGAAATTAGCACCTTGGTTTCCGATAACTAATCCGTTGTATTCTTTTTCAGCAAGGTCAATAGCTTTGTTAATTCCTATTAAAACATCACCACCAATAGTATTCATTTTAGACTGAAATTCAAGGTTTAAGATGCCATCACCTAAATCATGAATTACAGCACCACTGTTGCTCCATACTTTCTTGCTTTCGCGAATATTATTAAGGATAATGAAACTATCTTGTCCAGGAACTTTGGTTTGCGTTTTATTTGGAATAGAGTAGAAGAAAGTTGCACCTTCTTTTACAGTGTAGAAGCTAGAACTTCCAGACGCTAGCATTTCAGTAACCCAAGTTGCTGGTTGATAGCCATCGGTTTGCATCAATGCAATTCCTTTTTCCACACCAATGGCATCCCATATTTCGAAAGGACCATTTTCCCAACCGAAACCAGCTTTCATGGCATCATCTATTTTATATAATTCGTTTGATATTTCAGGAATTCTATTGGAAACATAAGCAAACATTGAAGAAAATGATTTTCTGTAAAATTCACCTGCTTTATCTTTTCCTTTTACGAGAACTTTAAATCTATCAATAGGTTTATCGATGGTTTTGGTTAATTCTAAAGTAGGAAAAGAAGCTTTTTTGGCAGAACGATATTCTAAAGTATCTAAATCTAAAGAAAGGATTTCTTTATCTACTTTTTTGTAAAAACCTTGGCCTGTTTTACTACCTAGCCATTTGTTTTCCATCATTTTGTTGATGAAATCTGGTAGTTTGAACAGTTCGTGTGCTTCGTCATTTGGACAATTGTCATAAATTCCGTTAGCAACGTGAACTAAAGTATCTAAACCAACCACATCAACAGTTCTAAACGTAGCTGATTTTGGTCGGCCAATAACTGGTCCAGTTAGTTTGTCAACCTCTTCAATAGTTAATCCCATTTCTTTTACCAAATGGAACAAACTTTGAATACCAAATATTCCAATTCTATTGCCAATAAATGCTGGAGTATCTTTGGCTATAACCGATGTTTTTCCTAAATATTTGGAACCGTATTCAAACAAGAAATCCAATACTTCTTGAGAAGTTTTTGGTCCAGGAATGATTTCGAATAGTTTTAAATAGCGTGCTGGATTGAAGAAATGCGTTCCACAAAAATGGGCTTGAAAATCATCACTTCTTCCTTCACTCATAAAGTTGATTGGAATTCCAGAGGTGTTGGAAGTAACCAAAGTTCCTGGCTTGCGGAATTTGTCGATTTGCTCAAATACTAATTTTTTAATATCCAAACGTTCGACAACTACTTCAATTATCCAGTCATAATGGGCTATTTTTGCCATATCATCAGTAGTGTTTCCGGTTGTAATTCTACTGGCGAACTTCTGACTGTAAATAGGGGATGGGTTTGATTTTAAAGCATTTGTTAAATGTTCATTAACCAATCGGTTGCGAACTACTTTACTTTCTAAAGTCAATCCTTTTTTTTCTTCGGCTTCGGTAAGTGCATTTGGGACAATATCCAAAAGCAATACTTCAAGACCAATGTTGGCAAAATGACAAGCGATACCAGAACCCATAATTCCGGATCCTACTACTGCTACTTTTTTGATTGTTCGTTTCATTTTTCTTTATTGTATATTGTATACTGTATATTGTATGTTGTGAAAATTATTTGTTTTCTAATGTGCTTTGCAGCTTGATAATCATATTTTGTATGTGTTGTATTTCTGATTCTAATAAGTTAAAATCTTTTTGTTGTATAAATTCTAAATTTTTACAAATAATCAATTGCGTTTCAAATTCAAAGGCAGAGCCTAAAGAAATTCCTAAAAAGCTACTGAAATCTTTATTTGTTTTTCTTCCGCATCCTTCAGCAATATTGGAAGGAATGGAAACTGCACATCTTCTGATTTGAGAGGTTAAACCATAAATTTCTTCCTTTGGAAATGATTGCGTTTTTAAATAGGTATTAGTCACCAATTCAATTGCTTTTTGCCAAACTTTCAATTCTTTAAAATAGTTCATCTGTCTAGTCTATTTTTATCATTATACAATTTACAGTATACACTATACAATCCTTAAAATATCTTCTTCTCGCTAATTAAATCATTAATCACATCAGCCACTTCCATGAAATTTTGAAGTTTTTCTTCAGAAATATTCTCTCGAATGGACTCATTAAATTTTATAACAGTTTCCTTAGACTGTGCTCTCATTTCTTTACCAAAATCAGTTAAGTAAATTAAAACACCTCTTCCATCATCTGGATTTTTCTTTCGAATGATTAATCCTTTTTCTTCTAATGTTTTTAATGTTCGGGTTAAGCTAGTGGCTTCCATTCCCATTCTAGTTGAAATGGCTGTTGACGGTGTTCCATCTTCTTTGTCTATGCTCAATAAAGCAAATCCAATTGCCATCGAACCATCAAATTTTGAAGCCTCTTCATTATACATTCGTGCAACGGCTTGCCAAGTGGCTCTGAGTATATAATCTATGGTTTTATCTTTCATGCCTAAAATGTTGTAACGTTTTAGTTCGGAATTCAAAGATACAAAAATATATTATGCACGCATACTAAATTATATTTTTTTGAATCTAGGTAATTGAAAGATTATAAAATTGTTAATCTAAAGTAATTAGTTATGTAAGTATTTTATAGGAATCAATTGTAGTTAAAGTTGTTGGTATCATTGTTAATCTAAATGGTAAAACTAATAGTTATAAAAAAAAGCAATCTTAATAGCTAATATATCACACAACTAATACTATTTTGGGCAATGGTAGTACTAAATATTCATCATCCGATGTTAATGCTACGTTAAAAAGTATCAACAGTAATTATGTAGATGGTACTGATTTGAATTTCTTGAGATGTTCTGGAAAAACAACAGGAATAAAACCAAATTTAGGAACAAAAGTG